>NZ_JAMQOQ010000004.1:0-300000 GCF_031624635.1 Halogeometricum sp. S3BR5-2 | reverse complement strand
ACGTCGCGCTAACCCCATCGCGCGGGTTCGGAGTCGGCCGAACAGGAGGAGGATGGCACCGTAGACAACCGCCGCGAGGAGCACCACCCCGAAGAGCCGCGGGAGGGTGTCGGCGGGGAAGGCGGAGGTGACGCCGACGACGGCGGCGTACATCCCGACCGAGGCGACGACGCACCACCCCACCTCGCGGTACGGGATTCGGAGGTCCATGAGCGCCGAGAGATACTTCGCACGGAGGATTAGCCCGACGGTGAACGAGGCCGTCGTGGCGACGGCGGCGCCCACGAGACCGAACTGGACGACCAAGACGACGTTCAACAGGAGATTGAGCCCGATGGTCCAGACGGTCGCCCGCGCGACGAGGTTCGGTCTGTCCATCCCGAGCAGACACCGCCCGACGAGCAGTTGGATGGCCTCGGGCACCTTCCCGGCGACGAGGACGACCAGCGCCAGCGACGCGACGGTGAACTCCGGGCCGAACAGCAGTCCGAGGATGTTAGGCGCGAGGGCGACGACGCCGAAGAACGCCGGCACGACGAGGAGGATGCTGGGCGTGATGGCCGAAGAGAGCAGGTCTTCGATGCGGTCGAGTTTCTCCCCCGAATCCCACGCGCTCGTCTGCGGGAGGACCGTCGTGCTGACCGACGTGGCGAGGACGGTGGTGATGGTCGACACCTTCCAGGCCGTCTCGTAGGCGCCGACGGCGGACTGCGAGAGGAAGTAGCCGATGACCAGCACGTCCATCCAGTTGTGGACCTGCAACCCCAGCGAGGGGACGAAGTTGTACTTCGCGAACCCGAGCAGCGACCGCAGGCGGTCGAAGGACGGCCGGGTGAACGAGGTGTCTATCTTCGCGGCGATCCAGACGAGGCCGACGACGGACCCGAATATGGTGCCGTACACGAGGCTCTCGACGCCGAATCCGAGGGCGAGGAGCGCCGCTCCGACCGCGACCCACCCCACCCGGTCGGCCAGCATCGGTCCGGATATCTCGCCGACCCGGAGTTCGCCTTTGAGCGTGGTGTTGAGGAGGCGCTTGCACTGCTTGGCGCAGACGGCCACCGCGAGCAGGGCCGCGACCTCTATCCCGACGTAGCGGTCGATCGTATCGGAGAACAGGAGGATGCCGCAGACGACGACGCCGACGGTGACCGCGTAGAAGACCACCGCGGTCGAGAACGTCTCCTCGCGGTCGGAGGCGCCGCTCAGTTGCTTCTCGACCCCGGTGCCGACGCCGAGGTCGGTGCCGACGATGCAGACGGTGAGAAGCGCCTGGAACAGGAAGAAGGCGCCGAGCAGTTCGGGACCGAGGACGCGGGCGAAGTAGACGTGACCGACGAACCCCGCGACGGTGGTTCCGACCGAGGCGAGGAAGACGAGGGTGCTGGAGCGCGAGACGTCCATGGAACTCAGTCGTCCGCCGTCCCGATGAGTCGCCGGGCGTGCGCCTCGTCGGTGGGTCGGCGGAGCGGCAGGCAGACGACCGACCGCGAGAGGCGGTTCGCGGTCGCGAAGGCCGCGTCGCCGGCCACCGCGTCGGGGAGTCTGGGCCACCGGAACGCGTCGTCGACGCGGGATTCGAGCCGCTCGGCCCGGCCCTCGTCGGCGTCGACCGCGACCGGGAAAACCCACGGGCAGGCGCCCGGGGGGAGGTCCGCGAAGACGGGCGCGACGCCCTCGCAGTCGGCCGCGGCCGCCGCCCAGATTCGGTACGCGTCCCGGCGTTCGCGCCGCACCGCCTCGGGGTCCGTCCGCCGCAGTTCCCGCCGGGTCGCCCACGACATCCCGCCGTGCCACTCGGCCCCGTCCGTCGGGCGCCGGCCGGCGGAGCGCCGCGAACCGGCGGCGTCGGCGTCCGAACCGAGTTCCGAGTCGGCGGCGCCGTCACCGCGGACCGCACCGCCGGCGGCCGCGACGACCGCGCGGAACGGTCTACGCAGCGCCGGGACGCGTTCGCGGAGTGCCGCGCTCGCCGAGACGGCGTAGTACCGAAGGTCGCCGCGTCCGGGTCGGAGACCGGGCGTTCCGACGCGTCGGGTCCGCTCGTCGGCGGGCCTGCGGCCGACGAGCGGCGAGGCGCCGTCGACGTAGAGGACGGCGCCGTCGGGCACGCGTAGCGGTTTGTGGAAGCTTGCGAATCCCACGTCGCCGCGGGCGCCGAGCGCCCGGCCGTCGGCGGAGCCGAGCGGTCCGTGTGAGGCGTCGTCGACGAGGGCGACGCCGTGGTCGCTCGCGACCCGCCGCAGGTCGTCCATCCGGGTCTGCGGGAAACCGAAGTACTGGACGGCGACGAGCGCCGTCGTCGACTCGGAGACGGCGTCCTCGACGGACGTCAGGTCCGGTTCGTGCGGCGACTCGACGCGGTAGAAGCGCGGTGACGCCCCCGCCGCGCGCACGGCGGCGGCGACGCCGGCCGGCGCGTAACTCGGCACGAGCACCTCGTCGCCGTCCGACCGGTCGAGCAGCGACAGGCCGACGTACAGCGCCTCCTTTCCGGAGGCGTGGTAGCTCGCCGTTCTGGGTTGTGCGCGCACGAACTCGTGAACGCTGCGGGCGCGACGCCGAGCGGAGGGCGACGCTCGTCTCGCTCCTCTCATCGCTAGCCGGCAGGCGACCCCGGCGGATAGTTACAGGCGACTTACCGGAGCGCCCGCCGCCGCCGTCGGGTGCTTCCGTTCGGCGTCCGCGGTTCCGGACTCGCGGGGACCGCGACCGACGCACCGAATCGCGCCGCGGTGAGTCGTTCTCCGTATTTCGGAGAGCGGGACCGAATCCGCCCGGATGAGGGCGAGACGAGAGCGGGGGAGACAACGTCACTCACTGCTTTCGGGTGAGATGCGCCGGTGATTGTTCGTTTTACGTAGATGTTATCGTCCGTGAGAGCGTTAAGTGGTATATTTTTGTACTGTTTCACCGGTCAGCGAAGGAGCGGGGCGGTCCGAGGTCCGACCGGTGCAGCGATTCTGACCCACTTCCGAGGAATCACCGCGCGACCGACGTAGGAGTGTTCCACCGGCCCGAAGCGCGCACTACGAACCAAGCGGCTCCGGGGAAGCGAGATGCGGCAAAAGAGCGACCGGTCAGTTAGATGCGGGCGTCGGGTCCGTCCCCGAGTCCGAACCGGAGTCCGACTCCGAGTCCGCCGTCCGCACTTCGACGGACCTCGACTCCCGGCCGGCGAGGAGTCGGTCGGCCCACTCGGCGTCGAGGAAGACCGCGCCCTCGCGCACGTCCCCGGAGAGCGACGCGACGGCTTCGACCGCCTCGGCGCCGTCGAGGACGACCCGCGTCCCGTCGCGGACGCCGCGCGCCGCGGCGTCGTCGGGGTGGACGAGGAGTTCGGGCGCGTCGCCGTCGTCCGCACCGGAACCGCCCTCGTTGAGTCGCGTTCGCGTGAGCACGACGAGACCGGCGAGCGAGTCGCCGCCGGCGGCGGCGTCTTTTCCGTCGGTCCCGTCGCCGTCGCCCGCGTCGACCGGGAGTAATGGTGCGCGTTTCTCGCCGTTCGCGAAGCGGTCCCGATGGAGGACGCCGACGCCTTCGGTCGCCCCCTCGGGGAACGGCCAGCGCTGGCTGCCGGATTCGAGTCCGGCGTAGGACATGCCGGCGTACAGCGGGTTCACGCGCGTCAACTCCTCGAAGACCCCTTCGGGCGTCTCGGCCGCGAACGCGGTCCCGGTCAGCCGTCGCCCGAGTTCGCGCACGACGTCGATGTCGCGACGGGCCGAGTCGGGAGGCGAGGCCGCCGCGCGCATCCGCTGGACCTGTCTGTCGAGGTTGGTCACCGTGCCGCCCTTCTCGGCCCACGCGCTCCCCGGCAACACCACGTCGGCGTGTTCGACGGTCTCGCTCGGCGCGATGTCCTGCACGAGGAGGAAGTCGAGCGACTCGAACTTGCGCGCGACGAACTGCGTCTCCATCCGCGTCACCGCGGGGTTCTCCCCGAGGACGTACGCGCCGCGGACCTCGTCGCCGAAGGCGCGGACCGCTTCGAGTTCCGACAGACCGGGTTCGGTCGGGAGGTCCGAGGGGTCGACCCCCCACTCGGTGGCGACGCGTTCGCGCGCCTCGGAGTCGTCGACGGGGTCGAATCCGGGGAGCGTCGTCGGTCGGGCGCCCACGTCGTTCGCGCCCTGTTCGTTGTTGAGGCCGCGGAGGACGTTCATCCCGGCGCCGCGGCGGCCGACGTTCCCGGTGAGGAGCAGGAGGTTCAACAGGGCATCAACCGTCGCGGTGCCGCGGTGGTCGTCGGCTTCGGCGCCCGTGCCGACGATGACCGCGGTGCCGTCCGCGTCGGCGATTGTACGGGCGACGCGGCGTATCTCTTCTCTCTCGACGCCCGTCCGCTCGGCGCCGGCGGCGACGTCGAACCCCTCGAAGGAGTCGACGAACGCATCGAATCCGGTCGTTCGCGCTTCGACGAACTCGCGGTCGACGGCGCCGAGTTCGAGCAGTTCCGCGACGAGGAGGTTCACCAGCAGGGCGTCGGTGCCGGGTCGGGCCGCGAGGTGAACGTCCGCCGCGCGCGTCGTCCGGTTCGCCCGCGGGTCGACGTGGACGAGCGTCGCGCCGTCGTTGACGGCGGGGCGGACGTAGCCGTCGAACGCGATGGGCTGTTGGGCCGCCGGGTTCGACCCGACGACGAGGAACGCGTCCGCCTCCGAGAGGTCTTCTAAGGTGTTCGTCATCGCGCCGCACCCGAACCGGCGCGTCGTCGCCGTCACCGCCGAGCGGTGACAGATGCGCGCGCGGTTGTCGACGTTGTTCGTTCCTAGGGTTCGCGCCAGTTTGGCGAACAGGTAGTTCTCCTCGTTCGTACAGCGCGGCGCGCCGAGGAAGGCCAGCGAATCCGGGCCGTGGGCGTCGACGAGACCGCCGAGTTCCCGTTCGACCCGGTCCAGCGCCTCCTCCCACGAGGCCGGGACGAGTTCGCCGTCTTTCCTCACGAGGGGTTCGGTCAGTCGATTCTCGTCGAGGCCGTCGAACGCCTCGATGCCCTTGGGACAGAGGCGTCCCTCGGGGTTGACGGGTGCCTCCTCGCGGCCGACAGCGCCGCCGGTCCGGTCGCTGTAGCGGAGGCCGCACCCGACCGAACAGGACGGACAGACGGTGTCGACGGGGTCGTACCGCCGGGATTCGTCCGCGGTCGCGTCGCCGTCCGTGCCCTGCGGAACGTCGGCGTCGGACCCGCGTTCGGATTCCGGTGCGCGCTGTCGGCTCATTCGAATCGCGTCACTCCTCCTTCGGCGACTCTTTCGGGATGTCCCCGGTGAGGACGTTGTAGACGACGCTCAGGCTGGCGGCGACGAAGACGACGAGCAGGTTCAGCGCCGCGTTCGGGACGACGGTCTTCGTCCGGTAGATGCGGCTCCCGCAGGAGGGACACTGCGCGTCCCCCGCGTCGAACCGCGTGTCGCAGACGGTGCAGTCGTGAACGTCGTGCTCGTCGTCGCTCTCGATACCGACGGGGCCGTTCGCGAGTCCGAACAGTTTCTTGAGCTGGTAGGTGGCGTCCATCTCTCTGATTCAGTCTCCATCCGAAGATTTCTCGACGCTCGAGTGCTCCGCCTCGACGTGTTCGCGCATCTCCTCCTCCGAGCCGAACGACTCGTGGCAGAACTGACACTCGTGGTCCTGCGCGGTGGGGTTGTCCGGGTCCTGTTCGGGCGTCTCCTTTTCGTTGTATTCGTCTGTCATGTTGTGTTGGGTCTCTGGTTCAGTCGTCGGCGCTCTCGGGGCTAGACGTGCTCGCGTCGTCGTCGACGGCCGTGGGACGGTCCCGCGGGACCACCTTCACGTCGGTCACTTTGAACTCCGGCACGTGCGCCTGTTCGTCGAGGTGCTCCTCGTCGGTCAGTTCGTTCACTACGTCGGTGCCGTCGCCGAGGACGTGCATCGGCACGAATATGGTATCGGGGCCGATGCGGTCGGTCACCTGCGCCATCGCCTCTATCTCGCCCTTGCGCGAGGTGATGCGGACCGGGTCCTCGTCCGCGATGCCGAGCGACTCGGCCGTCTCCGGGTTTATCTCGACGAACAACTCGTCCGTGTACGAGCGGATGCCCTCCTCGCGGTTGGTCATCGTCCCCGTGTGGTACTGGTACAGGACGCGCCCCGTCGTCAGCTTGATGGGGTAGTCGCCGTCGTCCATCTCCCGTTCGGCGGGACCCGAGATATCCGTCGGGAACATGTGGGCCTTCCCGTCGGCCGTGTTGAACTGCTCCTCGTAGAGGTGCGGCGTTCCGGGGTGGTCCTCGTCCCAGACGGGCCACTGGAGCTCCTCGCCGTTCTCGAGACGCTCGTGGGTGACGCCGCCGTAGATGGGCGTGAGGTCGTTTATCTCGTCCATGATGTCGCTGGGCGAGTCGTAGTCCCACTCGAATCCGAAGCGGTTCGCCAGTTCCTGCGTGATGACCCAGTCCGGCTTGGCTTCGCCCGGCGGGTCGACGGCCCGCTTGACGAGTTGGACGTGACGGGTCGAACTCGTGTACGTCCCGTTCGTCTCGACGTGGCCCGTCGCCGGCAGCACCACGTCGGCGTACTCCGCCGTCTCCGTGAGGAAGATGTCCTGCACGGCGAGGAAGTCGAGGCCTTCGAGGACCTCGTCGGCGTGCTGAACGTTCGGTTCGGAGATGACCGGATTCTCCCCCTCGACGAACATCGACTTGATGTTGTCGCGGTCGGCGGCGAGGAACTGCTCGGTGATGGTGAGACCCACCTCGTCCGGCAGGTCGTCGACGCCGTAGTACTCCTCGAACTTCTCGCGGACGTCGTCGTCGGTCACTTTCTGGTAGCCGGGGAAGTTGCCCGGGACGGGACCCATGTCGCCGCCGCCGCCCTGCACGTTGTTCTGGCCGCGGAACGGCGCCAGCCCCGACTTCTCGGTGCCGACGTGGCCCGTTATCAGCGCGAGGTTCGCCATCGAGATGATGTTCTCCGTCCCGTGGCTGTGCTCGGTCAGCCCGAGCGTCCAGCAGAACGTACAGCTGTCGGCCGTGGCGATGGCCTCGGCCGCGTTCTTCAGCTTTTCCGGGGGGATGCCCGTGTGCTCTTCGACGTACTCGGGCGTGAACTTCTCGACGCCCTCTTTCACTTCGTCGAAGCCGACCGTGCGGTTCTCGATGAACTCGTCGTCCTGCAGGTCCTCTTCGAGGATGTGCCGCGTCAGCCCGTTGATCCAGACGGTGTCGTACCCGGGTTGGACGCGGGCGTACTGCGTCGCGTACTCGGCTATCTGCACCTTTCGGGGGTCGAAGACGTACGCCTCGGCGCCCTCCTTGAGGTTCTGCTTGATGTCGGTTGCGAGGACGGGGTGAGCCTCCGTGGTGTTCGACCCCGTGATGAGGTAGCAGTCGGTGTTGCCGAGCGCCTCAGTGCCGACGGAACCGGCGCCGTAGCCGACCGTCTGCGAGAGGCCCGCGACGGTCGGCGAGTGACAGAGCCGGTTGCAGTTGTCGATGTTGTTGGTCTTGAGGACCTGACGCGCCAGCTTCTGCATCAGGTAGTTCGCCTCGTTCGACGTCTTCGAGGAGGAGACGAGCCCCAACGCGTCGGGGCCGTACTCGTCTCTCGTCTCCTGGAGTTCCTCGGCGACGCGGTCCAACGCCTCCTCCCACGACGCCTCGCGGAACTCGCCGTCCTCCTTGATGAGCGGCGTCGTGAGGCGGTCCTCGTCGTTCGCGTAGCCGTAGCCGAACTTGCCCTTCACGCAGGTCGAAATGCCGTTGATGGGGGCCTTCTCGGCGTTCGGCCGGACGCCCAGCACCTCGTCGTCCTTCGAGAGGACGTCGAACCGACAGCCCACCGCGCAGTAGCCGCAGGTGGTGTCGGTGACGTCGACGTCGTTGAGTCGGTAGTCGCTGATGGCGCCGGCCATGTCGAAGAGGCGACCCTCCGACATCGTGTTCGCCGCGAACGACTCCGCGAGGTGCTCGGCCGGGGCGAACGGGCCGCCGTGCCCCTCGTCGGACCCGTGGCTCGTCGTCGTCTCGCCGCGTTCCTGTGCGGACTCCGCCATCTCCTTCGCCCGGGACATGAAGCCTGCGACGCCGGATTTCTCTTCGCCAGTGTCGTCGGGTTGCTGGTCGCTCATTCGTTCTCACTCATGTTCGGTCGCTCGTCCTTCTTCATGGGGGTCATCTGGCGGGGCTGGTGCTCGTAGTCCTCGCCGATGACCTTCCCGATGCTGTTCTTCTGGTTGAAGCCCGGAAGCGGGATGGTCGCCATGTCGGTCAGACCCTGCTCGACGAGCGCACCCGTCGGGCACACCGTCGCGCAGTGACCGCAGGAGACGCACGTCGAGTCCATCATGGTGTCCGCGCCGTTCTGGAACGCGATGCGCGTGTCCGGACCGCTCCCCTCGATGCGGAGGACGCCCTCCACCTGCACGTCGTTACAGGCCTCGACGCAGCGGTTACAGAGGATGCACTTGTTGCGGTCTATCTGGATGAACGGCGAGGAGTCGTCTATCGGTTCGTACGCGTCTCGGTCGTCGAAGACGCCGTACCGCGGTTCCTCGACGTTCTCCTCGATGGACGCGTCCTGCAGTTCGCAGCGACCGTTCTGCCCGCAGGTCGTACAGCGCAGGTTGTGGTCGCCGAGGATGAGGTCGAGGTTCACGCTGCGCGCCTCCTCGGCCTCCTCGGTGCTCGTGTGGACGGTGAGTCCGTCCTCGGCCGGGAAACTGCACGAGGGCACCATTCCGTGTTCGTCCGTGTCGACCATGCAGGTCCGACACTCGCTGCGCGGACCGATGCGGTCGGCGTCCTCGTTGTCCTCGTCGTAGTTACAGAGGGCGGGGACGGAGCTGTCGGGCTCTATCTCGTCGATAGCGTCGTAGATGGTCGCGCCCTCGGGCAGCGTGACCGTCTCGCCGTCGACGGTGATTCGCGTCTCCTCGGTCCCTCGGGTCCCCACCACGGGGTCGTTCGCCGTTCCGGTCTCGAAGTCGTCGGACACGGGGGTGCCCGGCCGCGGGTCCGCGACGTTCGGCACGGACGGGAGTGGTTCGGTCTCGGTACTGCTTGTCTGGCTCGCGGATTGCTCCGTACTCATGTTCTGTGTCGGGGTTCCGTGATTTCGGTTCGCCGCCCACGCCTGTGTTCCTCAGACGCGGTTCGCGCGCGAGTCAGCGCGCCCGTCCGACCGGGACGCGCGGGCGTCGGGTCGTCCACCCCGACGCCGGCCCCGGTCCGGCGCGAAAGACTCCGCCTCGGCGTTCGCCTCGTGGTCCGGCGGGCGGCATCCGACCGCCGGTCGAGGGACGCGCCACGCCATTGCCTAATATTCTCGTCTATCAGCGCAAAAAAATTTGGGCCGCTACGAAGGAAACTCCCGAGTTCTCGTGAGAGTCTCGCGGTCGGTATCGACGGGAATCGTCGCGTACTCTCGTGTCCAAAGGACGGCGGTGCGGTCGAACGTCCGGGGGACCGCTGCGACGGACGAAATCCCTCCAGGAGCGTCAGGGCGCCGCACGCGACCCGACCGCCACCTCGACCGTCCGTCGGGTCGCGTCGCGGAGAATCGTCAGCGAGAGGGAGTCGCCGGGTCGCTTCCGCAAGGCGAGGTAGCTCCCGAAGTCGTCGACGGTGAGCACCGCCTCGCCGTCCGCCGCGCGGATCACGTCGCCGCCGACGGAGACGCGGACGCCCTCGGCGCCGGCCGTCTCGCCCCCGCCCCGCAGAACGCCGTCCGCGGGACCCCCCGCGACCACCGCCGCAACGTAGACGCCCGCCGGCGACTCGATGCCGTTCGCCGACGCGAGCGCCGGCGTCATGTCGGCCAGCGAGACGCCGAGGTAGGGGTGTGCGTAGCGGCCCGTCGCGAGGAGAGCGGGGACGACGCGCCGCGCCAGTGCGGCCGAGACGCCGAACGCGAGGTTGTCTCCCCCGGCGGCGTTGACGACGGCGACCACCTCGCCGTTCAGGGAGACGATGGGACCGCCGCTGTTCCCCGGGTTGACCGCCGCGTCGGTCTGAACGCAGTCCGGGATGGTGTAGCCCGTCCCGGCGTCGATAGAGCGGTTGACGCCGCTGACGATGCCGGCGGTGGCGGTGCCGTCCAACCCGTACGGGTTACCGATGACGATGACCTCCCGTCCGACCGTCGCCTGGCCGTCGAGGAGGGGAATCGGGGTCGCGTACGACGGGACCGCCGGAACCCGAATCACCGCCAGGTCGCTGTAGCGGTCGGTTCCGACGACCGACCCCTCCGACCACTCTCCCCGACGGAAACGGAGGTCGACCGATTCGTCGTCCGCGACGACGTGGGCGTTCGTCAGAACGTGCCTCGCGTCGTAGACGAACCCCGACCCCTCGCCGACGGTCGAACTCACCAGCGTGACGGAGTCGACGGTCCGACGGTACGCCTCGGTGTACGCGCCCTCCGCGGTCGGCGTCTCGGTCGTCGGCGTGGCCGTCGCCTCCCTCCGCTCTGTCGTCCGCATCCCGGTCTCGGTTTCGGTCGCCGCTGCCGTCGCCGTCGCGGTCCGCGGCGCGGGGCGATCCGACCCTCGGTTGCACCCGGCCAGACCGACCGCGACCGCCGCGCCCGACAGGCGGAGTAGTCGCCGACGTGATACCCTCCTCATACCTCCCGGTCGTTCTTCTCGGTCGTATCTCTTTGCGGGGAGCCGAGAAATAGATACGAGGGACTTAGTTGACGTAACTAGTTGGATTTTATCCGAGATATCTAGTGGGAGATGGATTCGGCCTTTTCGGTATTGTTCGAGATCTATTTTGCGGATCGAAACAAGAATAGGGATTTCGTTACGAGAAAAGAAAGATGATTTCGAGGAGAGAACGTCTTCAGCGAGGATCCGAAACCGAACGGTCAGCTAAGGGAAAAGGAAGATAGATAAGTGAAATCTCTATCGGATTTCTTCCGTGATAATAGATATTGAAAGCCGTGAGATGATTAAAACGAAAGTATCGTCGGTTAAACGCCTATATCAGATTAGAGCCGGTTCCTCTATCGTTACCGGAGCCAATTACGATTATTTCTGTTCAATCTTCGAATCGTGTACCGGGGAACATGCGTCGTTCTACGATAGAGAACTGGTGTTGTGGGGGTCGGCCCACCTCGTACGCCGAGCGAAAGAAGCAGGTGAACAACGGGTCGGAGAGTTCGGAGAGAGATATCCCCGGGCCAATTTTGCTACGTTCATTACAATCCTATCTTCGTAATATTACCTATCGAGCTACGGCCCGTCGAGCGACAATCGAGGTTTGTTCTGATATCCGGAATGGAAAATTTGAGTAGAAAAGAGCGTATAAGAACCTTTGAGCGTGTATCTCGATATGAGAGGTTGCTATCACTCCCCCTGAATCGTTGTATGCACCATGTCGATACTCCGAACTTGTTCCGGTATAGAGAACGGTAGACGGGAGGACTTCGAGCAGGTTCGCGTCCGAATCGTTAAGGTACGCCGTCGTGACGGGAAGAGTGATGCAAACAGGTTCGACTAGCGGCGGCGGAGACGCGTCCACTAAATCGCGGGTGGAGGAACTGCTCGACCGGATGACGCTCGCGGAGAAGGCGGCGCAGTTGGGGTCGGTGAACGCCGAAGCCATCCTCGACGACGACGGAACCCTCGACCGAGAAGCCGTCGACGAGCACCTCTCCGAGGGGATCGGACACCTCACGCGACTCGGCGGCGAGGGGAGCCTCTCGCCCGCCGACGCGGCCGAGCGAACGAACGAACTCCAGCAGTACCTCCGCGAGGAGACGCGGCTGGGAATCCCGGCGATACCACACGAGGAGTGTCTGAGCGGGTACATGGGGCCCGAGGCGACGACGTTCCCGCAGATGCTCGGGATGGCGAGCACGTGGTCGCCGGACCTCCTCGAAGAGGTCACGGGGACGATTCGGACCCAGTTGGAAGCCATCGGGACGAAGCACGCGCTGTCGCCGGTGCTCGACATCGCACGCGACCACCGCTGGGGCCGGGTCGAGGAGACGTTCGGCGAGGACCCGTACCTCGTCGCGGCGATGGCGTGCGGGTACGTGAACGGCCTGCAGGGAGACGGTGACGGCATCACGGCCACGCTGAAGCACTTCGCCGGTCACGGGGCCGGCGAGGGCGGGAAGAACCGCAGTTCGGTCAACGTGGGTCGGCGCGAACTACGCGAGACGCATCTGTTCCCCTTCGAGGCGGCGATTCGGACGGCCGGCGCGAAGTCGGTGATGAACGCCTACCACGACATCGACGGCGTCCCGTGCGCGAGCGACGAGTGGCTGCTGACCGACGTACTTCGGGGCGAGTGGGGCTTCGACGGAACGGTCGTCTCCGACTACTACAGCGTCGAGTTCCTCCGGAGCGAACACGGCGTCGCCGCCGACGAACGCGAGGCGGGCGTGATGGCCGTCGAGGCCGGTATCGACGTCGAACTCCCGTACACGGACTGTTACGGCGAGCACCTCGCCGAGGCCGTCGAAGACGGCGAACTCTCCGAGGCGACGCTCGACGCGGCCGTCCGACGAGTCCTCCGCGCGAAAGTCGAACACGGACTCCTCGACGACTCGACGGTCGACGCCGAGGCCGCGGCCGACGCCTTCGGCACCGAGGAGGCCGAGGAACTGACGACGCGCGCCGCCCGCGAGTCGATGACGCTCCTGAAGAACGAGGACGACCTGCTCCCCCTCTCCGGCGGGGAGACGGGTTCGGTGGCCGTCGTCGGTCCGAAGGCGGACGACGCGCAGGAACTCATGGGCGACTACGCCTACCCCGCTCACTACCCCGAAGAGGAGGTCGAACTCGACGCGACGACCCCCCTCGACGCGCTCCGAGCGCGCGGCGACGAGCACGGGTTCGACGTGCTGCACGAACAGGGATGCACGACGACCGGGCCCGAGACGGACGGCTTCGACGCGGCCGCCGACGCCGCCGAGTCGGCCGACGTTGCCCTCGCGTTCGTCGGCGCGCGGTCGGCGGTCGATTTCTCCGACTCGGACCGAGAGCGCGTGAACATGCCCAGCGTCGCCACCAGCGGCGAGGGCTGCGACGTGGTCGACCTCGGCCTCCCCGGCGTCCAGCAGGGACTCGTCGAACGACTCCACGAGACGGGCACGCCCCTCGTCGTCGTCGTCGCCAGCGGGAAGCCCCACGCCATCGAGTGGATAGCCGAGGAGGTGCCCGCCGTGTTGCAGGCGTGGCTCCCCGGCGAACGCGGCGGTGAGGGAATCGCCGCCGTCCTGTTCGGCGAGCACAACCCCGGCGGCCGCCTCCCCGTCTCGATTCCGCGGACGGTCGGGCAGCTACCGGTCCACTACAGCAGGAAGCCGAACACCGCGAACGAGGAGTACGTCTACACCGAGAGCGCCCCGCTCTACCCGTTCGGCCACGGGCTGAGTTACACGGAGTTCGAGTACGGCGACCTCTCGCTGTCGAGCGACGAACTCGCTCCCGCGGGTACCGTCGCGGCCGAAGTCACCGTGGAGAACACGGGCGACCGCTCCGGGTACGAAGTGGTTCAGTTGTACGCCCGCGCGGAGAACCCCGACCAGGCCCGTCCGGTGCAGGAACTGGTCGGCTTCGAGCGCGTCTCGCTCGACGCGGGGGAGTCCGCGCGCGTCGCCTTCGATATCGACGCGACGCAGCTAGCGTACCACGACCGGGACTTCGACCTCGCGGTCGAGGAGGGTCCCTACGAGTTCCGCATCGGTCGCTCCGCGGACGACGTCGTCTCCGCGGCGTCGTTCGAGGTGACCGGAACAAAGGAAGTGCCGCAGAACGGCCGGACGTACTTCGCCGAGACGACCGTCTCGGACGCCGAGTAGGTCGTCGGTTCTCCGTTCGTCGCCGCTCTTCTTCTCGCGTCCGCCGCTGTCCGCACCCGAATCGGGACTCAGACGACGACGGTGTCGTTGACGAGACGGCCGATGTGGTCGATGTCGATGGAGACGCAGTCGCCCTCTTGGAGCGTGAACGACTCCGGGGGGACGAGCGCCGTGCCCGTCAGCAGCACCAGCGTCTCGGGGAGGTTGTTGTGCCGTTTGAGATACTCGACCAACTTCTCGCAGGTGGTCGCCATCTCGCTGGTCGACGTGGAGTCCTCGTAGACGACTTCCTCGTCGCGTTCGATGGTCAGCGACATCTCGAGGTCGTGGGGGTCCTCGACGACCGACTCGGTGGCGACGCAGGGACCGAGCGAACAGCAGCGGTCGTACACCTTCGCCTGCGGGAGGTAGAGCGGATTCTCCCCCTCGATGGAACGACTGGAGACGTCGTTGCCGACGGTGTACCCGACGACCTCCTCCCGGTGGAGGACGACGCCGAGTTCCGGTTCGGGGACGTCCCACTCGGAGTCGCCGCGGACCCCGATGGCGTCGTGCGGACCGACCGTCCGCGACGGCGTCGCCTTCAGGAACAGTTCCGGTCGCTCGCTGTCGTAGACGTCGATGTACACCTCGGGCTTACCGCTTTCGGCCTTGCGGGCCTTCTCGCTGATACTGTAAGTTACCCCCGCGGCCCACACTTCGTCCGGGGCGACCGGCAGGAGCGCGTTCTTCTCGACGTCGTTCAAGTCGCGCCGGACCGCGTCCGGGATTCGGTCGCGAGCGATGTCGTCGACAGACCGGTCGCTGGCGTTCGCCGCGCGGGCCAGTGCGGTGAACGATCCGAGGTCGTCCGACGCCGTCGACAGGTCGTATGCGTCCCCCTCGTCGTCGACGACGACGAGCGAATCGGAGTCTGACCGCGACTCTCCACCGGGGAGTCGGTAGTATCGCATACACAGTGATGTATAGATGCCGTTAAAAGAGTATCGGGGAGGGAGACGCCGCGCCGTCAGGAGAGGGGGAGGACCGTCGAGAAGACGAGGACGGAGGCGATGCCGGTAATGGAGAGCACCGTCGTCAGCGCGGTCCACGTCTTCAGTGTCTCCACCTGCGTGAGGCCGCCGACCTCCTTCATCAGCCAGAAGCCCGAGTCGTTGTACCACGAGCAGATGATGCCGCCCGAGCCGATGGCCATCACCAGATACGCGGGGTGGACGGCGAGTTGGTTAGCGAGCGGAGCCATGATGCCCGCGGTGGTGAGCATCGCGGCCGTCGCTGAGCCCTGTGCGACGCGAACGATGGCGGCGATGAGCCACGCGGTCACGAGAAGGCCGATACCGATGCCCTGTAGACTGCCGGCGATGTACGAACCGATACCCGAAGCGGCCAATAGCGCGCCGAAGGCACCGCCCATCGCCGTGATAGCTGCGATGTTTCCGCCGCTCTTCAGCGCCTCGGTGAGTTCGTCCTCCCACTGCGAGCGCGTCAGTTCGGACCAGCGGAGGTACGTCAGCGCCGCCGCGATGGCCGCGATGGTCAGCGCCACGTTCTTGTCGCCGATGAACGCCACGACCGGTTGGACGGAGCCGAGACCGGGGTACAGGGCGACGAGCGTGTCGACGACCGTCTTCGAACTGACGAGGACGACGGCGAGGACGATGGGGAGCGCCGCCTCCAGCGTCCCGGGGATGTTCTCGGAGGAGCGGTTCGCGCGCTCCATCAGCTCCTCGGTCGACGTCCCCATCGCGTCGCGGAGCGGAATCTCCATCCGGTTGTTTATCCAGCGACCGAAGACGAGTCCGGAGACGGTCGCGGAGGGGAGGGCGACGGCGACGCCGACGAGCATGGTCATCCCGAGGTCGACGCCGATTTCGCTGGCGACGGCCAGCGGACCCGGCGTCGGCGGGATGAACACGTGCGCCGCGGAACCGCCGGCGCCGACGGCGACGAGGTACAGCGCGTAGTTCTTCCCGCGACGCGCCCGCATCGAACGGGCCAGCGGCGCCAGGAGGAAGAGGACGCTGTCGAAGAAGACGGGGATGGCGAGCACGGTACTGCTGCCCCACAGAGCGTACTCGCTGCGGTCTTCGCCGAGGAGGGACTGAAAGCCGCGCACGATGCGCTGAGCGGACCCCGCCTCCAGCATCGCCTTGCCGATGATGGCGGCCATCAGGATGGGGATGCCGATGCCGGCCATCCCGTTCCCGAACGCTGTCGCCGTCCTCGTAGCCGCGTCCGCCAGCGAGAAGTCGGCGACGAACGCCGAGTTGACGAGACCGACCGAGAACGCCGCGAGCGTCAGTCCGACGAACGCCGGGAGGTCCCAGACGACCAAGAACAGTACCACGAGCACCAAACCGACTGCGAACGTGAGCAGCGGGCTGTGTGCGAATTGAACTACCATAGCACGGACCGTCGTTTCTCGACCCCCCTGCAAAACCGTTTTCGTTTACCAGTATCGTATCCGTCCGGGTCGTACGACAGCGAAACGACCCTCGCCCGGTCGGTCAGGACGGCCGCCGCGCCGGAGGAAAGCGAGCCGGTATCGAGAGGAGAGAGCGCGTCGAAGGTATCGCCGGTCAGACGGCCGCGTTACTCCCGGAGGACGGACACGTCGAAGACGGGTTTGCAGGTGCCGCCCGAGAGGAACGTCTCGAACGCCTCGTCGGCGTCGAGCAGGCTGAACCGGTCGTCGAGGAACGTCGCGTGGTCCACATCGCCCGACTCGATGAGCCGGAAGGAGTTCTCGAAGTCCTCGTACATCGACGCGTAGGAGCACTGGAGGTCGATCTCCGAGCGGACGAGCGGCGAGTACGGCATCGTCGTCTCGCCGGTCTGTCCGATGAGGACGATCTGTCCGCCCTTCCGGACCTGCTCGACGGCCATCGTCAGTCCCGACGGGTGACCGGTCGTGTCGAACACAACGTCGTAGCCGATGCCGTCCGTCAGTTCCTCGCGGCGGGCCGCCATGTCGTCCGCTTCGACGTTGAGCGTCGGGAACCCGAGTTCCTCCGCGAGCGGGAGGCGGTACTCGGTGTCCTGCCCGACGCCCGCGACGACCACCTCGCCGCCCTGCGCGTCTGCTATCTGAGCGGTCAGTTGACCGATGGGGCCCGGCCCGGCGACCAGCACTCTGTCTCCGGCGCCGACGCGCGAGTTCTGTATGACGGCGCGCGCGCCGATGCTCGTCGGTTCGACCAGCGCCGCGTGCTTCGGGTCGACGCCGTCGGGGACGGGGTGGAGCGCCGTCTCCGGCGCCGTGACGTAGCCCGCGTACGCGCCGTCGTGGTCGACGCCCGTTATCACGGCGTTCTGACAGACGTTCTCCTCGCCGATTTCGCACTGATAGCAGTCGCCGCAGCCCCGAATCGGCCGCTCGACGACGCGGTCGCCGACCGCGAACTTCGTGACGGCGTCGCCGGTTTCGACGACGCGACCGGTGTACTCGTGGCCGATGACCGTCGGGAGGTTCATCCGCTCGAACGCCGACTCGAACTCGTAGATGCCGGCGTCGCTCCCGCAGAGACCGGCGTAGTCGACTTCGATCAGCGCCTCGTCCGCCGCGGGGGTCGGTCGGTCGATGTCGACGAGTTCCATCGAGCCGTGACCGCGGCTGGTCTTGGTGAGTCCTCGCATGTATCCGACTCCCGTCGGGAACGTTATCAGCGTGTCGGTCGGCGGGGATTTCGCCCGCCTCGGGCGGAATCGTCGGGCGACCGCAGGGATAAAGAGCGATGCGGTCGTCGGCCGGGGTATGGATTCGTACGAGCACACGCCGGTCACCGTCGAGGACAAGCGCGCCGTCGTCGTCGGCGGGACCAGCGGCATCGGTGAGGCCATCGCGCTCGGGTTCGCGAGCGAGGGCGCCGACGTGGTGGCGACGAGTCGGAGCGAGGAGAAAGTCGAGTCGACCGCAGAAGAGATTCGAGAGCGCGGCGTCGACACGGTGAGCGTGACCTGCGACGTGACGGACGCCGAGTCGCTCGAACGCGTCCGCGACCGAGCGGTCGAGGAACTCGGCGGCGTGGACGTCGTCGTCGCCTCGCAGGGCGCCATCTCCCGAGAGTCGGTTCGGGACATCTCCGAGGAGGACTGGGACTTCGTGACCGACGTCGCCCTCGACGGCGTTCGTCGGGTCACGCAGGCGTTCGCACCGGCGCTCGAACAGAGCGAGTCGGGCGCCATCGTCAACATCTCCTCGCTCGCGGCCACGCTCTCGATGTCGAACCTCCCCGCTTACTCCGCCGCGAAGGGCGGCGTCGAGGCGTTCACCCGCGCGTCCGCGAAGGAACTCTCCCCCGAAGTGCGCGTGAACGCCATTGCACCGGGCTTCGTCATCACGCCGCAAAACGAGGACACGTACGCCGAAGGGACCGAAAAGCGGACGCGCATCGACGAGCGCACTCCCCTCGGACGGGTCGCCGACCGCGAGGAGATCGTCGGCGCGGCCGTCTACCTCGCCAGCGACGCCGCCTCCTACGTCACCGGCGAAGTCGCCACCGTCGACGGCGGGTTCGGCAGTAGCGCGTTCTGAGCGGCGGGACGCCGAGAACGGTCGCAATCGTCGAATCGCGTTTATTTTCGATGAACGGTGTGAAACAGAGATTCGCTGGCTCGGTGAGGGTACGCTTCGTCGATCGCCACGGAGCGAACCCTGCGAATCCGACGAGGCCTTTCAGGCCTCGTCGAACCGCGCGAGACGGTCGCTCACTTCGTTCGCGCTGCGACTCGCTGGCTCGACGAAGCTACGCTTCGTCGAACAGCGTCTCGCCCTCGACCATGTGCTCTCCGACGGCGTCGAGGTCGAGCGTCAGGCCGAGACCGGGCTTCTCGGGAATCTCCATGCGACCGTCCTCGATGAGGTTGTCCTCCTCGACGAGGTCCTCCCACCAGCCGAGTTCGTAGGAGTGGTACTCGACGGCCAGCGAGTTCGGGATGGCGGCGCCGACCTGCGCCGAGGCCATCGTCCCGATGGGCGAGGAGACGTTGTGCATCGCCACGGGGATGTAGTACATGTCCGCGAGGTCGGCTATCTTCCGCGTCTCGCGCATGCCGCCGACGCGCGGGAGGTCCGGCGCGATGATGTCGACCGCCTGCGGTTGCAGCAGGGAGAGTTGGCCGAACTTCCGGTAGACGTTCTCCCCGACGGCGATGGGCGTCGTCGTCGAGTCGGTCACCTTCTTCTGGACCTCGTGGTTCTCCGGCGGGACGGGGTCTTCGAGCCACCAGACGTCGTAGTCTTCGAGTTCGCGCGCGAGGCGCTTGGCGCTGCCGCCGGTGAACGACCAGTGGCAGTCGAAGGCGACGTCCGCGCGGTCGCCGACGGCCTCGGTGACCGCCTCGACGATTTCGACCTTGTGGTCGATTTCGGGGTTGCGCAGGTGGCGGTTCGCGCGGTCCTTCTCGTGACCCGAGGGCACGTCGAGGTCGAACTTGATGGCGTCGTACCCGAGGTCCTCGACGACGCGGACGCCCTCCTCGGCGCACGCTTCGGGGTCCGCCTCGTTCTCGGTGTGGAGGTCGCAGTAGATGCGCACCTCGTCGCGGTACTTCCCGCCGACGAGTTGGTAGGCCGGCACGTCGAGGAGTTTCCCGGCGACGTCGTGCAGGGCGATTTCGATGCCCGAGATGGCGGAGATGACCTTCCCGGAGACGGAGCCCTCGCCGGACATCTTCTGGACGAGGTGCTCGTACAGGCGGTCGATGTCGAGGGGGTTCTCGCCCACGAGGAACGGCTTCATCCGCTCGATGATGGCGTCGTCGCCGCCGCCCCAGTAGGACTCGCCCGTCCCCACGACGCCGGCGTCGGTGTAGACGCGGACGAGAATCCACGGGTAGTTGCCGTCGACCATCGTCGTCTGTACGTCCGTAATCTCCGCGTCGCGGACGCCGCCGCGCTCGTTGGTGATGCCCATCGTCTCCGCCGAGAGGTCCCGCATCGTGTACTCCGCGTTCGGATCGCGTAGCTTCGCGTAGTCGACCATTACGTGCGTATATCCCGAAACCCGATAGTAAAGCTTGCGGGTCCGATTCCGGGACGGGGAGGGGACCGAGAGCGGGGGCGGTCCTCAGTCGTCGTACTCGACGACCGTCTCGACGCCGCCCTTCGTGATCAGCACCCGGCGATTGGTCGCCACGTCCTCGAACGTGCGCTCGGTGCCGTCGGGCCAGCGGACGGCGAGGTCGACCGTCTCGGCGCCGCCCACGCCGACGTGGGAGACGCGCCCCTCCTGCGAGAGGAAATCGGACCCGACGGTCTGCTGGACCGCCGTCGACCCGTCGGGACCACCCGAGACGGTCACTTCGGCGCCGTAGACGGTCGAACCGTTCGCGTCGGCGACGCGGAAGGCGAGGCTGTCGGCGTCGGCGCCGACCCCGACGTTCTCGTAGACCGTCACCTCGCCGTCGTAGGGGGCGATGACTACGTCCATGTCGCCGTCGCGGTCGTAGTCGAACGAGACGAGTCCGCGCCCGTCGTGTTCGGTCAGGTTTCGTTCGGAGGCGTCGAGGTTCTCGAAGCTGTCGCCGTCGCGTTCGAACAGCATCGGGAGGGTGTAGTGCGGGTCGTCGCGGTCGATTCTGACGACGTTCTGCGTCGCGTGTATCAGGTCTCGGTCGCCGTCGTTGTCGAGGTCGGTCAGGCTCGCCGCCCACCCCCACCCGCCCTGCCGGACGCCGTACGCGACCGCGCGGTCGGTGAGATTGCCCGACCCGTCGTTCACCATCATCGTGTTCCCCTTCGTCCGTCCGGACTTGATGACGTAGCCGAACAGGAGTCTGAGCCGCTCGTAGCGCTCTTTGTCCTCGACTTCGTCGAGGGGAAGGTAGATGTTCGTCGTGAACACGTCCTGCGCGCCGTCGCCGTTCACGTCCGCGATTTCGGAGGACATCCCGTTGCGGGAGGTGTTGCCGCGGATCGGGCGCGCCTCGAAGGTCCCGTTCCCCCGGTTCAGGTACACCGCGTCGGTGTTGTAGTCGTTCGCGACGTGGACGTCCTGCCGACCGTCGCCGTTCAGGTCGACGAAACTCGCCGCGAGGCTCCACCGCGCGGCGTCGCTCAGCCCCGAGTCCGCGACGCGTTCGAAGCCGTCGTCGGTGTTCTCGTAGAGGACGTTCGGGTTGCCGTTGTCCTCGCGGACGTACTTGTGGAGTCCGAAGTAGCCCTCCGGTTTCCCGTGCTTCCAATCGCCCGACTGGTAGACGAGGAGGTCCGAGTCGCCGTCGCCGTCGTAGTCGGCGGCCGTCGCGCCCATCGGATACGTCAGATTACCCAACTCCTCCCCGGAGCGCTCGAACGTCCCCCCGTCGTTGTGGAGGAGGACGGGTTCGGCGTGGGAGCGGAGCACCAGCAGGTCGTCCCAACCGTCGCCGTCGTAGTCGAAGAACAACGCCCCCTTGACCGCCCCGTCGAACGTCGGAAACGCGGCGTCGCGTTCGAACGTGCCGTTGTCGTTTCGGAACAGAGCGGGGCGCTCGCCGCCGACGGCCAGCACGTCCTGCCAGCCGTCGCGGTCGTAGTCGGCGACGTAGACGCCGTCGTCGCCGTTGCCGGCGCCGCCGCCGTCGGTCTGATAGGTCAGGCCCGAGGCGTCCGTCCGCTCGCGGAAGTCGATGGTCGTCTCCGGGCCGCCCGAGAGGCTGTCGGCGACGCCGCCGAGACAGCCCGACGAGAGGAGTAAGAGCGCGAGCGATAGCGCGGCGAGGCGCGTTCGAGTTCGGGGTCGAACCCCGGTCGCCCCGGTGCGCGGCGGACTCATCTGTCGCTCGGGAGCGCGCGGTCCGCCCGCGGCGGCACGAGGAACGTGCTCCGCGAGAGCGTGCCGAGGTAGTCGACGATGCCGTGCCTGTCGTCGGGGACGTCCACGTCGTACTCCTCGACGTTCATCGCCCGCCGGACTTCGACGAACTTTCTCGTGTCCGTCTGGACCGACGAGAAGTTGAACGCGGAGCCGTGCACGTCGTCGGTGGCGACGCCCTCCGAACGCCGGAGAATCTGCGTCTGGAACTCCTCGTCGCGGGCCGAGGCCACTTTCTGCGCGTGCCCGACGATGCCGTGTTCGGCCGCGAGTTCCTCCAGGTTCCCGACGTTCTCTTCCGTTATCTCGCTGTGGTCGCCGAGGGCGTCGCCCACGTCGCCCACGTCCTCGTAGTCGTGCGCCGGGCAGTACATCTCCTTGGTCCGCTGTTCGTGCGGTTGGTCGTACCAGCGGTCGAGGTCCGTCCGCACCCGTGAGACGGCCAGCGTCGTCCCGCCGGCGAACGGCCCCGCGGAGAACGTCGCGGCGTCCTCGGCGGGAAGGCTGTTACTGAACCCCGCCCGGAACCCCATCGACAGCGGCGCGTCCTCTGGGATGTCCTCATTGTCTATCTCTTGGGCCGGCCGCCCCTTCCCGAGGACGCCGGTCCGCCGTTCGGTCACGGTGAAGATATCGGATAGTCGGTGCTCCACCTCGACGCCGTTGAGCCGCTCCTTCTCCGCGAACAGCGCCTGCTCGGCGGCCAAGAGAATAGACGCGTAGTCGCTGTCGAGGAGGAGCAGGGCGTCGAAGTCGGCGGCCAGCGACTCGTCCTCGCCGAGTTCCGCGAGGACGGTCTCGGGCCGCTGGAGTTCGTCCAGTTCGATGCCCACCCGCTCCAGATACCGCGGCGCGTACCCGAGCATGAACAGCAGGCCGTCGTTGATGCTTCCGCTCGCGTCGAGGCCGCTTCCCCACTGGAAGGCGCGTTCGAGCGTCCGAAGCGCGTTCTCGACCCGCTCCCGTTCTTCGTCGGTCGGCGGGACCGACCCCTCGTAGGAGAGACCGAGCAGCAACTGGTGTTGGCTCTGCGTCACGGTACCGTGGACGCTGTTCACCAGATAGTCGTCCCACGCGTGCTGGCGCGCCGGCAGCGCGGACCGGTCCTCGGTCCCGCGCGGGTACTCCGGCCCCTCGGTCGTCTCCTCGTCGGGGGAGCGCTCCGCCTCCTGACAGGCCGCGAGCGCGCTCGATCCGCCGATTGCGAGCGCCGCCTTCACCATGGTCCGGCGGGAGAGCCCCCGCGAATCGTCTCCAGTCATCTACTGAAGAGTTAGACGTAGACGATAAATCATTTTCGTCGGTTCCGACGGCGCGGACCGAACCGACCCTCACGTATTTACACGCCGGCGCGTATCGTACCGCCATGACCGCGAACGCGTCGAGACCGCTCGACGGCATCGAACCCGAATCCGTGACCCCCGAGGACATCGACGACGAGGAGGTCCGGGCCGCCCTCGCGTCCGACACTCCCTCGGTGCGACAGCGCGGAGTGGAGGTCTGCGAATCGTTCGCCGCGACGGGCGTCGAGGCTGTCCGATCACTCCTCGACGACGTCGCTCCGCTGGCGGGCGACGACAACGCCGCCGTCGCCCTGCGGGCCATCTCGGTCCTCGACACCGTCGCCCGGAGCGACCCCGACGCGCTCGACGGAGCGACGGCGGGCCTCGCGGACGCGGCGGACAGCGAAATCGTCGACGTCCAGTTGACCGCGGCCACCGCGCTCGGGGTGCTCGTCGTGAAGCGCCCGGACCTCGTCGCCCCGTTCGTCGGCGAACTCGTCGCGGCGATTCGCGCCACCGAACCCGACCCGACGCCGGGCGACTTCAGCGCCGTCGAGGACCCGGTGACCCGGCGAACGCTCGAAGAGCACGAGGAGTCCGAGCGTCAGCGGCGGACCTCCGGCCGACGGACGCTCGTCAACGTGGTCGTCGCGGTGTGCGAGGAGGAACCGGAGTCGGCGCTCGGCACGGTCGAGGGGCTGGTCGGCCTCTTGGACGACGTGGATCCCTCCATCGTCGGCGGCGCCGTCGACGCCCTCGGCGAACTGGCCGTGACCGACCCCGCGGCCGTCGCCCCCGCGAGGGAGGAACTGCGGGCCCGTCTCGACCATCCGCAGACGTTCGTTCGTGCACGCACCGTCCGAGCGCTCGGACGTCTCGGCGACGAGGGAGCCGTCCCGGAACTTCGGACCCTCGCCGAGACGGACGACGACGAGGACGTGCGCGAGATAGCGGCCGAGACGGCCGCGTTCTTGGCAGAAGAATCCTAGCGGGCGGCCGAAGCGACCCTCCTTTACTCGTTCATGGCGCGCTTCGTGCAGTACCAGTAGGTCGTACTAAAGAAGACGAGTCCGACGACTACGAGGACTACGTCGATGACGAGGAGCGGGTACGACCGGTCGCCGGGTTCGACGAACAGCAGTGAGAGTCCGAGGAGAAAGCCCGACGCGATGAGGAGCGCCAGAACGACCTTCATCTGCTGGCGCTGGGCGCAGACGAGGTCGAGCAGCGCCGACGTTTTGGACATGACTGCTGGTCGGCGGACTCGCATAAAAAATCCGGCGGTCGTTCGGTCGACGGAGCCGCGCTTTCCGGCGAACAGGTCGTTCCGCACGTGCGGCGGGTTCGTGTCGGCTCAGAACGGCGCTCACCGGTGGGCGGGCGACTCGGGTCGTGTCGAGGGCGGCGTCAACTGATCAGTCGTGCGCCGTTTCCGTCTCCTCGTCGTGGTCGTCGCCTTCCTTCTCGTCGCTCTTCTCGTCTCCTTTTTCCTCCTCTTTCTCCTCGTCGTGTCCCCGCTTCTCCCCGTTCTCGTCGTCGCCGTGCCCCTCGGATTCGTCCCCCTCGGACGGCGGTTCGAGTTCGACCGTCACCGCGCCGTGCTCGTCGTCCACCGTCGCGACCGTCGCTCCCGACAGCGCGCCCTTGCGAGCGGTCACTTCGTAGCTTCCCTTGAAGCCGTTCGCCGCGAAGACGCCCTCCTCGTCCGTCTCGCCGCGCTCTTCGGTCCACCACTCCTCGAAGACGAGCGTGCGGTACATCTCGCCGTGCGGGCGGATGCTCCAGTCGGTGTCGTAGTACGCGCCGGTCGGCCGCCAGTGGTCTTCCTCCCAGAAGCCCCACGAGACGACGCCCTCGACGGCGGGTTGGCTGAACGCCACCGTCAGGAAGTCGCGCAGGTAGTCCGTCTGCACCTCGACGTCCTGGGCGTTCCGGCGGCTGAATATCTGGATGTCGAACTCGGTGACCAAGAGGGGGACGCCGAACTCCGAGAACGCCTCGAAGCCGTCGATGATGTTCGTCACGTCGAGCATCTGGTTGTACCACTGTTGGTGGTGGCCCATGAAGCCGATACCGTCGAGCGGGTAGTCGTTCTCGACGAGGTGCTCGATGTAGTCGAGGTACTGGCTTCGCTGCCACTGCCCGCCGATGGCGCCCATCTCGTTGGTGTACAGGGCGTGGTCCGTCGCCTCGTCCGCCACGGACCACCACTCCGCGACGGCGTCCCAGCCGAGTTCCTCCATGTCGCGGAAGTTGCTCTGCCAGATGGGGTGGTTGTGCATGTCCCACTCGGCCACCTCCTCCTCGAACTCGTGGGCGTGGTTCCGAATCTTCTCGGAGACCGTCTCGCGCACCTCCGCCGGCGAGAGGGACTCACCGTTCTCTATCGCCATCCCGCCGCCGCCGTCGGTGGTGAACTCCTCCCAGAGGAGGTAGTGGCCGCGCACCGGGTAGTCGCGGTTATTCAACCACGCCAGCGTATCCAGCGTCCGCTCGTTGTCGATGTCCCAGCCCTCCTCGCTCTCCCACGCGGGGTACTTCAGACCGTTCTCGACGGTGGCCTTGTTGAAATCCTCCAGGAAGGTGCTCCGGTACGTCTGGTCGTCGGGGTCGTCGCCCGTGATATGCTCCACCGAGACGGCGCTGCCGAAGTCGAACGCGTGTTCGGTCATCTCGACGTCCACCGTCGCGTCGGTCATCGGTTCGCCGCCGGGACCGAGGACGCGCACCTCGAAATCCCGCTTGCGCGTCTCCTCGATGCGGTCGGCCGCCTCCTCGCGCCACGCCGCGTCGAGAGAGCGCCCCTCGTAGTCGTACGGCGGGAGGGTGTCGAGCGTCACCTCCGCGTCGCCGTAGTCGAACAGGGCGACGCCGCCGAAGTCGACGGTCTGTTCGCCGTAGCAGGTCCAGAACTCCAGTGCCGGCACGGCGTCCTCCGTCGGCGTCGCGCCCACTTCTATCGGGAAGAAGTAGCGCATCCACTGGTCCCACGGTTCGAAGTGCGCCCCCCGCTGGACGAAGTTCTCGCTCGTCGCGTCGGCACCGTCCTCGTCGGTGTAGTGGTAGGCGAAGTTCGCCGTCACCTCGGCGTCCGACGTGTCGCTTCGGACGTACGCGACGGCCAACAACAGGTCGCCCTCCTCGAACGAGCGGTCCGATATCTCCCCGCGATACGCGTAGTCCGACGGGCTTCCGCCGTCGCCGGGCAGTTCGAGCCGTTCGCCCGTCGTGATGGGGACGGCGTCGGAGTCGACGGAGATGGTCGACTCGTCGCCGCCGCCGACCAGCGAGAACGCCTCGATGGCATCCTCCTCGGTCGTTCCGTAGACGTACTCCCCCGCCGGGAGCTGTTTCTGTTGTCTGCTCGACGCCGTCAGTTCCTCGCGCAGCGTCCGGTGGTACGCGCCGAGCGAGTCGTCCGACTGCGCGCTCGCTGCGGCCGACCCGAACACCGCGGAGGCGCCCAGGACGCCGATGGATTTCAGGAACGGTCGCCGTCCGCTTCGAAGATTTGCATTATCGTCTGACATTAGCTGCGCTTCTGAGACTCACAACCGTGTTATATAATTGTGAGGAACTAGTCGAGTATCTGAGATAACAGACGGTCTAGATGAAAGGGGCGCGGCGTCGCCGCCTGCGGCCTACCGGTTCGGAACTCGACCCGCTTCGTCGGGGATGCCGGCGTGGTCGTAGAAGTAGTGGGCGAGCGTGTCCCGCCAGCGCTTCGCCTGCGCCACCTGCTCGTCGAACCGCTCGGAGACGTGACGATACCGCTTTTCGTCCACCCGGCCCTCCAACGTGCGCCACAGGTCGCGCAGTCGCTCGACTTCTTCGACGCCCGCGAACAGGTTGTCGTAGAGTCGCTGGACGACGGTCGTCCCGTCGGAGAGTTCGTGCTCCCAGGGGAGGTGATGGAAGAACAGGAGGAGTTCCTCGGGACAGGTCTCGACGGACTCGTAGCGCTCCGCGACCGGGTCGCGGTACTGCGGGGCGTACCCGCTCCCCCCGCTCGTCCGGTCGACGCCGACGCCGTCCTCGGTGACGCCGTGGTAGCCGGGCCACTCCCCCGGCGACGGGTCGTAGTGGTTTTCGAGCAAGGCCTCGCCGTTGTACATCATGTGCATCAGTCCGAGGCCACCCGTCTCGTAGTCGATGCACGCCTCCCAGGAGTCGCGGAGAATCTCGGAGACGGCGTCGACGACGGCTTCGTCGGCGCCGAACGTCTGTCTGACCCACTCGTCCGTTATCTCCTCCACGGAGCGGTCGGGGTCCCAGACGGTGCGCCCGAACGCGTACAGGTTCGACTGCATCAGGTAGTGACCGGTCCACGTGTCGTCCTCGCCGACGCTGCCGACGCCGACGACGCCCTCGCCGTCGCCGCGGAACAGTGACTTCACCGGCGTTCCCTGACCGTCGGCGTGCGTGTCGAACTCGAAGACCTCCTCCCACATGGGGAGGTGGTACGTCGCGTGGACGCCCTGTCCGGTGTACTCGCCGGTTATCTGGAACTCCAGTCCGAGGTCCGTCTCCGGCATCGCGCCGAACAGCGTCGACACCGGCTCTCTGGGCTGGAAGTCGATGGGGCCGTTCTTCACCTGCACGGTGACGTTGTCCGCGAACTCGCCGTCAAGCGGTTCGAAGGTGTCGTACGCCTGCACCGCGCGGTCCTCGTGGGAACCGTAGACGAACGCGCGCCACCAGAGGCGTCCGTTGTGCGGGTCCAACGCCGCCGCGATGGCGTTCGCCCCGTCGACGTGGTCGCGGTCGTAGTCGTACGGACCGGGTTGCCCCTCGGAGTCGGCCTTGACGAGGAAGCCGCCGAAGTCGGGTATCAGGTCGTACACCTCGTCGGCCTTCTCTCGCCACCACTCGCGGACCTCGTCGTCGAGGGGGTCGGCGGTGTCGAGGCCGCCGACGAGCATCGGCGAGGCGAAGTTCACCGAGAGGTACGTCCGGATGCCGTACCGCCGGAAGACAGAGACGAGTCCGGTCATCGCCTCCAGCCGTCCCGACTCCAGCAACTGCCAGCCCTCGAACGCGTCGAACGCCTCGCCGGCGCTCGGTCGCGGCGGCTTCTCCGTGTTGACGTTGTTGAGCACGACGCCGTTGATTCCCACCGAGGCGAGCAACCGGGCGTAGTCCTCGTATCGCTCCCGCAGGTCGGGAAGCCGCTCCCAGTCGAAGATGGACTCGCCGCCGTACCCCCGCTCGACCGACCGGTGGAACGGCGTGTCCCACTGGTTCAGGAGTCGGTTGGCGTACGTCGGTTCCTCGCGGACGTCGAGGTCGTCGACGGGGTCGCCGACGCTCATCAGTCGGAGGAGGTGGAAGGTGCCGTACACCAGCCCTCGGTCCGTCGGAGCGGTGACGACGACGCAGCGCTGACCCTCCCACTCGACGGTCCGGAGGAGGAACCCGCCGTCGGTCAGACGCTCGACCTCGTCGACCGGCACCGAGTCGGCGACCATCCGCATATCGTCGGGCGTACCGATAGCGAGGAACCCCCCGGCCGTCGACGGCGGGTGCTGCCAGAGGTGCGGGTCCTCACCGAGGAGGCCCGGAATCGCCCGCCGGAGTTCGTCGCGAACCGCGCTCAGTTCGGGGGACTTCTCGGCGACGTACGCGTGTCGACACAGTCGGCGGTACGAGTCGAGGCGGTCCGCGTCCGCGCGGTCGTACCGGAGCCAGCAGTCGTCGTAGTCGTTCATCGGGTGCGACCGTCGACTCGTCGGCGTCGAATAAAACCATGGTGATGGTCAGAATCGTCGACGGGGACGGGCGAACGGAAAGCGGTCGAGAAGGCTGGAGGGCGAGAGAGGGCCGCCACTCCGGTTCAGGGAACCGCTTTAACGATGATCCACAATACTTATGAACCATTATGGACAAGAATGACATGTTATGTCATCCAGGAGCGGGCGTGGCGAGTACGACAGAACAATCAGCCGGCGGCGGATGCTGGCGGCGGCGGGCGCGTCGGGCCTGGCCGCGCTCGCCGGCTGTTCGGGCGGCGACGGTGGCGAGGGAGAGGGCGAAGCCGGAACCGGCGGCTCCGGCGGCTCCGGGGGTACCGACGCCGGGACGGACGGTTCTTCGGGCGGTTCCGTGGCGGACGCGACGTTCGTCAACGCCTACACGGGGAACCCGGTCGACCTGCACTTCAACTCCTCTGCGACGCAGAACTTCAGTTGGCCCGCCGGCCGAGCGGTGTTCGCACCGTATCTGAAGTACTCGTTCAACGAGCAGGAGTTCCTGATGGGCGCGCTCTCCGACCTCCAGATACAGGATCAAGAGGTCACGCTGACCTTCCGGGACGACCTCATGTGGGACAACGGCGACGAGTGGACGACCGAGGACTTCGAGGTCCAGATCCAACTGGCCCAGAAGACGGGAAGCTCCCTCTGGGGCTACGTGGACGACTACGAAATTGTCGACGACCACACGGCCAAGCTGATGCTCTCGGGGCCGACGAACCCGCAGATCGTCAAGTTCGAGCTGACGAATTTCTTCATCGACACGAAGGCGGAGACGCACGAGCAGTGGCTGGACCAGGAGGCCTCGGCGTTCCTGCAGTGGGCGTGGGAAGACCCCGTGGCGAGCGGGATGTTCTCGTTCGTGAACAAAGACCAGCAGGCGTTCGAGTTCGAACGCAACCCGCAGTTCTACAAGTCCGACAACGTCAACTTCGGCACCTACCTCATCGAGAGCTACGGCGGGAACACCGCCCAGCACCAGGCGCTCATCTCCGGGAGCGAAGTCGACGCGGCGACGAGCCTGTTCACGCCCCCGGAGATAGCGGACCGCTTCCCGGACAACGTCGTGGAGGTCAACATTCCGGCCAAGTGGGGTTACGGTATCGTCTTCAACCACAACGACCCCGACTTCGGGAACCGAGCGGTTCGGCAGGCCGTCGCGCACGTCGTCGACCGGCAGGCCGTCGTCGAAAACGCCGGACCGCGCACGAAGTTCGTCACGCCGACGCCCTGCGGCATCGCGCCGCGCGACCAGGAGTCGTGGCTGGGCGACTGGTTCGACGACTTCGAGACGTACGGTCCCGAGTCCACGAACACCGAGCAGGCGACGCAGCTCATGGAGGAGGCCGGCTACTCCAAGCAGGGCGGAAAGTGGCAGAGCGAGGACGGCGGAACGATCGGCGGGGAGTACTACTCGCCGGCTGGCTGGACCGACTGGACGACGATGACGCAGACGGTCGTCAGCCAACTCAACGAGTTCGGCTTCGACTTCTCCATCAGCACCCGGCCGACGAACGACTGGTTCAGCCAGTACTCGAACAGCAACTTCACGATGGGAAGCCTCTACTGGCTGCCGGGCGGGTCGCGCTCGGCGTTCCCCTACTTCCCGCTGTACTACCAGCTGTGGGCGACCGACATCGGCGGCGGTCACGGCTACCGCGAGAAGGCCGAGTCCGAGCAGACGATTCCCGCCCGCGGCGGCGGCGAGATGACGATCAACCCGCTCGAAGTGACGAAACAGATCGCCCGGCAGCCCAACGACGAGGAGGCGAGACAGTACGTCCAGCAGTCGGCGTGGCACAACCACATCGAACTGCCGTTCCTCGGAATCGTCTCGAAGTTCGAGCAGTCGTGGGTCACGAACGACGACTGGACGGTCGCCGCCGAGGGAAGCACCAACCGACGCGTCAAGTGGCCGCCGTTCTGGTGGGTCCACGAGGGCGAACTGCAGTACAAGCAATAGCCGCGTGACCACCCGACACTATCCACCAATATGAACTACTATCTCCGACGCACGCTCAGGATTCCGCTGACCGTTCTCGCCGTCGCGACGCTTACCTTCGGGCTCATCCGACTGCTCCCGGGCGGGCCGTTCACCCAGCTCAGAATCCAGCTCATCCGGCAGGGGGTTCCGGTCGAGCAGGTCAACGCACGCATCGAGGCCCTGCAGAACATCCGGCCGGACGCTCCGCTCTGGCAGCAGTACCTCGACTATCTCGTCGGCGTCGCTCAGTTGGATCTGGGGCGATCTATCTCGCTCAACCAACCTGTGATGGAGGTTCTCGCCCGCGCTATCCCGTGGACCATCTTCCTCGTCGTGACGTCCACCGTGTTGATGTTCGTCATCGGGGTTCTGATCGGCGCCGTGCAGGCGTACTGGGAAGGCTCCACCTTCGACCAGATGGCCTCGGGAAGCTCTATCTTCCTGATGGCGGTTCCCTACTACATCTTCGCGGTCGTCTTCCTGTTCTTCCTCGCCTTCCAGCTGAACATGTTTCCGACGGGGAACGCGGTCGACAGGGGGGTCGAGGCGTCTCTCAGCGTGGAGTACGTAGCGAGCGTGCTCCACCACGCGGCGCTTCCCATCCTCTCGTTCACCATCGGCGGTATCGGCTCCACCGCGCTCAACATGCGCGGGAACGGAATTCAAGTGCTCGGCGAGGAGTACGTCGAGGTCGCGCGCCTCCGCGGGCTCTCGGACAGCCGCATCGCCACTCGGTACGTCGCGAAGAACGCTATTCTCCCCATGTACACCGGACTCTTGCTGCTCATCGGCTTCCGTCTCGGGGGCACCGTCGTCCTCGAACAGATATTCTCCTACCCCGGTCTCGGCTACTACCTCATCTCGGCGGTCCAGGCCAACGACTACCCGCTGATGATGGGCTGTTTCCTCATCATCACGGTCACGCTCGTGGTCGCCGTCTACGTGGCCGACCTGACGTACGGTCTCATCGACCCGCGCATCAGCGCAGGTGATTCGGATGGCTACTGAGGCGGACTCCTCGTCCTCCTCGGACGATATCGACTGGCGCTCCGAGTCGTCGTCGGTCGAGATGAGCCGCCGCGACCGGCTCGAAGAGTTCTACCGTCACTCGGTGTACGAACCCGCGGCCGTCGCGTGGTCCGACCGGCGCACCCGCATCGGCATCGTCATCCTCAGCGTCTACCTGCTCATGGCGCTCGTCGAGATTCTCGGTCTGTGGCGCGACCCCTCACCCAGTCAGGCCGAGCGACTCCTCCCGCCGTTCCAGAACTGGGCGTACCCGCTCGGGACGACCCAGTCGGGCGTCGACCTGCTCGCACTCATCATCGACTCGACGCCGTTCATCCTGCTGATGGTGCTCGCCGGCGGCGTCTGGGCCACCGGCATCGCCGTCCTCGTCGGTACCGTCTCCGGGTACAAAGGCGGCGCCATCGACACCGTCATCACGTCCGTCTCGGACTTCTTCATGGCGATTCCGGGGCTCCCGCTCGTCATCATCCTCGCCATCACGTTCAGCCCGGAGAACCCCATCTTCCTCGGGATGATACTCACCATCAACTACTGGGCGGGGCTGGGGCGCTCCATCCGCTCGCAAGTGCTGTCGATTCGGGAGGCGAGCTACGTCGAGGCCGCACGCACGATGGGTACGGGGACGTCCAGGATCATCCTCAAAGACGTCCTGCCCAACATCATGCCGTACGTGATGGTCAACTTCGTGCTCGCCGCGCGGTACACCATCTTCGCCTCGGTCGGCCTGTACTTCATCGGCGTGCTGCCGTACACGGGTCAGAACTGGGGCGTCACGCTGAACAACGCGTACAACCAGGGCGGCCTGTTCACGATGCAGGCGCTCCACTGGCTGCTCGTCCCCATCGTCGCCATCGTCGGACTCGCCTTCGGTCTCATCCTCGTGAGTCAGGGGATGGACCGCATCTTCAACCCCCGGGTGCGCACCCGGTTGACCGGCGAGTCCGAGTCCGTCGACGAAGAGGGCGAGAACGAATCCACGTCCACGTGGGTATGATATAACATGGCAACCAACACAGACACGAACACGTCAGCGACCGACGACGCGGCATCGCAAGGGGTCGTCAACGACCCCATCTTGGAGGTACGGGACGCGCACGTCACCTACAGCGGCGGCGACACGTACGTCATGGAGGACGTGAACGTCGACATCGACCGCCACGAGGTGCTCGGCATCGTCGGCGAGTCGGGGTCGGGCAAGTCCATGTTCGCGTCGGCGCTCATGGACGCCGTGCCGGACCCGGGCCTCCTGACGGGACAGATAACCTACAACCGCGAAGACGGGAGTTCGGTCGACGTGCTCGAACTCTCCGACGAGGAACTCCGCAAGTTCCGCTGGGAGGAGGTGTCGATGGTGTTCCAGGGGGCGATGAGTTCGTTCAACCCGACGATGAAGATCAGCGCCCACTTCGAGGAGACGCTGAAGGCGCACGACAAGAACGTCTCCGAGGGACTCGACTTCGCGCGGGAACTCCTGGAGAACCTCTACCTCGAACCGAACCGGGTGCTCGACTCCTACCCGCACGAGCTATCGGGCGGCATGCAACAACGGGCGCTCATCGCCCTGAGCATGGTGCTCGACCCGGAAGTGCTGGTGATGGACGAACCGACCGCGGCGCTGGACCTGCTGATGCAGCGGTCGATTCTACAACTGCTCGACGACCTGCAGAGCCAGTACGACCTCACCATCATCTTCATCACGCACGACCTGCCGCTCATCGCCTCCCTGGCCGACCGGATGGCCATCATCTACGCGTTCCAGTTCGCCGAGATCGGTCCGCGAGACGAGATCATCGGCGACTCCGCCCACCCGTACACGAGGGCGCTGCTGAACGCGACGCCGAACCTCGACGCGCCGCTGGAGGAGATGCAACCCATCGAGGGCGAGGGGCCGGCGCCGGTGAACGTGCCGCAGGGCTGCCGGTACCACCCGCGGTGTCCGCTCGCCACCGACGAGTGCCGGGAGGTCGACCCGCCGCTGGCGGCCGTCGGCGACGGCGGCACCCACCGCACCGCCTGCCACCACTGGCAGGAGGCACAAGAAGAGATTCCGCTCAACTTCGGTGAGGACGCCGCGACCATCGAGGACGGACAGGTTCCCGGGGGCGAATCCGGATCCGGGTCCGGGCCGGGGGCCACGGGCGGCGGAGCGACCCGCCCGGGAGAGACCCCCCTACTCTCGCTGGACGACGTGGAGGTCCACTTCGAGAAGGAGCAGGGATTGCTCGACCGGTTCCGGAGCGACGCGAGCGTCGTCCGCGCCGTCGACGGCATCTCGCTGGACATCGAAGAGCAGGACCTCGTCTGTCTGCTCGGCGAGTCCGGATGCGGGAAGACGACGCTCGGGAAGACGATGATCGGTCTGCAGCGTCCGACCGGCGGGTCGATACGGTACCGGGGACAGGACATCTGGGAGGCGAAGGACGGCGAGGGTGACGTCGAAATCACCCACGAGGAGATTCGCCGCGCCCTCCAGATCATCCACCAGGACCCCGGAAGCGCGCTCAACCCCAACCGCCGCATCGTAAACATCCTCTCGGAACCGCTGCGGCACACGCATCCGAACATCAGCCAGGCCGAACGACGCGAGCGGATGCACTCGCTGTTGGAGCGCGTCGGGATGACGCCGGCGGGCGACTTCCTCGAACGCTACCCGCACCAACTGTCGGGTGGCGAGAAGCAACGCGTCGTCCTCGCGCGGGCGCTGTTGATGAATCCGAACGCCATTCTCGCCGACGAGGCCATCAGCGCCGTCGACGTATCGCTGCGCATCGAGATAATGGACCTGATGCTCGAACTGCAGGAGGAGTTCGACACCTCGTTCCTGTTCATCAGTCACGACCTCTCGAACGCGCGGTACTTCGCCGAACACGGCGACGGGCGCATCGCGGTGATGTACCTCGGCGAAATCGTCGAGATAGGCACCGCGGAGCGTCTCATCCACGACCCGCGACACCCCTACACGGAGGTGCTGCGGTGGGCGACGCCGAACCTCGACTTGGACGCGATGGAGGCCGAGGAGCCGCCGATACGGCAGATAGACGTTCCGGACCCGGTGAACCCGCCGTCCGGGTGTCGCTTCCACACGCGGTGTCCGGTCGCGCGCGAGGCGTGCCGCGAGGAGCACCCGACGCTCGAGGACGTCGACGGCGGCGACGGGAAGGCGGCCTGCTTCCGCGAGGACCCGAACCACCGCTACTGGGACAGCGAACCGCTCGAGGGGGCTGCCGAGAGCAGAGAGGAGTTCTTCGCCAACGCGGCCGCGGAGACAAGCGACTCGAACTCCGAGACGGCGAACTCGGACTGAACGGGTCACCCGAACCCACCGCCGCGGCCGGAGTCGAGTCAAGGCGCCCGCGCGCCGTTCTCTTCCTTCCGGCGGACGACCGTAGAGGGTGACGACGCTATTATTACTCGGGGCGAGATACACCGCGGGTATGCAACGCTACGAACCGGAGTGCGTCGACGGCGACCTCTTCCTCGTCGCGGACGAGGACCGACTGGAGGTCGGCACCGTCGACGACGTGGTGGACGCCGTCGGCGGGGAGACGTACGTCATCGAGTACGACGAGCGACAACGGACGCAGCCGTGGTTAGACGCCGACGACGGCGTCCTCGAAGTCGACGTGCGCGAGACGGCGACGTCGCTGAACCACACGCCCGAGACGGTGTCGGACCTCCGCGAGTACGACATGAGTACGGAGAAGTACGGCCTGCCCGCTCGAACGGTCGAGTTCGCGAATCGCTTGGTCGACATCCTCGAACGGCAGGGCCGAGAGGAGGAGTAGGAGGGTTCAGCTTCGCTTCAGTTTAGGTCGGTTCAGTTCACCGACACCGTCTCGCCCGTCTCGGCCGCCTCGTAGATGGCCGCCAGCGCCCGCATGTCGAGGAGGCCGTGTTCCGCGTCGGCCGCGAACGGCCTTTCTCTGAGCACCCGGTCGGCGAAGTAGTCCAACTCCTCGGTCATCTCGTCGCCGAAAACGTCGCTGCGCTCGTCGTCTATCTCGATTTCGCGTCCCTCTGCCGTGCGGTAGCGGAGGTGCTGGTCGGACATGCCGAGGTAGGAGTGCTCCAAGGAGAGTTCGCCCTCGGTGCCGACGATTCGGAGGTGTCCGGAGAGCGAGGCGTGCTGGCTGGCGGTGCAGGCGGCGTAGGTGCCGTCGTCGAACTCGATAGTAAAGGTCGCATACTGGTCGGGCACCTTCTCGAACGCCTCGTCCTCCGAACGCATCTGCGACGTCACGCTCACCGGGTCGGCGTCGAGGACGAACCGCGCGGTGTTCAACGGGTAGACGCCGAGGTCCATCACCGACGCGCCGTAGCCGGCGAGTTCGGGGTCGAGACGCCACTGGTCGGGGCTGCCGGAGACGAACTCCAGCATCTGCTGGCCCATGTGGCCGTGGACGAGAACCGGGTCGCCGACGGCGCCGTTCCGAACGAGTTCGCGCATCCGGCGCACCTGTGGGTCCGTCTGCATCCGGTAGGCGACCATCAGCGGCACGTCCTCGGTGGCCGCGACGAGTTCCTCGGCGCGTTCGCTCGTCGCCTCCATCGGTTTCTCACAGAGGATGGGCTTCCCGTGCTCGGCCGCCGCCCGCGCGTACGGGAGGTGCTTCGCGTTCGGCGTGCAGACGTAGACGGCGTCGTACGCCTCGACGGCCTCGCCGTCGACGAACTCCTCGTAGGTGAGCGTCGCCTCGACGGTGTCGACGCCGTCGGCGACGTCCCGGCCCTTCTCGCGACTGCTGCTGACGAGCACCGTCGTCTCACAGAACTTCGAGTCCTCCGCGGCGGGAATCGTCTGCTCGCGCGTCCACCATCCGAGACCGACCATGGCGAGGCGGAGCGTCCCGTCCTCCAACTCCTCCCAGTCGCGGTCCCGGAGGTCGTGTAGGTAATCATCGACTGACATGGTACCGAGGTTCGGGCCGACCGGCAAAAGTGTAGTGGACCGACGGCGCGGCCGTCCGAACGGTCGGAGACGGACGGCGGCCGGGAATCGGGGACGGCGAGAGACGCGCCGTGACACGCGGTGACAGAACCGTAAGAATAGTATGAGAGAACGATGAACGGATAGGTGATGACGACAGAGAAAAACTACGTGAACGGAGAGTGGGTAGACTCATCGACCGGCGACACCGTCGACGTGCAGAACCCGGCGAACCCGAGCGAGACCGTCGCGACGTACCAGCAGTCCGACGAGTCGGACGCGAAGGAGGCCGTCGACGCCGCCGTCGCGGCGAAAGACGAGTGGGCGAAGACGCCCGGCCCCGAACGCGGGCGCATCCTCCGCGAGGCCGGGACGCTCCTCGGTCAGCGCAAGGAGGAACTGACCGACAAACTGGTCGCAGAAGAGGGGAAGGCGCGCGGCGAGGCGGCCGGCGAGGTCCAGCGCGCGATAGACATCTTCCACTACTTCTCGGCGAAGGCTTCCGACCTCGGCGGCACCGTGAAGGGTGCGAGCGGACCGGACACGAACCTCTACACGCGCGAGATGCCCGTCGGCGTCGCCGCCCTCGTCACGCCGTGGAACTACCCCATCGCCATCCCGGCGTGGAAACTCGCCCCCGCGCTGGCGGCGGGCAACGCCGTCGTGCTCAAGCCCGCCTCGGTTGCGCCCGGCGTCGTCGTCGAAATCGCCCGCGCGCTGGACGAGGCGGGTCTGCCCGACGGCGTCCTCAACGTCGTCACCGGCCCCGGCAGCACGGTCGGTAACGAGTTCATCGAGAACGAGGGCACCGACGCCGTCTCCTTCACCGGCAGCAGCCAGGTGGGCGAGATGGTGTACGAACAGGCGACCGACGCCGGCAAGCGCGTCCAGACCGAACTCGGCGGGAAGAACCCGACGGTCGTGATGGACTCCGCCGACCCCGCGGAAGCCGCGGATATCGTCGCGAACGGCGGGTTCGGGACGACCGGTCAGTCCTGCACCGCCTGCTCTCGCGCCGTCGTCCACGAGGACGTCTACGACGAGTTCGTCGACGAACTCGTCGACCGCGCCGAGTCCATCGACATCGGCCCCGGCAACGAGCACGAAATGGGCCCGCAGGTCAGCGAGGACGAACTGAACTCCACACTGGAGTACATCGACATCGCGCAGAACGAGGGCGCGACGCTCGCGGCGGGCGGAGACGTCCCCGAGGGTGACGAGGTGGAAGAGGGCCACTTCGTCGAGCCCACCGTCTTCACCGACGTGGAGAACGACATGCGCATCGCCCAAGAAGAGGTGTTCGGCCCCGTCGTCGCCGTCATCAAGGTGTCCGACTTCGACGAAGGGCTGGATGTCGCCAACGACGTGGAGTACGGCCTCTCGGCGAGCGTCGTCACCGACGACCACACGGAGGCGAACCGCTTCGTCGAGGAGGCGGAAGCGGGCGTCGTGAAAGTCAACGACAAGACGACCGGTCTGGAACTGCACGTTCCCTTCGGCGGCGTCAAGCGCTCCTCCTCGGAGACGTGGCGCGAACAGGGCGACGCCGGACTCGACTTCTACACCATCGAGAAGACCGTCTACGACAGCTACTGAGGCCCCCGACGCGGGTCTTCGAGGCGTCGCGTATTTCTTCACATGAATCATTAAATAGGTCGGTCTCGAACTCGCGGTGTATGAGAGACGCACTCGTAGTGATGGAGGATCGAGAGGGATGTGCGGCGTTGCTCCGCGAGGCCGCGGCGTACGCCGCCGGCGCGGGGACCGAACTCGTCCTGTACTCGCCGCTGACCGGCGAGGAGTACGAGGAAGCTATCGAGACGCTGGACGAAATCGGACGCATCGAGAACCGCGACTACAGCGACGAGGAGGCCCTCGGCGTCGCGCGGCAGTTCGCCGAGCGGATGGCGACGGAGACGCTCGACGGCGACGTGGCGTGGTCCGTCGTCGCCGATGTGAACGAGGAACTGGAGGCGCGTCACGTCATCGAGGCCGCGGAGAGTCGTGACTGCGACCACGTGTTCACCCTCGGTCGCCGTCGGTCGCCGACGGGGAAGGCCGTCTTCGGCGACGAGACCCAGCGGCTCATCCTGAACTTCGAGGGGTACGTGACGGTGAAGGTGGAGTGATGGACACGACGCTGATGCTCCCGCCGCGTCCGGACCGGCGGTGGACGCTCGCCCGGCAGCTGGGGCTCTCGACCGCGGTCGTCCGGTTCTGGGGGGAAGAGGAGTGGTGGACGTACGACTCGTTGTTGAAGACGAGAAACCGCTTCGCCGACCACGGTCTCTCCTTGGACGTCGTCGAGGACCGGCCGCCGATGACGAAGACGGTGCTCGGCGAGGACGGTCGAGACGAGGAGATAGCGACGGTCAAGGAGTTGCTCCGGAACATGGGACGGGCCGGAATCGGCGTCTACTCGTGGGTGTGGACGGAGAACCCGGTCGGCGTGATTCGGACCTCCGATTCCGTCCGCCTGCGCGGCGACTCGCGGACGACGGCGTACGACCACGAGCAGTCCGAACGCGGACCGGACCACCCGATCGACATCTCCGAAGCGGAACTGTGGGAGAACCTGGAGTACTTCCTCGACGAAGTCGTCCCCGTCGCCGAGGAGGCGGGCGTGAAACTCGCCCTCCACCCCGACGACCCGCCGGTCGAATCGGCCCGAGGAGTCCCGCGCCTCGTGAACTCCGTCGAGAACGTCCGGCGCATCCTCGACCTCTTCGACAGCCCGAACCACGGGCTCACGTTCTGTCAGGGCAACTTCTCGGCGATGGGCGCCGACGTGCCCGCGACGATTCGGGAGTTCGGCGACCGCATCCACTTCGTCCACTTCCGGGACGTGGAGGGCGGGGCGGAGTCGTTCGTCGAGACGTGGCACGACGAGGGACAGACGGACATGCCGGCGGCGATGGACGCCTACCGGGACGTCGGCTTCGACGGGCCCATCCGCCCCGACCACGTCCCGAAGATGCTCGGTGAGGAGGACCGAGCGGGAGCGATGTCCGGCTACACCGACATGGGTCGACTGTTCGCCGTCGGCTACATGAAGGGGCTGACGGAGCGAGCGGAGCGCTCCGAGAAGGGGTAGTCGGGTCCGTTCCGGAGGCCTCGCGAACTTTTTTGTCGCCCGGTGCAGAGAGCCAGATATGGGATTTATCGACGAGGACTACCTGCTGGAGACGGACGCGGCGGCGGCGCTCTACGACGCAATCGAGGACCTCCCGATAGTCGACCCGCACAACCACATCGACGTGGTCGAGGTCGTCGAAAACGAGCCGTGGAGCGACATCTGGGCGGTCGAGGGGGCGACCGACCACTACGTCTGGCAACTGATGCGCAAGCGCGGCGTCCCCGAGGAGAAGGTGACCGGCGACGCGAGCAACCGCGAGAAGTGGACCGCCCTCGCCGAGGTGTTCCCCGACTTCGCCGGCAACCCGACGTACGAGTGGGTCCACCTCGACCTGAAGCGCCGGTTCGGCATCGAGAAACCCCTGAACGCGGAGACGGCCGACGAGATATGGGAGGAGACGAAGCGGCAACTGGCCGACCCCGAGAAGCGACCGCAGGCGGTCCTCCGAGAGATGGGCGTCGAGGTGCTCTGCAGCAGCGACGACCCGACGTCGAGCCTCGAGTACCACGAACGCGCGGAGACGGAGGTGGAGGGCGTCGAGATACGTCCCACGTGGCGACCGGACCGCGCGCTGAAGATAGAGAACCCGGAGTGGTCGACGTTCGTCGCCGAACTGGACGAGGCGACCGAGAGCGGCGTCGAGACGTTCGGGGGCTTTCTCGCCGCCCTCGCGGAGACGCACGAGTACTTCGCCGAACGCGGCTGCGTCGCCTGCGACGTCGGCACGGGAACGACGCCGGTGTCGAAGCCCGTCGACCGCGAGCGCGCCGCCGGGGTGTACGAGAAAGCGCGCCGCGGCGACGGTATCGACGAGGCGGCGGTGCGCGACTTCAAGGCGTACCTCCTCGGGTTCGTCGGCCGCCTGAACGCCGACGCCGGATGGGTGACGCAGTTGCACGTCGGGGCGGTCCGAGACTACCGCGAGTCGCTGTACGAGTCGCTCGGGGCGAACGCCGGCGGCGACGTCTCGACGCAGGACGTCGACCTCGTCGGCGACCTCGACCACTTCCTCGACGAGTTCGACGGGGAGATGGAAGTCGTCCTCTACACGCTGGACCCGACGCACTACCCGAGTGCGACGGTGCTCGCCCGGACGTACCCGAACGTGAGCGTCGGGCCGGCGTGGTGGTTCAACGACAGCCCGTTCGGCATCGAGAACCAACTGGAGCGAGTCGCCGCGGTGGACCTGCTCGCGAACTACGCCGGCATGGTCAGCGACTCGCGGAAACTCGTCTCGTACGGGTCGCGCTTCGAGATGTTCCGGCGGTCACTCGCGAACGTCATCGGCCGGATGGTCGAGCGCGGACGCGTGCCGCACGACAACGCGAGACGACTCGTCGAACGCGTGGCGTACGACCGACCGAAGGAACTGTACGGTCTCTGAGGCCGCGACCGACGCGGACGGAGGCCCTCGCTCGCGGTGAGTACCGACCTGACGGCCGGACGCCCCCGGCACACCGACACAGTAAAGGTTCGCACGTCGGAGATAACGAGCAGAGATGACGGGTAAACTCAGCGGTGAGACAGCGATAGTCACCGGATCGAGTCAGGGAATCGGAAAAGGAATCGCCGAGCGGTTCGCGGCCGAGGGCGCGAACGTCGTCGTCAACTCGCGGTCGCAGGAACGGGCCGAGGAGGCGGCGGCGGCCATCGAGGCGGACGGCGGCACGGCCATCGGCGTCGAAGCCGACGTGACCGACGAGGACGCGATAGAAGCCCTCGTGCAGACGACCGCGGAGCGGTTCGGGAGCGTCGACATCCTCGTGAACAACGCCGGTCTCACGGTCATCGACAGGGCGACCGAGTTCGACGTCGCGGAGTGGCGCAAGGTCATCAACGTGGACCTCGTGGGCACGTTCATCGCGAGTCGCGCGGTCGGTCGACGGATGATAGACCAGGGTGAAGGAGGAGCCATCCTCAACATCTCCTCGCTGATGGGGGGCCGCGGTCTCCAGATGCGCTCGCCGTACTGCGCCGCGAAAGCCGGCGTGAACAACCTCACACAGACGCTCGCCGTGGAGTGGGCGGAGCACGACATCCACGTCAACGCGCTGGCTCCCGGGTTCATCTGGACCGAGATAACCGGACAGACGCAGGGGTCCGCCGACTACACCGACGACGACATCCGCGACCGGACGCCGCTGAACCGGTTCGGCACCATCGAGGAGATGGCCGAGTGCGCGACGTTCCTCGTCGGCCGGGACAACTTCGTCACCGGAGAGGTGCTGCACGCCGACGGCGGGTGGCAGGCGTACGGATGGGGGGCGGGCGGTCAGTAAGCGGGCGGTGCCGCGCCGACCGAAACGACTGAGTACCTCCATCGAGAACGTACGAATCGCCGTCACGCGCTCCCGGAGAGTGCCGTCGACGGCTCTGGCAACGTAGCTCCGAACGCGCTGTCCCGGCGCCACTCGCCTCGGTGGCGCCTCTCTCACACGTACGAGCGACGCGTCTGCGGCCGGCGGGAGGCTTCGCCGTTGCCAGCCCCGAGTTCCGTCGTTCCCTATCACAGAACAGCTTTCCGGCGTCGGCCACAGCGTCGTTACAAGATTAGTTTCGTAACGTATAGGGAGGAGAGAACGAGCCGGTCGTATGGGACGAAAGAGAGGTGAGCGCTCGGAAACCCCCGCGTTCCGAGGCGGGGAACGGCGGTCAGTAGTTGATGTTGAGTTCGACCACGTTCGCCGCGCTGAGGACCCGTTCGGGGAGTTCCCCGTGGAGGTCGTCGTCGCTGACGCGACTCGCCGGGGCCGAGACGCTGATGGCCCCGAGGACTTCGCCCGACGAAGCTTTCACCGGGGCGGCGAGACAGCGAAGCCCCGCCAGTCGCTCGCCGTCGTCGATGGCGTACCCGCGTTCGCGGACGTCGTCGAGGGCGTCGAACAGTTCCTCGCGGGTGCCGATGCTCTTCGGCGTCTCCCGTTCGAGTCCGCGGCGGTCGACGATTTCGTCGACGCGCGACTCGGGGAGGTGAGCGAGGATGGCCTTTCCGAGCGCCGTCGTGTGTAGGTACGCGCGCATGCCCGCGTACGTGTCTAGGTCGACGGCGTCCTCCCCTTTCGACCGCATCAAGTAGACGGCCATCCCCTGCTCTTCGACCACTAAGTTCGCCAGTTCACCGGTCTCGTCCGCGAGCGCCTTTATCTCCGGTTCGGCGACCTGATAGAACTCCATCGACTTCCGGACGTAGCCGCCGACTTCGAGGAACTTCAATCCGAGTTGGTACTCCTCGTCCCGTTTCAACACGTACCCGTGCTCCTGCAACGTCGTCAGGTGGTTGTGCACGGCGCTCTTCCCCATCTCGAGGTTGTTCGCCAACTCGGTCACGCCGCAGCAACCTCGCACTCGCAACTCGTCGATGAGGGCGAGCGTCTTTTCGGTCGTCCGCACCGGGTGTTTGGCGCTCATGGTCGACCATCATCATCATTCCACCATAAGCGTTCTGGTTTAGAGAACACCTGTCTGCGAGAGCGGCGAGGTAAAGTGACTGGCAGACCTGCCCTCCGGTACGACTTTGTGACGGCGGGCCCGTCCGACCACATGGAGTCAGCTATCGGAGACCGCGGTCGGGAGCCGTCGGAATCGCGGACGACCGCCGGGACGCGTCTCGACGCGGACGACCTCACCGTCGCCTACGTCGGCGGCGGCAGTCGCCAGTGGGTACCGAACCTCGTGCAGGACCTCGCTCTCTCGCCCTTCGACGGGACCGTTCGCCTGTACGACGTGGACGTCGAGAGCGCCGAACGGAACGCCGAGTTCGGTAACTGGGTCGGGGAACGAGCGGCGGCCACCGCGGAGTGGGAGTACGCGGCGACGGACGACCTGGACGAGGCGCTGACCGGTGCGGACGTCGTCCTCCTCTCGACGCAGTACGACCCCACGGAGACGTTCGTCCACGACCTCGACCTGCCGAAGAAGTACGGCATCTACGGGGCGGTAGCGGCGACCATCGGGCCGGGGGGCATCCTCCGCGCGATGCGCACCGTCCCGACGTACCGGGAGTTCGCGGCCGCCATCCGCGAGCGTTGCCCGGACGCGTGGGTGTTCAACTTCACTAACCCAGTTCACTTCGTCACGCGCGCCCTGTACGACGAGTACCCCGACATCAACGCCGTCGGGATGTGCCACGAAGTGCTCCACGGCTGCGACCGATTGGCGGAGTTGGCCGGCGAACACCTCGGGATGGACGCCGACCGGAGCGATATCTCGGTGAACGTGAAGGGAATCAACCACTTCACGTGGGTCGACGAGGCGTACTGCGACGGCGTCGACCTGTGGCCCCTGCTCGACGAGTTGGCGCGCGGCGAGGAGGGCGCTCGACGGTTCGCGTCCGAGGACCTCGAAGACGAGAGCCCGTTCGCCGACCCGTGGCAGGTGTCGTGGGAACTGTACCGCCGGTTCGGCCTGCTCCCGTTCTCCGGGGACCGCCACATCGTCGAGTACGCGACGTGGTTTCTGCAGGGCGGCGCGGAGGGGCTGAACCGCTGGGGCGTCAAGCGGACGGGCAGCGACTTCCGCGCGAAGCACTGGACCCCCGCCGAGTCCGAGCAGACGACGGACGTGGAGGCGTGGCTCTCGGGCGACCGGGAGTTCGAACTCGAAGCCTCCGGCGAGGTGCTCCTCGACGTCCTCGACGCCCTCGCGGGCGGCGACGACGTCGTCACGAACCTCAACCTGCCCAATCGGGGGCAGGTAGACGGTATCGAGCGCGATACCGTGGTGGAGGCGAACGCCCTCGTCCGCGCCGGTGAAATCCGACCGCTGAGCGCGGGCGGGTTCCCCCGTCCCGTGCGTTCGTTGGTGCAGGGGCACGTCGACACCATCGAAACCGTCGTCGAGGCCTCGCGGACTGGAGACGTCGACCACGCGTTCCGGGGATTTCTCCTCGACCCGCAGGTCAGAACCCTCCAGACGGAGGCGGCGCGGGACCTGTTCGCCGAACTCGTCGCCGCCGAGGAAGCGTACCTCGACGGGTGGGACCTCGAAGCGTCCGAAACGCTGGCGGAAGCGGACGCGTACTGATCCGGCGGTGGAGAGCGGATACGGGAAGACCGGGAACGAGCGTGTAAGCCGGAAGGCCGACGGTTCCGGTTTCGAAACCCTTAATCATTGCTGATTTTACATACGAGACGTGATGACAGACGAGAGCGAGAGAGACGACTGTAGCCGACGGATCAGCCGTCGGAGGATGTTGGCCGTTGCCGGGACGTCGGGCGTGGCGGCGCTCGCCGGTTGCTCCGGGGGCGGCGACGGCGGCGGCGGAGGCGGGGGAAGCGAGGGCGGGTCTAACGGCGGAGGAACGGGCGAGGACAACACACCCGGGACGAGTAGCGAAGGACAGATCTACGACGTGACGTTCCGGAACGCCTACGACGGCAACCCGGTCGACCTGCACTTCAATTCGTTCGCCAGCCAGAACTACAGTTGGCCCGCCGGACGGATGGTGTTCGCGCCGTTCCTGAAATACTCCTTCAACGAGGACGAATTCCTCTACGGGGCGCTCTCGGACCTGCAGATCGAAGAGCAGGAGGTCACGATGACCTTCCGCGAGGACCTCATGTGGGACAACGGCGACGACTGGACCACCGAGGACCTGGAGGTACAACTCCAACTCGCCGAGAAGACGGGCAGTTCGCTGTTCGGCTACGTCGACGACTACGAGATGGTGGACGAACGGACGGGGAAACTGCATCTCTCGGGACCGACGAACCCCCGTATCATCCGCTTCGAGCTAACTAACTTCTTCGCCGACACGAAGAAGGAGGTCCACGAGCAGTGGCTGGACCAGGAGGCCTCGGCACTCCTGCAGTGGGCGTGGGAGGATCCGGTCTCCAGCGCCATGTTCTCGCTCGTGAACAAAGACCGCCAGGCGTTCGAGTTCGAGCCGAACCCAGAGTTCTACAAGTCCGACAACGTCAATTTCGGTACCTACCTCATCGAGAACACCGGCGGGGGATCGGCTCAGCATCAGGCGCTCATGTCGGGGACAGAGGTCGATGCGGCGACGAGCGCGTTCACGCCGCCCGAGATAGCCGAGCAGTATCCGGACCACGTCGTGGAGGTGAACATCCCGGCCAAGTGGGGCTACGGCATCGTCTTCAACCACCAGGACCCGGACTTCGGGAATCGGAAGGTTCGGCAGGCCATCGCGCACGTCATCAACCGGAAGGACATCGTCGACAACGCGGGACCGCGGACGAAGTTCACCGCGCCCATTCCTTGCGGTATCGCACCGAAGGACCAGGAGTACTGGCTCGGCGACTGGTACGGCGACTTCGAGACGTACGGCGAAGAGTCCTCGAACACCGAGAAGGCGACGCAGCTCATGGAAGAGGCCGGCTACTCCAAGCAGAACGGCGTCTGGGCGAAGGACGGACGAACGCTCGCGGGCGAATACTACTCGCCGGCGGGATGGAGCGACTGGACGACGATGACGCAGACGGTCACCAGCCAACTCAACGAGTTCGGCTTCGACCTCTCCGTCAGCACTCGGCCGACGAACGACTGGTTCAGTCAGTACTCCGGCGGCAACTTCAAGATGGGAAGCTTCTACTGGCTACCAGGCGGGTCGCGCTCGGCGTTCCCCTACTTCCCGCTGTACTATCAGCTGTGGGCGTCCGATATCGGCGGCGGTCACGGCTACCGCGAGAAAGCAGACACCGAGCAGACGATTCCGGCCCGCGGCGGCGGCGAGATGACGATCAATCCGCTCGAAGTGACGAGGCAGATCGCCCGACAGCCCAGCGACGAGGAGGCGAGACAGTACGTCCAGCAGTCGGCGTGGCACAGCCACATCGAACTGCCGTTCCTCGGACTCGTCTCGAAGTTCGAGCAGTCCTGGACCACGAACGACGAGTGGACCGAACCCGCGTCGGACAGCGTGAATCGACGGGTCAAGTGGCCCCAGTTCTGGTGGGTCCACGAGGGCGACCTGCAGTACGACCCCAACTGAGACTCGGAATCGCCGAGCGGCGGGAGCGACGGGGGGTCGAAGCGGCGAGGGCGGGCGTCCAGCAGAGTCATGTGCCCGGTGTGCGAGCGTGACGGTATGCAGTTAGAAGCGTACCCGTCCGTCTCGCTCCACAACGTCGCCGAGACGGTGCCCGCGGAGTGGACCGACGGCGGCGACCGACTGTGTCGCGTCCCCGCGGAGGTGGGAGCGGGGTTGAACGAGACGGCGCGAGAGCGCGTCCGCCATCCGACCGGCAGCGAACTCAGGTTCGTTCCCGAGGGCGACGAGGCGGAAATCGAACTCACCCTATCGGCGGCCGAGCGGTCTCGGGTCCGGGTGTTCTGGGGGCCGTTCCAGCCGTGGAACCCGACCGAAATCGGTCCGGAACCGACGACGCTCGCCCTCTCCGTCCCGGCGCGGGTCGGCGAGTTGACGACGGAGGTGACGGGGCGGTTCGACCCGCGCGTCTGCCGGATACGATTCGAGCGGTTCGACGCCGTCGCCGTGCACGACGTCTCGGGGGCGTGCCGCCCGCCGGCCGACGACGAACTGCCCGAGGAGCGATACCTCGCGTACGGCACCTCGATCACCGAGGGAGCCGCGTCGTCCGCGGGCCACGCGAACTACGTCTCGCACGTCGCCCGGAACCGCGGGTACGACGCGCTGAACCTCGGCTGTTCCGGGTCGGCGTACTGCGAACCCGCGATGGCCGAGCACATCGCCGCCCGCGACGACTGGGACGTGGCGACGCTGTCGCTGTCGGTGAACATGGCGAACACCGGCGGGTTCCCCGTCGAGGAGTTCGAGGCGCGCGTCGAACCGTTCGTGAACACCGTCGCGGCGGCGCACCCCGACAAACCCGTCGCGTGCGTCACGCTCTTTCCCTACTTCGACGACGTGACGGCATCGGGGGACGCCGAACACGCCGCGGCGTACCGGGAGACGTTGCGGACCGTCGTGACGGATTCGCCGCACGGGAACCTCTCGCTGGTCGAAGGCCCCGACCTGCTCCCCCTCTCGGGACTGTCCGCGGACCTCCTCCATCCGGGAGACGAGGGGATGCGGGCTATCGGCGAGGGACTGTCGCGGCACCTCCGAAGGGTGACCGCCTGAGGGGTCGTGCGAAGGGGTCGAACCCGCCGCGTCCCCGGGATTCAAGTCGCGGTCGGGCGTCTACGAGGTAATGACAACCGACACGCGGAGCGTCGTCGTCACCGGCGCGCTCGGCGGCGCAGGACGGTGGGTCGTGCGGCGACTGCTCGACGACGGCTACGAGGTAGTGGGACTCGACCAGCGACTCCCGTCCGGGGACGCCCCGGAGGGCGCGAACTTCTTCGAGGTCGACCTGACCGACCGTGGCGAGACAGCGGAGCTATTCGCCGACGTCGACCCCGACGCCGTCGCACACTTAGCGGCCATCCCGGACCCGACGAACCACGCCGGCGTGCGGGTGTTCTCGAACAACGTCCTGAGCGCCTACAACGTCCTCGACGCCGCCGGGCGGACGGGCGCGCGGGTCGCGTGGGCCTCCAGCGAGTCGGCGTACGGCTTCCCGTTCGCCGAGCGTCGCCCCGCCCCCGACTACGTCCCCATCGACGAGGAGCATCCGTTGAGACCGCAGGACTCCTACGGCGTCTCGAAGGAGGCGGGCGAGGCCGTCGCCGCGCGGACCGCCCGGCGCTACGGCGTTCCCGTCGCCTCGATTCGACCCTCGTGGGTGCAGTACCCGGGTCGATATGAGGCGACGGGGAACCGGGAGGGGTTCGACATCGAGGCGCTCCGGGACCTCCCGTCGGGCGTCTCGCAGCACGGCGGCGCCGGCAACTTCTGGTCGTACATCGACGTGCGCGACCTCGCGTCGATGTTCTCGTCCGCCCTGACGGCCGATATCGAGGGTCACGAGGCGTACCTCTGCCACGCCGCGGAGAACTACCTCGGTCTGGATACCGCCGACCTCCTCGACGCCCTCTTCGGCGACGACGCGCCGCCCTGCGACGTGGAGGGCGACGCCTGCGCGTTCACCACGGCGAAGGCCGAACGCGAGTTGGGGTGGGCGCCGGAGCACGACTGGCGGGAGGCGGCGGACGAGAACGTCGACGGCCCCGGGTTCTGACGGCGCGAACAGTTCGAGCCGCTCGGAGCGCTACTTCGAGAGCGCGTCCGCGACGCCGTGGTAAGCGGGTTTTCGCCGGAACCGCTCGTCGAACAGGAGCGGAGCCTCCCCCCACCCCCGCGCCGGCAGCCACGACTGTCCGTCGTCGACGCCCCACGTGACGACGGCCTCGGCGCCGGCGTCGACGGCGGCCGAGACGACGTCGCGGTAGTAGTCGGCCTGTTCGTCCGCGTCGACGACGGCCTCGCCGATGCCCACGTCGAGTTCGGTGACGTGCACGGTCAGACCGAGTTCGGTGAGGCGTTCGACGTTGGCGGCGACGTCGGCCGGCGGGACCGTTTCGTCGAAGACGTGTAACTGCAGACCGACGCCGTCTATCGGCACGTCGCGGGCGACCATCTCCGAGACGAGGTCATACACCGCGTCGGACTTCGCCGAGAGGCCGTCCGCGCCGTAGTCGTTGTAGAACAGGTCGGCGTCGGACACGTCGTCGGCCCACTCGAACGCGCGGTCGAGGTACTCCGGACCGAGCGACGCGAGCCACTGCGTCTCCCGGAGGCCGCCGTCGTCCGCGACGGCCTCGTTCACCACGTCCCACGCGTCGACGCGTCCGCGGTACCGACCGGCGACGGTCTGGACGTGCGTTCTGAGCGTTCGACGGGCCGACGCCTCGGACCGCGACCACGGTCGGAGCCAGTCGGGGTACATCCGGTGCCAAACGAGCGTGTGCCCGCGGACGTACATGTCGTTTCGGTTCGCGAACGCCACGATGTCGTCGGCGTCTGTGAAGTCGTAGCATCCCTCGCCATCACTGAGCCGCCCCCACTTCATCGCGTTCTCGGCGACGACGGCGTCGAACTCGGACGAGAGCGTCCGCCGGTAGTCGGTGTCGGTTCTGAGCGAGTCGGCGTCGACGGCCGCACCGACTCGTACGCCGGCGTCTGCGGCCGCGTCCCTGAGCGTTCCCATGGTCGTCCGTCGGCGGTTCGCCTCTTGAAGATTCGCCCGAGTGCGAGCGCTCGTCCGACGGAGTCGAACGGGTTCCGCTATCCGCGCGTCCCTCGGCGTTCCGGACGTCCCGCTTGAGATCCAGGGAGTGACCCCGGAAGTGCTCCGGACCGTGCCGGTCAGTCGGCGAACGGACGCACGAAGCCGTCGTCCGCCGGACGGCGGCAAACGCTCGCGTTCCGGTTGACGGTCCCGCGCTCCCGCCGGTTCCGCAGTCTCACCGATTCTACCGTTATACCGCCTGCGCAACCAGCGGATCAGCCGCAACGCTGGCACCGAGCGCTACGAGGGACGGCTATCTACTGGTTCACCGGGAAGGGTGGTAGTCACTCACGCCCTGATCGGCGTCTATTCCGCGATAGCAAGAACAACCACGAGGAAAACGATCCGTACGGTCCCTCTTCCTTCGCCGAGGCTCGAACGAACGGTCTCCTGCGAGTAGAGAATCGAAGTCCCGGCGACCACAATCATTATAAATTACACTGCGTAGTACGTAACGGGTAATTATGAGCGAAGTACGATTCGAGGACGTTCGGAAGGTGTACGACGGAGACATCGTGGCTGTCGACGATTTCTCTCTCGACATCGAGGACGGGGAGTTCATCACGGTCGTCGGTCCCTCCGGGTCGGGGAAATCGACGCTGCTGCGGATGCTCGCCGGCCTCGAAGAGATATCCGACGGGTCCATCAGCATCGGTGGCCGAGTGGTGAACGACGTCCCGGCGCAGGACCGCAACGTAGCGATGGTGTTCCAGAACTACGCGCTGTACCCCCACATGACGGTCAGGAAGAACATGTCGTACGGGCTGAAGCTCACCTCGGACCTCTCGAACGACGAGATAGCCGATCGCGTCGAGGAGGCGGCGGAGATGATGGGTATCGAAGACCAACTCGGCAAGAAACCCGCCGCGCTCTCGGGCGGACAACAACAGCGCGTCGCGACCGGCCGGGCAATCGTTCGGGAGCCGGAGGTCTTCCTGATGGACGAACCACTCTCGAATCTCGACGCCAAACTCCGCGCGCACATGCGGACGGAACTCCAGCGGATACAGGACGACCTGGATACGACGACGGTGTACGTGACCCACGACCAGGAGGAGGCGCTGACGATGTCCGACCGCGTGGTGATCCTCGACGGCGGTGACCTCCAGCAGGTGGGAACACCCAAGGAGGTGTTCAACCGACCCGCGAACCTGTTCGTCGCCGACTTCATCGGATCGCCGTCGATGAACTTCTTCGACGTGGAACTGCACGGCGCCACGCTGGAGAGCAAGGCGTTCTCCTACGAGGTGTCCGCCGAGACACGGGACCGAATCCGCGAACGAGCCGTCTCGGACGACCTCGTGCTCGGCGTCCGTCCGGAACACTTCCACTTCGCCGAACGGGGGTCCGCCGACGCGATACCGGCCGAACTCGACGTGCACGAACCCGTCGGCGACGACAACTACTTCTACCTCCGGTCGGACGGCGTCGAGTTCACGATGCGCGTGATGGGCGATTACCGGTACGACGAGGGCGACGAAATCGGCGTCACGTTCGACGAGGACAAGATGCACATCTTCGACCGTGCGAGCGGTAACAACGTGATGGTCGACACCGGTCGTGCCACCGAGACGGCGCACGAACCCACCCCACAGCGGACGTGAGCCGTTTCGAGGTCCGGGCCCAGAATCGTCATCGTCGGGGCGCCGCGGTGCCGACCCTCTCGTCCCGTTGAGCTCTTCTTCGCGCTAACCTCACCGCCTCACACCCTTCGTCGACGTCGGCCGCAGTGTGGTTCGGGCTACCGGCGAGCGCTCTCGTAGGGCGACCAGTGGTCCTCCGCCGCCTCAGACTTCGGCGGCGGGCCGAGCAGCGCTTCGAGATGGAACGCGGCGACCATGCCGCCGAAGACGACCGCGAACGCGATGGTCAGCGCGCCGGTCACGGCGAAGAGGAGAACCGTCCCCAGTCCGATCATGACGCTGCTGGCCGCGTTCCGTCCGGTCCACCTGACGCCGGCCCTGAGCGCCGTTTCGAGGTCCTCACCGGCGACGAGGCCCGCGAAGGTTGGAATCAGTACCAAGGCCGCGTACGCCGCGGCGTAGGTGGTGAGGACACCCAGCACGAGCGCGACAGTCGAACGCGTGAGGAGGTAGCGCCGCGCGTACAGCGCCGCGATAGCCGCGAAGACGAGCGGAACCCCCGAGAGCAGTACGGCCGAGACACCGTGCCGCTTGAGTGTCGCCACGACCCGCTCTCGGTCGAACGCGTGTCCTTCGCGGAGCGACGCGACCGCCGCATAGGCGCCGAGCGTCGCCGGACCGACGGTGACTAACGGGAGGGAGCAGAGGAACCAGAGCACGCTCACCGCGACCAGCCGCGGTCCGTGCTCGTAGAAGAACCGCGCCGCGGAGACGAACGATCGGTACACCGTCTTCGTATCAGCGTCCCTCATTTGCCCAACGAGGGGCGTGGAACGTTAACAGTGTTACGTCACGCCCTGCATCTCGACGGCGGTCATGAGCTGTTCTTGCAGCAGCAAGAACAGGATGAACAGCGGGCCCGAGGCGACGACGGCCGAGGCCATCGTCAGCGCGGGCTGGTAGGTGAAGTTGTCCTGCAGGACGACCACGCCGATGGGTAGCGTGTACGCCGCCTCGCTCTGGAGGACGATCAACGGCCAGAGGAACTGGTTCCAACTCCAGACGAAGATGAACAGCGCCAGCGCCGTCAGAATCGACTTCGACAGCGGCAGGATCATCCGGGTGTAGATCCTGAAGTTGGAGAAGCCGTCGAGTTGGGCGGCCTCCTGCAGTTCGTACGGGATATCGCGGAAGAACTGCGCGAGGAGGAACACCCCCAGCGGTCCCGCCGCGAACGGGAGGATGACCGCGAGGTAGTTGTTGAGGAGGCCGAGGTCGGACACCACGAGATACAGCGGGATGATGTTCACGAAGCCGGGAACCATGAAGCTCGCGATGATGAGCGCGAGGATGTAGCGCTGGCCCGGCCACTCGAGTCGCGTGAGCGAGAAGGCTATCATCGAGTCCACGAGCAACACGAGCAGCGTCGTCACCGACGAGATGATGAGCGTGTTGATCGACCACTGGATGATCTGCGACCCGGCGAACAGTTGCACGTACGACCCGATCGTGACCGGGTCGGGAATCCAGTTCATCCCCTGTGCGACGGCGTCCTGTTGGGTCATGAACGACGTCGAGATCATGTAGATGTAGGGGACCACGAACAGGAACGCGGCCCCGTACATCGCGATGTGTACCAAGGCGCTCCGGGCGGTTATTCCACCGACGTCGAACGATGCGAACCGGCTTGTCGTTGTTTTACTCATTGTCGCCTCCGAGGAGGTAGTAGTTCGCGATGGAGACGGCGACGAGTATCCCCGTCAGCACGTACCCGATCGCGGCCGCGTAGCCGAAGTTCCGTTGGTTGAACGCCGCTTGGTACAGGTACATCACGAGCGTCTCCGTCGTCTGGCTCGGACCGCCCGACGTCATGATGTACGGTTGGCCGTACACCTGGAACGCCCAGATGAGGTTGATGACGACGACGAAGAAGATGGCGTGACGCATCTGGGGGACGGTCACGTCGCGGAACTGTCGCCACGTCCCCGCGCCGTCGAGTTTGGCCGCCTCGTAGAGGTAGGTAGGCACGCTCTGTCTGGCGGCGAGCAGGATGACGAAGCTGAAGCCGACCAGCCACCAGACGGTGGTCATGGCGATGGCGGGCATCGCGAACAGTCGCGACTGGAGCCACTGGGGTGGGTTGGCCATCACCATCCCGAGATAGTGGTTGAGCACCCCGTACTGGGTGGAGTACATGTCGATCCACACGAGCGCCGTGACGGACACCGTGAGGATGTACGGACTGAAGAAGATCGCGCGGAGGAACCCCTGTCCCCTGATATCGCGGTTGACGCCCAACGCGAGCCCCAACCCGACCACGACGATCGACGGCACCGTCAGGAGCGCGAAGTAGAACGTGTTGCCGAGCGCGTTCCAGAACTGCGAGTCGTTGAGGAGTGTCGCGTAGTTCTCTAGCCCGAGGAAGACGGACTCCGCGGGGGCGATCGCGTTCCAGTCGAACAGGCTCATGTATCCCCCCATCAACAGCGGGTAGAGCAGGAACACCGCGAAGATGATGAGATACGGGAGCGAGAAGAGGACGCCCTCCACGAACTCCCGACGCGACCGACTGTCGGAACTGAGCGTTCCCACGACCCCGCCGAATCGATCGATGACTGACATTATATGTGAGTTCCTCGTCGATTACCCGAGGTTGGAGTTCCAGGTCTCGACGCCCTGTTGGATGGCCTGCTGGGCTTCCGTGTTCTGCGAGTAGGCGTCGGTCACCCACGTCCAGTTGCTCCCCGCGTACAAGTCGGCGTTCGGCAACTGCGGCCAGTAGGCCAACTGTCCGTCGTTCGCCATCTCCGTGAACGACTTCAGCGTCTTCTCCCAGATGTCGGCGCTCTGGAGTTCGTCGCTGTTCAGAATGGGGTTGTACGCCGGCAGGTGGCCGGCCTCCGCGCCCCACGAGGGGTTCTCCTGCGTGATCCACTCGGCGGCGTCGACGGCCGCTTGGACCCGTTCGTCGCTCGCATTCGACTTCTGCGGGACGACGATCGTGTGGCTGTCGGCGGTCGACCGGAGCTGGTCTGCCTCCGGGAACACGCGGGGCTTGTCGAAGCCCCACTCGAAATCCTGTTCGCGCATCACGTTGACGTACCACGTCCCGTTGACGGTCATGGCGACCGAGCCGTTACGGAAGCTCTGGGCCACGCGGTCCTCGGAGATGTCCGGGCGATCCCAGCCGCGCTCACCCGAGACGCTCGCGAGGAACTCCAACGACCCCGTTCCCGCCTCGTCGCCGAAGGTCGCTTCCGTGAGGTCGTCGTTGAACATCGACCCGCCGTACTGGTTGAGACCCATGAACCACTGTCTGAATCCGCCGCCGCCTCCCCAGTAGGGGTCGGGGCTGAACGGGAGCGCGTCCGTGTTCTCGAGGATGGCGTTGCACGCCTCCTCGAACTGCGAGTAGTTCTCGATCGGCGGCTCCACACCGGCCTCGTTGAGGATATCGACGTTGTAGTACAGCCCGACCGGATGGGAGTCCATCGGCACGGCGTACTGCCCGCCGTCAAGCTGACAGGCGCTCAGGATCGAGTCCACGTAGTCGTTCGAGGAGACCCTGTCCTGGATGTCGACCAGCGTGTCCTGAAACCGGCGCAGGTACGAGGCGTGCGAGACGGCCATGTCCGGCGGGTCCCCGCCCGTCATCGAGGTGAACAGGCGGTTGTAGTGTTCCTCCCACGGGGTCCGCTGGCGGTTGATGCTGATGTTGTCGCCCAGCGGCTGTTCCTCGTTGAACTTGTCGATGATAGACTTCATCACCTCTCCGTCGCCGCCACCGAACAGAGTCCAGTAGTTGAGTTCGATACTCCCGTTGCCGCCGCCTCCACCGCCGCCACCGCCGCCCCCGCCGCCGCCCATTCCGAGACAGCCAGCGAGACCGCCGAGACCGGCGAGACCGGTCACGCCGGTTGCTTTCATAAATTGTCGCCGGTCGACGCGGCTCGATGACGCGTCTCGCTTCGGCGTGTCATCTGCTGTATCTCTCGTGTTACCGGATGACATCACACTAGAGGACCCCCTCTAATTATAATAAATGTTCCCATTCAATTGGAGCTTGCCGGAGGTCGTGTCGGATGGCTACTAATTTGGCGCTCCGTCACCGCCGTCTCCCGGCCTTTGCTCCGGTATTTCTCCGCTCTGGCAGGTAGTTTTCGGGCCCGCGCGGTTCCACGGCTTCCCGGAATCGCCGCACCCGACCTGCGCGCCCCAGCATCTTCGAGGGTTGACTATCCTGACGCTATCCACCGAGACGAGTGCAAAGTGTGATATGGAATGACGGGCCTTACACCGGTATGCAACGCACGACACTCGTGCGCGACCCGACGCGCGAACTCTCCGGCGACTGGCAGTTCACGACCGATCCCGAGGACGCCGGTCTGACAGAGGAGTGGTATGACCCCAACGCGGCGTGGGACGACGTCCGCAGGGTGTCGGTTCCCCACGCGTGGCAGGAAGCGGAGGATCTCCGAGCGTACACCGGCGTCGCGTGGTACCGACGGACGGTCGACGTGGACGCCGTCGACGACGACCGACGAGCGGAGTTGTACTTCGGCGCGGCCGACTACGACGCCACCGTCTGGGTCAATGGCGAACAGGTCGGTCGCAACCGGGAGGGCTACCTCCCGTTCCGGTTCGACGTAACCGACGCGCTGGTCGACGGAGAGAACACCATCGCGGTCCGGGTCGAGGATCCCGAGGACCTCTCGGAGATTCCCCACGGGAAGCAGGGTGCTCCGTGGTACACCCGAGTCAGTGGACTGTGGCAGCGGGTCGACCTCGCGGTCGTGCCCGAGACACGAGTGCGGGACGCCCGCGTCACTCCCGACCTGCGAGACGACACCGTCCGGGTCGATGCCCGGGTGACGGACTCCGGAGGGGAGAGGTCGCTCACCCGCCTTTCGGCCACCGTTCAGGTCCGCTCGGGCGGGACGACGGTAGCAACTCAAACGTGTTCCGTCGACGACGACGGAGCGGCGAGTGCGACGCTCTCGCTCGACGACCCCGACTACTGGACGCCCGACGACCCCCACCTGTACGAAGTCGCCGTCGGCCTCGAACGCGACGGCGACCGCATCGACACGTACGCCGATACCTTCGGTATGCGGAGCATCGAGCGGTCGGGCGACGAACTGTTCCTCAACGGCGACCCGCTGTTCGTCCGGGGAGCGCTCGACCAGGCGTACTACCCGGACACGCTCTATCGCCCCGCGGACCTGGATACGTTCGAAGACGAGATACGCGCCGCCAAGGAGATGGGGTTCAACCTCCTCAGAAAACACATCAAACCCGCTCACCCGCGATTCCTCGAACTCGCAGACGAGATGGGGATGCTCGTGTGGGAGGAGCCGGCGAACCCGAGCGCCTACACCGAGGCGTCTCGCGAGGCCGTCCGCGACCAGTTCGCGGGACTGGTCGAACGGGACTTCAACCGTCCGAGCGTAATCGCGTGGAGCCTCTACAACGAGGAGTGGGGTATCGGCGGCATCTACGAGGACGAGGAGGAATCGCTGTGGACCGACGGCGAGAAGCAGGCGTTTCTCGCGTCGTTCGTCGAATCGGCGCGCGAACGCGACCCGACTCGACTGGTGTGCGACAACTCCGGGTGGGCGCACGTCGTTACCGACCTCAACGACTACCACGAGTACTTCGTCGTCCCCGACCGCGCCGACGCGTGGCGCGGGCAACTCGACCACATCGTCGAGAACCCCGCGGAGAACTACGGCGGGTACGAGGATCACGGCGGGGACGGCCCGGCGCCCGATGGGGCGCCGCTTCTGGTCTCCGAGTTCGGGACGTGGGGCCTCCCGTCGGTTGACGCGCTCGAATCCCACTACGGCGGCGAACCGCACTGGTATCACCACGACTTCCTCTCGGGATTGAAGTCGCCCGCGGGCGTCCGGGACCGGTTCGAGGCAAGTCACCTCTCGGACACCTTCGACAGCCTCGACGACGTGGCCGACGCCTGGCAGCGCCGCGAACTCCTGTCGGTCGCTGAGAGCATCGCGGACATGCGACTTCACGAGGGCGTGGCCGGCTACGCCGTCACCGAACTGACCGACATCGAATGGGAGTTCAACGGCCTCCTTGACTACCGGCGTGAGGAGAAGGTATCCGTCGAGGCGTTCGCGCGGGCCAACGCGCCGGTCGCGGTGCAGGTCCGCCCCGAGACACACGTCTGCTGGGCCGAGGAGACAGTCGAGTTCGACCCGGCCGTCGTCAACGACACCGACGAACGCGTCGAGGGCAGCCTCCGGTGGGAGGCGTTCGGCGAGACGAGCGAAGTCGACGTCTCGGTCGAACCGTTCGGATGCGAACGAGTCGCGGACGCGGTTTCGGTCGACGCTCCCCCCGTCGACGGGGTCCGCGAAGGGTCGATCACCGCCGAACTCGTCGGGGCGGGCGTCGACGCCGTCGACGAGGCGTCGATTACGGTCGTCCCGCGCGACGCCGGGGTGGGCGACCGGGCGGTCTACACCGACCACGACGGCCTCCGCGAGACGTTCGCCGAGTCGGACGGGGCGTCGGTCGTCGACGACCCCGCGGACGGCGACGTGGCGTTCGTCACCCGACTCGACGACGCGACCCGCGAGTTCGTCGAGGGCGGCGGCGCGGCGGCGCTCCTCCCCGACTCCGAGGGTCGGCTGGCGGGGGGCGAGGAGTTCTCCGTCGCCGACCTCCCCGAAGAGGAGAGCTGGAACCTCTGTGCGTCCTTCGTCACGCAGACGCTCCTCGCCGACGTCGACGTGGTTCCGGGGTGGTCGTTCGAGGGGCTCTACCCCTACGCGTACGTTTCGGACCCCAAGCCCGACGACGAGGTGCTCGCGGGGTACACCGAGGGGTGGCTCGCGAACACCGGAGCGATCGCGCTCTCGCGGCCGACCGGCGAGGGCCGACTGGGCGCGTGTACCCTTCGCGTCGTCGACGGGTACGGCTCGCACCCGACCGCGACCGCGGTTCTCGCTGCGCTCGCAGACGAACTTCACGACGGGAGCTGAGTCGAGCGCACGGCGTATTGCGGAGCGTGCGGCGTACGGCGTGAAGCCGGAGGAAAGCGGAAGAGTGGAAGATACGGGAACCAGGGATGGCGGGTCCGTCCGACTACCGGACGGAGATGCCCGCGACCGTTCCGGGTTCGAGGTCCGCGACGAGTCGGTCGTCCTCGACCGAGACGTCGAGTTCTCGGCGCGTGAACTCTTCGGCGTTATCGGCGGTGACAGCCACGTCGAGTTCGTTGTCGGCGAAGAGCGCCTCCGCGTCCACGTCGGCCGCATCGACGTCGACACCTTCGAGGACGACTTCGACCGTGCGTGCCTCTCGGACGTCGAGGTTGGTGAGCGTGACGTACGTGCCGTCGTCGCCGAGCGACGCCGAGGCGCCGACGAGCGGAAGTTCTTCGTCGTCGACGTCGCGGGCGGGCGCGTCGACCGAGGTGGTGACCGCGTCGTTGCCTTTGTGAGGCGCGTACAGGTCGAACACGCGGTAGGTGGGTCGCGCCCACGCGTCGTCGCCGTCCGTCTCGACGAGACACTGGAGCACGTTCACCGTCTGGGCGATGTTCCCCATCGTCATCACGTCGGCGTGATGGTTGAAGATATCGAGCACCGCGGCGGCCGACAGCGCGTCGAGAGCGGTTCCGGGCTGCTCGAGACCGCTCTCGGAGACGGCTTCCGTGTGCCACGTGCCCCACTCGTCGATGATGATGCCGATGTCATCCGTAGTCGCGACCGCGTTGACGGCCGCGGCGATTCGCTCGATGTGGTGGCTCATCTCGAGCGCCTCAACCAGCATCTTGTCGTAGTTCTCCTCGTCGGTCTCGGGGTCGACGACGCTCATCGTCCGGCCGTAGTAGTGGTGTAGCGTGAGGTGGTCGAGCGGAAAGTTGACCCCCCACGCGCTGTTGCCGACTTCCTCCATGAACCGGTGGTTCCAGTCGGGGTCCTCGAAGCCGCACGCGATGAGTTCGAGGTCGTCTTCGAGCATCAGGTTGTCCATGCTCCCGACGTACGTCGCGAACCGGCGATACTCGCGGGCGTACTGTTCGGGACTCATCCGACCGCCGCAGCCCCAGTTCTCGTTGCCGAGTCCCCAGTACTCCACCCCGTATCCGTCCTCGTGACCGTTCTCCCGGCGGCGGTCGGCGAGTTCCGTGTCGCCCTCGTAGTTGCAGTACTCCACCCAGTCGGCCGCTTCCTGCGGGTCCCCCGACCCGACGTTGGCCGCGAGGTAGGGTTCGGTGTCGAGACGTTCGCAGAGTCGCAGGAACTCGTCGGTTCCGAACTCGTTGGACTCCTCCGGCGCCTCGCCGACGTCCTGCGCCCAGAAGAGGTTGCGGCGGCGGGGCCGGTCCTCGACGGGGCCGACGCCGTCCTCCCAGTGGTAGTCGTCGGCGAAACAACCGCCCGGCCACCGGAGTACGGGCATCTCCAGCGATTCGAGAAGGGAGACGACGTCGTCGCGGTAGCCGTCCTCGTCGTCGCCCTCGCTCCGCCAGACGCCATCGTAGATGCATCGACCGAGATGCTCGGAGAAATGACCGTGGACTTCGGGTTCGATCCGGTCGATAACCGCTTGGGTATGGACTGTGACCTGCGCGTTCGTCATGCGATGGTCGGTGCTTCCCCCGTGGGCATAAATGAATCGATAGTTCGTGCTATTTCGAGACGGATTCGCGAGATAATCGACTGACTGAGAGGCGGAACATCACTCAGTGTGACCATATATTGACAATTTGTGACAATGCGTATTCTGTTAGGGAGAACAGAGAGAATTCGGTTAGATACCGAGACAGATGGTGAGTTACTCCCCAAATCGGTATTTTTCTCTTTGGACCTCCGTTCTCAACGAAAGAACGGTCTCGGAGCGGCGTCACGGCCTGGACTGGAAAGACTGTTCAAGGCGGACCGGAGAGTATACGGTTCGAGCGGGATGTGTTGGCGAGGTAGCTGAAAGAGACAACACTATGGCTGTAATATATAGAAAAGGACGGCGAGAGGGGCGAATGGACGGTTACGAGGGTCGGTACCATACCCCAATTGCTGTTCTCCAATTCAGAACACTAAGGTGGAATAGTAACGCGCAAAGGTAGTTTTGTGCAATTAAATATATCTATCTTCGGTATCAGTATAGTCTATCAAGCTCCATTTGATGCCGAGACCGATATCTTTTCAAACTCTTCTTTATCTTTCCACTCGCTTTTACCCATATCGTCCCCCATATTTCCCAGTTCTCTGTATTATTCGTGCAAAACATCGGTAGCACTTTTTCATACGCCGGTCTGACACCGCGTCCGGAGATACTTCTATATCTCAAAAAGATAGAAGTATTTGTAATTAGTCGGGAGAGTACAGCGGAAGTAGTGGCATACGAACGGCACGGTGGCTGTACACGGTCGCTTCGGAAGCAATTTCGTCGCACGAAGAAGAATGAAGAGATACCGACTGGGTCCGCGGTACGTCGAGTTCGACCGACGCCGGTTCGGAAGGAAACCGAGAAATACCGGCGCAACGACTGATAGCAGGAATACTCGTGAACGACGAACGCATTTCCAGACGGCGCTTCCTCCGTGGCGGCGCCGCGACACTCGCCGCCGGGCCGTTGCTCGCCGGATGTCTCGGCGGCGGAACGGGGGCCGAGGGGGGACAGACGACGGCGCGCGGCGACACCGAACCGAACGACCGGACGTTCGACGGGTGGTTGGAGGGCGTCGCGAACGCGGATACCTTGGTCGACCGGACGGACGCCTCGGACGTTCGCGTACGCGTCGGCACCGAGGGGAACGGCGGCTACTTCGCCTTCGCTCCGGTCGTCGTGCGCGTCTCGTCGGGAACGACGGTCACGTGGGAGTGGACGGGGGCCGGCGGCGCGCACAACGTCGTCGCCGAGGACGGGTCGTTCAGGAGCGAACTCACGGGCGGCGAGGGAACGACGTTCTCGCACGCGTTCGACGCGTCGGGCGTCTCGAAGTACGCCTGCCTGCCGCACCAGTCGATGGGGATGAAAGGCGTCGTCGTCGTCGAGTGAGTCGGGTGAGCGCGTCGCTCGAACCGCCTCGAAGACGCGGCGTTCGCCGGAATCAGTCGTCCGCCGCGGGCGCGGAGTCGTCGGGAACGGCGTTCTCGGAACCGGAGTCGCCGGAAATCGAGGCGTTCGTCGGGTCTCCGACGTACACGTCGCGTCGGTAGCGGCAGTTCTGACAGAAGAACTGGGCGTAGCCGGCGGACTGGACGCCGCTGAACAGCAGTTCGTCACCGCAGTCCGAACACCACTGGGGAGGGACGTCCGGGGGACGTTCGAGGCTCATGCTCGAACAGATGCCCCGAAGAGAATGTCAACGTATCGGTCAAGGATATAGAGACATTCAAACGTCTTGGTACTGTTTAAGGGCGAGCGACGATCCGCCGGGAGGGCGGCCGGGATACGCGGGGAACGTGGACGTCCGGTCGCAGGGAATGCGTGACGTTCCCACCGATTGCGGGAAGGAACCATTACTGAGAATTTCACGGTAACTGTTATACCACTCGAACTATCACGTTAGAGTGTAGTCGCGGTCGTTCGGACCACGCGCTCGGGGAACTCCCGACGCGGCGACGTTCGGAGGGCCGTCGACAGGGAGAACATCTATGTCACAATCGTCATCCAACGGAGGAACTTCCGCGGCAGGAGACCCGCAGATTCGCGAGAGCGCGACGCTGGAAATCGTGTCGCTCGTCGCAGAGACGAAGGGCTGCCGGCCGTGGGAGCTCCGACCGCTCTCGCGCGTGACTGATCCCGACGCCATCGAGAACCTGTTGAAGGCGTCCTCGAGCGCGAGTTTCGAGATCAGTTTCGACTACGAGGGCGGCCGCGTGACGGTGACGCCCGACGGCGGAATCGACTACGAGTTCTCCGGAGAATCCCCGACGTAACCCCTCGTCGGACGGCGGGGATGAGACGCCGTCCGGCACCCGGAACGTCGGCTTTTACCGGCTCGAAACCGCCCGTGAGCGGCCGTTCACGGTTTGACGAGGACTTTCACCGCCTCGCGGTCGTCCATCGCGGCGTACCCCTCCGGAACGCCGTCCAAATCGACCGTCTTCGTGAACACCGGAGAGGGGTCGAGCGTCCCCTGTAGCACGTCCGCCATCAGTTCCTCGGCGTAGGCGCGGACGGGGGCGACGCCCCCGCGCAGCGAGATGTTGTTCCCGAAGAACTCGTGGAGGTCGAGGCCGTCGCCCATCCCGTGCGGGACGCCGACGTAGCCGACGGTCCCGCCGGGTCGGCAGACGCCCGTCGCCGTCTCCATCGCGGAAGTGGCGCCGACGCACTCCAAGACGTGGTTCACGCCGCCGTTCGTCATCTCGGTCACGCGCTCTACGGCCGCCTCGCCGCGTTCGGTGACGAGGTCCGTCGCGCCGAATTCCTCGGCGATTTCGAGGCGGTCCTCGTGGTGACCGATGGCGATGATGCGCTCCGCGCCGAGTCGCCGCGCCGCGAGGACGCCGCAGAGTCCGACCGCGCCGTCGCCGACGACGGCGCAGGTCGAACCCGCCTCGACGCCCGCGTTGACCGCGGCGTGGTGGCCCGTCCCCATCACGTCCGTCAGCGGGAGGAGCGCTCTGAGGGTGTCCTCGTCGTCGGCGTGGCGGTCCGGGACGCGGACCAGCGTTCCGTCGGCGCGCGGGCAGCGGACCATCTCCCCCTGCGCGCCGCCGTTGTCGCCGCCCCACGACCCGCCGTCGACGCAGGAGGTGTGGAGTCCTTTCCGACAGAACTCGCACTGCCCGCAACTGATGACGAACGGGGCGAACACGCGGTCGCCGGGTTCGACCGACCGGACCTTCTCGCCGACTTCCTCGACGATGCCCATCGGTTCGTGCCCGACGGGCGAGGGGGCGTCTCGGTCGCTCTGACCGCGGTAGAACCAGAGGTCCGACCCGCAGACGGCGGTGTGCGTCACGCGGACGATGGCCCCTCGGGGGGAGTCGAGTTCGGGGTCCTCGACGTCTTCGACGCGTACGTCCTCGGGGCCGTGGTAGACTGCTGCGCGCATACGTCGACTGCGCGCGAGAGACGCAAAAAACTCCGCACTGCGGCCGTGCTTTCTGACAGCGACGCGGACGCGACTCCGCGCGCCGTCCGAACCGAGCACCCTCGCTCGCCGCCCTCAGAGCGCCGCGTCGACGAACTGCTCGACGATGAGGTCCTCGGCCGTCCGCAGTCGGTACTGTACCGTCGACCGGGGGACGTCCAGGAGCGACGCCAACTCCGCGACGGTGACGTCCCGCGGGCGGGAGTAGTAGCCGTGTTCGACGGCCGCTTCGAGCACCTCCCAGTGGGCGGGCGACAACTGCGCGGCGACGCGCGAGTCGACGTCCCAGTTGCCGGCGCGGGAGAGGTGCGACACTTCGAGAGTGAGTCCCTCCCGGAGGTTCGACTCGATGGCGTCGTACAGGTCGCCGATGGGCTGTTCGCCGGGGTAGAGAATGCGCCAGCGGTACTCGCCGTCGGTACGCCGGGACTCGAAGACGACGCCGTCGCCGAGGTGGTCGACGACGTGGTGGGGGATGGAGTGACACCGGTGAACCTCCTCCCGGAAGGTGTAGACGGTCCGGGCGTTCTTCTTCCGGTCGAGGACGTGGTACATCCGCGAGGTGTCGCAGTTCACCACGTCGAAGCACTCGTTGCAGCGGCCCTCGTCGAGGAACAGGTCGTCGAACGACGCCAGCGCCTCCTGCTCTCCCCGAACGTGGTCGATGCGCCACATCCGGTCGTGGGTGGTAAAGCAGGTGGAAGACCGCGTGGTGAGCGACGGGTACTCGAAGAAGAGGTCCATCAGGTCGTCCGCGCCCCGTTCGAACGTGACGACGAACTCGAACTCTCGCATGGGACCGGGTTCGGACCGGTCGGACTTAGCTTGTGCTAATTGTTTCGAACGTGCAGGAAAGACACGAGCAGCGCTCGAATAGGATGATAGTTCGGTGCCGATATCGGAGTTAGCAGGTGCTAACGACAGGTCGATGGATGCGGGGGGACAAGCGTGATATCATGAGCGACACGACGCGCTTCCGAGAGACGGAATCACCGCCGACCGACACCCCCGAACCGAGCGACGCGGAGGTGGACCGATGAACGGCGACGTGACGCGGTACGAGAGCGACAACCTCGACGCCACCGCGGGGTACGGCGTCCGGAAGCGGAACCTCCAACTCGTCTTCTTCGACGGGAAGTTCCCGACGCGGGCGAACGCCGACGAGATGAGCGTCGGAGAGCAGACGGTCGACGCCCTCGAACGCGTCGAGACGGCGGTTCGACGCGCCGGCGTGGAGATGGACGACGTGCTTCGGACGACCGTCTACACGACGGAGGCGGACCGCATCGACGACATCGAGGCGGCCTACGAGTCGTACTTCGAGGGGCGCCGACCCGCGATGACCGTCGTCGGCGTCGCCGACCTGCCGGACGGGGCGGCGGTCCAAATCGAGGCGACGGCCGTCGAGCGCTGACGGACGGCCTATTTTAGGCTCGCCGAAATATCGGAACGGCTTTATCGTTTTAGGTTTGCCTAAAGTCATGGCACGAGACGACGAGGGATTCGAGCGGACGACGCGGCGGAAGTATCTGACGTACGGCGGGGCGCTGGCGGGCGCCGGACTGCTCGCCGGATGCGCCGCGGGGGGCGGGTCCGAGTCGACGGCGGCGGACGCGGATAGAGCGGCGACGGACGCGGATACGGAAACCCCGACTGCGGCCGGGACTGAGAACTCGACCGTGACGGGAACGGAGTCCTACACGGTGTCGATGGAGCCGATGGGAGAGGTCGCGTTCGACTCGGTACCCGAGCGCTGGGTCGCCTACGACGGCGGCTACGCGGACATGGCGGTGGCGCTGGGTCGCGGCGACGGAATCGCCGGCATCGGCGGCGCGGACCGCTACTACACCGACGTCTACGACGAACTCCCCGGCGTGGACGTGGACCGCGAGGCGATAGCGCGGCACCCGGAGGTCCGGACGAAAGAGGAGTTCTACGAACTCGACGCCGACGTGCACCTGTACGACCCGTACATGCTCGTCAACTGGTTCGACTGGGGCGAGGAGGACGTCGAGGAGGTGGCGACGAACGTCGCGCCGTTCTTCGGGAACCTCGTCTTCCGCCGCTCGGACGAGTGGCACGACTACCGCTACTACACGCTGTACGAGGCCTTCGAGAAGGTGGCACGCCTGTTCCGGGAGGAGGAGCGCTACGAGGCGTTCGCGTCGCTGCACGAGGAGTTCCTCGCGGACGTGCAGTCGCGACTGCCGCCGGAGTCCGAACGGCCGAACGTGTTTCTCACCTACGAGGGAACCGACGAACCCGAGACGTTCTCGCCGTACCGCCTGCACGACAAGGGGACGAGTAAGAAGCAGTGGCGCGACCTGGGCGTCACCGACGCCCTCGAGGGCACGGACGTCGAGAACCTGAGCACGACCAACCGCGGCGAACTCGACTACGAGACCCTGCTCGAAGTCGACCCGGACGTGATACTGATTCGCGGACACGAACGCGACTCGGCGACCGAGTTCCGGGACACGGTGCTGGCGTACATGCGCGACCACGCCGTCGGCGGCGAACTGACGGCCGTGCGGGAGGGGCGCGTCTACCGCGGCGGCTACCTCAACCAGGGTCCCGTCCACAACCTCTTTCTCACCGAACGCGCGGCGAAACAGCTCTACCCCGAGGAGTTCGGCGAGGTGACCGACGGTGCGGAACTGTTCGACCGGGGGCGCGTCGCCGACATCGTGAACGGGGAGTTCTGAGCGGGTCGTCGGGCGCCGGTCTTCGATTCCCCGGCGCTCCGACCCGAAACAAAGCACCTATTGGCCCCCCCGGAGTCGTCCGGTGCATGAGCGATACGAGTGTGAAGAACGAGGAATCGATTCGTAACGACGGCACCGACGGTCCGCTCCGAATCGCCGTCGTCGGCGGCGGCTACATCGGGAAGACCGTCGGCGAGGGGTTCGTCGAACACGAGAACGCGAGCGTCGTCGCCCTCGTCGACATCGACGAGACGGTGCTGGCGGAGGCCGGCGAGGAGTTGGAGGTCGACTCGGAGTCGCAGTACACCGACTACGAGACGATGCTCGACGCCGAATCGCTGGACGCCGTCCTCATCGGAACGCCGCACACGCTCCACTACGACCAGATTATCGCCGCGTTCGACCGCGACCTGCACGTCTTCTGTGACAAACCGCTGACGACCGACCTCGACCAGGCGCGCGACCTCGTCGAACGCGACGAGAAACGCGACGAGGTGCTGATGGTGGGCTACCAGCGTCACCTCTACGAGGCGTTCATCCGGGCCCGCGAACTGTGGGACCAGGAGGACCGCGACCCGCGCTGGATAACCGCCGAAGTCTCGCAGGACTGGGTCGACCGCTTCGAGGGTGCCTGGCGGCAGAACCCCGCGCTCTCCGGCGGCGGCTACCTGTACGACACCGGGAGCCACCTGCTCGACGGCGTGCTCTGGAGCACCCGACTCACCCCCGAAGCCGTCTCGGCGAACATGCACTTCGTCGACGACGAGAAAGAGGTCGACGGCCGCGCGAACGTCACGGTTCGGTTCACGAACGGCGCCACCGCGACGTTCTCGCTGTCGGGCGAGACGCCGTGCATGCGCGAGCACATCCGGATGTGGGACGAGCAGGGGGCGATAGCGCTCAACAGTAAAGACTGGGAACCCAGCGAGTACGTCGAGATAGACGAAGAGAGCGGCGAGCACCGCCCGCGCCTCCTGCGCGCCGACCAGCAGACGAAGGCCGAGGCGTTCCTCGAAGCAATCGAGACGGGCGAGGAACCCGCGGCGACGGCGCTCGACGGCCTGCGCGTGACGGCCGTCACCGAGGCGGCCTACGAGTCCGCCCGGAGCGACGGGTCGTTCGTCGCCGTCGACCCCGAAGACGTGGCCCTCGACTGACGGGACCGAACCCGTCGCGGGACGGGCGGGAGTCCGTCCGCGGCACCGGCGGGAGCTATCGCGGATTTTCAGTAGTATTGCCGAACCCGGCACCGCTTTGTTCGTTTAGGCTGGCCTAAAAATATGGAAGGAGGCCGAACCGCGCGGGCGGCGCTCACAGACGTCAAGACGCGCGTGGACCGCGCCGCGGCCCGCGTGCGGGAGGAGGGGACCGCGCTCGAAGCGAAGCGGACGGCCTACGAGTCGTTCGTCCGCCGGGTCGCCGCGGTGCCGACGGAACCGGCGCCGTCGGGGGCGCCGAGGGCGACTGCGACGACCGGCGCGCAGTTCCGCGCGGCGGCGACGGGGGGCGACGGGTGTCGAGCGGTCCGGAAGGCGTTCGCGGAGACGGTTCGCCCGCACAGCATCGCCGACGTGGACGACCCCGAGTCGCTCTCGGCGACCATCCGGAACGAACTCACCGACGCCGTCGCCGACGCCCTCGCGCCGGCGACGGGGGCGGCGTTCACCCCGAAGGCCAAGCGGGCCGTCGTCGCGGAGGCGCGGACCCAGCGGGCGGGCGTCGCGGTCACCGACCGGGCGCTCGACCGGGAGGCGGCGTCGCTGGACGACGCCGCGGCCGACGTCGAGGACGTCACCTCGTGGGTCGCCGCGGCGGAACGGACGCCGCTGTCGGAACTGGGATTCGACGCGCTCCGGGACCGGCACCGGACCCTCGCGGCGCACCGCGAGCGGTGCGAGGCGACGGTCGCGGACAGACAGTCGTTCCTGCGGGAGTCGACCGGACGGTCGGCGGCCGTCGAGGTGGGCCACCGGGCGTTGGCGCTGTACCTGTATCAGGGGCTTCCCGTGAACTATCCCGCGTTGAGCGCCGTGGCCCGTCTCGACGGCGTCTGCGAGTCGTGTCAGCGAGCGGTGCGGGCGCACCTCGTCCGGCGCGCCTGAGGGTGAAAGCGGTCGGAGGGGAGGCGGCGGCGCTCCGACTACTCCACGCCGCCGACGCCCGATTCGGCGTCCGGCAGGTCGTGCGCCGTCGCGTCGAGTCCGAGCGATTCGAGCGCCTCCGCGAGGTGCTCGTCCTTAGCGTACTCCGCACCGTCGGCCTCGCGTATCTCCTGCGTCTTCGCGAGCACCTCCGCGCGCCGGTCGTCGGGGATGTCGTACTTGTCCGTCGAGAGTTCGATGACGAGACCGTTGTTGTCGTGGGTGTACAGCGAGTAGAAGATGCCCCGGTCGAAGATGTTGTAGTTGCGGCCGTCGTCCTCGATGGCCTGGACCATCTCGCCGAACTCCTCCGGCGCGACGCTGAAGCAGAGGTGGTGGACGGAGCCGACGCCGCCGCGCTGACCCATCCGGTTGGACTGCCGGTCGTCGCTGACGAAGAACGTCACGATGCGACCGTCGCCGGTGTCGAAGAACAGGTGCGTCTGCGAGGGGTCGTCGAGGTTCGGTTGCCGGAGGACGAGGCGCATCCCCAGGAGGTCGCGGTAGAAGGCGACGGTGTCCTCCTCGTTGCTCCCCCAGATGGTCATGTGGTCGGTACCAGTGGTGTGGAAGGGGCTGTCCGGGAGTTCCGCGGTGACGGGGTTCTCTTCGCTCATATATCGGCTTACGAACGTGAACGTAATAAGCGGGCCAGTGACATCCGAGTCCCCACGTGTGACGCGGGTCACGACCGTCCGTCCCCGCCCGACGACACCGTCGACGCGCTCGTTCGTCCGTCCTCGTGGTCCGAAGCGTCTCCGTCCCGTTCGCGCTGTCGGTCGGCGGCCTGTCGGCGGCGTTCCTGCGCGGGTGGCGCCCCGGGGTCTGAGCGGTCCCGGTAGCGGCGAGGCTCTCACCTGTACAAACCCATTTCACCTCCACGTGAGTACTCGTAGCCATGACAGACGTCATCGTCGTCGGGGGCGGCCCCGCCGGCCTGAGCGCCGCGCTGTTCGCACAGAAGAACGGGCTCGAGACCACCGTGTTCGACACCGACTCGACGTGGATGCACAAGGCCCACCTGTTCAACTACCCCGGCATCGGGTCGCAGGACGGCACCGTGTTCCTGGAGACGCTCCGCCGGCAGGTGGATACGTTCGGCGTCGAACGCGAGGAGGCGGAGGTGACCGACGTGTCGTCGGACGGCGACGGCTTCGCCGTCACCGTCGACGGCGAGGACCGCGAGGCGGACTACGTCGTCCTCGCGACCGGCGCGAAGCGCGACCTCGCGGAGTCGCTGGGCTGCGACCTGACGGACGAGGACACCGTCGACGTCGGCGTAACGATGGAGACGAGCGTCGAGGGCGCGTACGCCACGGGCGCGATGGTCCGCACCGAGGAGTGGCAGGCCGTCATCGCCGCCGGCGACGGCGCCGCCGCCGCGCTCAACATCCTCTCGACGGAGAAGGGCGAGAACTACCACGACTTCGACGTGCCGGCGGACGCCGACGAGACGTTCGGCGCCATGGTCGACGACGACGTCTGAGTCGGCGCCGCGCGGTCCGTTTTCTCTACATTTCGACATTTTCGCGCGATCCGAACGGAAACTGCAAAGAGCGTCGGACGCGGTGGGAGTATCGGACCGTGCGATACCACCGACGAACAGCGCTCGTGGCCCTCGTCGTTCTCGCTCTCGCGGGGAGCATCCTGCTCGGCGCTCCCGGGAGCGAGGAGACGGTGCTGCCGCGGGAGGACCAACTCATCCAACCGGAGGAGACGGGAACGCAGGTGTGGCCGTACACGAGTCGGAGTCGGTCCGTGACGGGCCGAACCCTCGCGCTCAACGTCCTCATCGTCGGCGACCCCGACCGGACGAGGATGGCCTTGGAGCGCCGCGCGGAGACCAACTGGACGGCCGTCGTCGACGACGACAACGCCACCATCAGCGAGTCGGAGTGGCAACCGGCCCGCGGCGCGTCGCGCTACACGTACGTCACCGTCGACCCGAACATCACCGGCCGCTGGTTCGAGTCGGAGTACCAGTTGGCGACCGGCACCTACCTCGGCGAGCGGATACACATCCGGGCGTATCCGGCTCCGTCGGGCAACTGGACCGCGTTCCAGGCGCACACCGAGTACTGGGACTGGCTCCGCCTGCGGCACACCGTCACCGGCGTCGCTCCCGGCGCGCGCTTCCTCGAACGCGACCTGCGCGATGAACCGTTCGTCGAGCGCATCAGCCGCGAGTACCACGGCCTCGGCGGCGGCGGCAGCGACGGCTGGATAACCATCATCGAACTCGTCTCGGTCGCCGGCGCGGCCGGCGCAGTCGCCTCCGTCGTCCCGTTCGGACACCGGCACCGCGACGTCGCCGACGCCGCCGTCCTGCCGGTGACGCTCGCGGGCCTCATCCTCGGCGTCCGGTCGGCCGGTATCGCGCTGGAGCACGCGATTCCGGGCGTCACCCCGAAACTGTTCGCCGCGGCGCTCTACCCGGTCATCGTCGCCGGGCCGCCGTTCCTCGTCACCGTCTTCGCGCGCGACCGGCCGGCGACGCAGTCGGCGCTGCTCGCCGCCGCCGGCTTGGGCGCCGGCGTCGTCCTCGACCTCGGCGCCGTCGGCGCGAACGCCGTCTCCGTGCAGTTCGTCCTCCACCGAATCGCGCTGGTCAGCGCGCTCGGCCTGTTCGCCGTCGGCGTCGCGCGTCAGGACAGACAGACCATCAGCGCCGGGGCCGTGGCGTGGCTCGTGGCGCTCGGGCTACCGCTGTTCGGCGTCGTGTGAGTGAGGAGAGTCGGCGAGGCGGCTACTCGCCGCGGGCGAGCGAGCGGTAGACGGCGACGCCGTCGTTCTCGAAGGCGAGTTCCCAGCGCTGCGAGGCCTCGAAGGAGCGTTCGAGCGTGCCGAACTGCACCTCGCTGGCGCCGCGGACCGTGTAGCGTCCCTTCGGAACGTAGACGTAGTCCGGGTTGGCGTCCACCGACTGCATGGCCGTCTCGACGCATCCGACGCTCTGGCAGGTCGAGGCGTTCACGTAGGCGTCCGTCTGAGCCTCGTACACCTCCGGCTCCTCCCACTCGACGCCCCACATGCCGACCAGAATCGTCCGCTGGGTCAGCGCCGGGAACCACTCGGCGGCGTCACCGAGGACGACGAACGTGGCGTCCGGCGGGGTCTCCGCCTCGGCCCACGCCATCGCGTCCACCGCCTCGTCGTCGAGGAACTCCGGCGTCGAGGGGTCCGACGGGAGGGTGTTCTGGTAGGCGAGGACCGTGCCGCCGCCGAGCGACGCGACGACGACGAGGGCCGCGACGCCCGCGGCGCGCCAGTCGGTGCCGTCCGCCCGACCGCCGAGGGTCCGGCCGAGCCGTTCGGCGAGGGAGAAGCGCCGGACGAGGTCGAAGCCGACGGCGACGAGGGCGAACGTTCCGACGGTGTAGACGAACCTCGGCTGCTGGAACAGCAGTTCGGCGACGACGACCCACGCCGGGAGGAGGAGGTCCCGGCGGACGACGAGGAGGTAGGCCGCGGCGAGCAGGGGAACGAGGCTGTAGACCGAGATGCCGCCGAATATCGCCCCGACGCCGCCGCCGATGCCGCCGTGCGTCCCCGCGGCGGAGGTGAACACGCCGGGGCCGTGCGTGGAGACGGCCCAGAGGAGCCACGGGCTGGCGACCACCGCGCCGCCGACGCCGACGGCGGCGCCGCGGACGAGACCGGCGAGCGAGCGGTCGAGCGCGAGCCAGAGCAGCAGGTAGCTCACGACGGTGAACAGGGTGTACGTCGGATGCGACAGCACCGTCAGTCCGAAGGCGACGACGCCCGCGACCAGCGCGCGGAGGTCGCCGGTCGTGAACAGCCGGTAGCCAGCGCAGATGGCCGTCAGCGCGTACAGGAAGGCGAAGCCGCGGACGACGCCGCCCGCCGAGAGATGCCACTCCAGTATCTGCGGGTTCAGCGCGACGCCCGCCGCCGCGACGGTCCCCGCCGGCCGAGAGTCCAGCAGGTCGCGCGCGAGCACGTACACGGGCACCTGCACGGCGACGACGGCCACGGCGGGGAGAAACCGCGCCACTGCGACCGGGCCGACCCCGATATCGCGGAGCACGGCGAACACGTAGAACTGCAGCGGCGGGTAGGCGAACGGGACGCCGTCGGCCGTGTAGCCGGGAATGCGCGCCGGCGGGAGGTAGCCGTTGGCGACGATTTCGCGGGCGATCTGCGCGTACAGGCCCGCACCGTAGGCCGGGTAGGGGTTCGTCGCGAGGTAGACCGCGACGGAGACCAGCGCCGGGAGGACCGCGAGCGCGAGCCACACCCCGTCGCGCACGTCTATCGGGAGGTCGTCTTCGAACCGGACCGACCGGGCGAACCGGGAGCGGAGCGAAGGATCTGCCACGTCTACTTCCTCCGGACGCGCAGCGGCGACTGAAAGCTAACGGTCCGGTCCGACCAGCGGTACTCCAGCACACCCCACGCGACGAGCGACCCGAGAAGCGCGAGGGCGGCGAGGCCTTCGAGGAGCCCCACCCAGCGCGGGAAGGCGTAGGATATCGCGTTACGCACCGTCGGCGGGACGACGGACGCGACGCGCGAGGTCAGCGTCGGTTCGAGGTCCGAGGCCGTCCGCGAGGGGAGGCCGAGGCTCGCGGCGCTCTCCCCGCCGGCGCTCTCGTCGCCGGTTCCCAGCCGCTCGGACTCGTACGGGAAGCCGATGGAGGCGGTCCAGACGACTTCGCCCTCCTCGTCTATCTCGAAGGTGCGGTCGCCGTTCGAGTCGGTGACGAGGGTGTGACCGTTCGGCAGGCGGTCGGCGTCGCGCGGCCACTGCATCCGCCGGTCGACCCACGTCCACGACTCGACCCACTCGCCGCCCTCGCGTTGGTACTCTATCACGCGGCCGTTCTCGGAGTCCGCGACGAGCAGCGCCGGTCCGCCCTCCTCGGCGGGGATGAAGTCGGGGTTGTGCTGTTCGTACAGTATCGAGTGGTTGTCGTCGGTCCCGAGCGTCCACTCCTCCATCAACCCCTCGTCGGGGTCGATGAACACCACTTGGTCGTGGTTGCGGAGGCTCACCATCACGGCCCGTTCGCCGTCGACGGTGACGGACTCCACGTCGTTGAGGTGCGTCCAGTCCTCGGGGAACGGCCCGCCGCTGGTCGCCACGTCGAAGTCCGACTGCGCGTCCCACTCCCACGTCGTCAGGTTCGTCGTCGTGTTGACGACGAACACGCGGTCCTGGTGGATGTCGGCGACGAGGAGGCGGTCGGGACCGAGGCGGTCGACGTCGTGCCACCGCGTCGAGTGTTTTCCGGGCGTGATGCGGCTGAACACCTCTTCGGACTCGCCGGTGGTGAGGTTCACCCGCTCGACGCCGTTCCGCGTGCAGACCGTCTCGCCGCACTCGTCGGCGTCGAGGTGGTCGGCGTAGACGAACTCGACGGTCGCCGTCGTGTTCGGGACGGGGTCGACGTCCCAGTACCGGGTGTGTTCGTTCTGGTAGTAGTAGACGCTGCCGTCGGGCGCGAACGCCGCGAGTTCGGCCTGCGCGCGGGGGCTGTCGCTCTCGTCGCTGACGAACGCGTTCGAGTCCGTCGCCACGACGGTGATATTGTCTCGGGGAGCGACGACTTGCGTCCGGTCGCCCGTCCGGAACGCCTGTTCGACCGCCGGGTCGCCCGTCACCCGGTCGTTGTTCCGCTGCGCGTCCACGTAACCGACGGCGAGGACGACCGAAGAGACGAGGACCAACGCCGCGAGCAGACCGCGGAGCGCTCGCCGATTGGAAGCCATTACGCGCCAGTTCTGCAGTGGAGGTAATAAGAGAGGCGTCTTACGGTCGCCGGTCAGGAGCGGGGCGCACCGGGCGCCTCCGAGGCGTCGGCGGACTCGGCGTCCGCCGGGCCGTCAGCCCGTGTTTCCCCGTCGGCCGACCGTCGGTCGACGACCAGTGCGAGGGCGACGACCCCCCAGAGGAGGGCGGCGCCCCACCCCGAGTGAATCGACGCCGCGACGCCCACTCGCTCGGCGGTGAGGGGGTAGAGCCACGCGACGCCGCTCTGCGTGAACGAGTCCACGACGAGGTGCGAGACGAGACCGAGCGCCGCCGCCTCGGCGGACCACTGCGGGCGCCGCGCGACCGCGAGAACGGCCGCGGCGGCCGCCGCGAAGGCGAGCGTATGCGTCAGTCCGCGGTGGTCGAAGGGGAACGTCCACGCGAGCGGGAACAGCAGGTCGGCGTCGGGGAGGACGGCGCCGAGGACGCCGGCGCGCCGCGGTCGGTCGGTGAGCGCGGAGACGAGCGCGTAGCCGAGAGCCGCGTGGGTCGCGACGGCGAACAGGAGGTACGCGAGGTGGTCGAGCGCGGGACCGGGGAGCGACACGGACGGCGGTACGGCGAGTGTACTTATCAAAACGGGGTTCCTGAGTCCCGTACGAACCCCGGCTCGGATTCCCAACGGATAAGAGCGAGCCGGGAGGAGTGAGGAGAAGAGATGCCACAGTCGTCGCCCTCCACGGTCCGTCGGCGAGCCGTCCTCGGGACGCTCGCGACAGGCGTGACTGCGCTCTCCGGCGGATGCGTGCGCCGGTTGCGGACGGTCGCGGGCTGGCGGTCGGCGAACCAGGTCTCCCTCGAAATCAAGACCGTGCCGGCCGACGCCGACCCCTACGCCCTGCGCATCGCGCGTCAGGTCGCGGCGTGGTTCCGCGCGGCCGGCATCGGCGCGCAGGTGACGCCGATGGCCAGCGAGGAACTTCTCCGGCAGGTGCTGGTGCAGAACGACTTCGAACTGTTCGTCGCGCGGCTCCCCGACCAGTTTCACCAACCCGACGGGCTCTACTCGCTCCTGCACTCGCGGTTCGCCGACGCCCCGGGGTGGCAGAACCCGTTCGGCTACGCGAACCTCGACGTCGACGACCTGCTGGAGACCCAGCGCACGACCACGGGCGAGGAGCGACGCGAGGCGGTGTACGAACTCCAGCGGAGCATCGCCCGAAGCCAGCCGTTCACCCTCCTCTCGTTCCCCGACGACATCCGCGCGGCCCGCACCGACAACTACCGGAACTGGCGGACCGCCGACCTCGACTCCCCGCTGGGCTACCTGTCGCTGACGCGCAGCGGCGTCGACGGCGCCACCCCGGCAACGGACGCGACGACGACCGCCGGAACCGACGGGACGGTCGGAGCGGCCTCGAACCGGAGCCGGAACCGGAACTCGAACTCGTCGTCGCGGACCGCCACGCCGACGTCGACCCCTACGCCGACCCCAACTCCGACCCCGACCGAGGTCGCGACGGCGGCGGACGGGGCGCGCACGCTCCGGACGGCGACGACCGACAGGCGGGCGACGGAGAATCTCAACCCCCTATCGGTCGAGTACCGACGCGACGGTCTCATCACGGGCCTCCTGTACGACTCGCTCGGCGTCGAGACGGGCGACGGCGTCGAGGCATGGCTGGCGGAGTCGTGGGCGTTCTCCGGGACCGGGGACGCGCCGAGCGCGTCGGTTCGGCTCCGGCCCGACCTGACGTGGCACGACGGCGAGGACCTCACGGCCGAGGACGTCGCGTTCACCCACCGCCTCCTCGCGGACACGGCGATGGAGACGGGGACGACGACCGAGGACGAGAGCGACGCGCGCATCCCCGCGCCGCGGTTCCAGGGGCGGAACAGCCTCGTCGCGGACGTGCGCGCGGCGGGAACGCGCACCGTCGAGTTCGACTTCGTCGAGTGCGAACCCGAACTGGCGACGCGGGCGTTCACCGTGCCGGTGCTCCCCAAACACATCTGGGAGGAGCGGACCTCGCGGGCGTCGGTCAGCGGTATCGAAATCGGCCCCGCCACCGAGGCCATCGTGACGAACAACATCCCGCCGGTCGGGAGCGGCCCGTTCGAGTTCGCGCAGAACACGCCGCGCGAGTCGCTCGTGCTCGACCGGTTCGACGAGCACTTCCTCTTCGAGGCGGCGGCCGAGGCGGGCGTGCCGGCCCGACCGCCCGAGTTCGAACGGCTGTCCGTGCAGGTCGTCGGCTCCGACGCGACGGCCGTCGAGATGGTCGCCGACGCCGACGCCGACGTGACCGGGACGACCGTCGGCGCCTCGACGGTCCCCCGCATCGGCCGCGCGCGGGACCTCGAACTGCTCGTCGGTCGGTCGGAGACGCCGTTCATCCTCGGGCACAACGCCGGTCGGTCGCCGACGACGAACCCTCGGTTCAGGAACACGCTGGCGCGACTCGTCGACCAGTCGTTCCTCGTGAGCGACGTGTTCGGCGGCTACGCCCGGGGCGCGGTGAGCCCGCTGGCCGGGACGGAGTGGCTCCCCGAGGACCTGCGGTGGGAGGGGGAGAACCCCGTGACGCCGTTCCTCGGGAGCGACGGCGAACTGAACGTCGACGAGGCGAGAGAGGCGTTCCGCGACGCGGGCTATCAGTACTCCGACGGGCGACTGCTGGAGGGTAACTGATGGCGCTCGTCGACGTCGTCCTGCAGGTCGGCGCGGGCGTGTCCGCACTCCTCGTCGTCGCCGCGGTGCTCGTCGTCGGACCGTCGCGGCTCCGGTCCGCCCCCCGGACCGTCCGGTCGAACGCCCGCGCCGTCGCTCCGACGTTCGTCGCCCTCGTCGCCGTCCTCGCCGCCAACGGCGTCATCCGCGACATCGGCGTCGAACTGTCGTGGCTCATCGGGCTGAACATCACCGGCTACATCCACGCCGTCGAGGGGAGCACCGTCGCGTTCGTGCAGTCGTTCGCGACGCCGGCGCTGACGGCGTACTTCGGGTTCGTCTACATCTTCGGCTACGTGTTCCTCCTCGTGTTCCCGCTGGCGGCGTACGCGATGCACGAGGAGTCCCGCCCCCTCCGCGTCGTCCTGTTCGCCTACATCGTGAACTACGGCGTCGGCCTGCTCTGTTACATCCTGTTCGTCGCCTACGGGCCGCGGAACTTCATGCCGGACATGGTGCAACCGCTGCTGTACAACAGTTGGCCGCAGGCGCAGTTGCTGACGAGTCAGGTGAACGTGAACACGAACGTCTTCCCGTCGCTGCACACCTCGCTGTCGGGCACCGTCGCGCTCCTCGCGTGGCGGTTCCGCGGCGTCTACCCGCGGTGGACGCCCATCGCGCTCTTCCTCGCGGTGTCCATCGCCGTCTCGACGATGTACCTCGGCATCCACTGGGCGACGGACGTGGTCGCCGGCGCATTCGTCGCGTTCGCGAGCGTCGAGGCGGCGCGGTCCGCCGCCGACCGGCAGGAGCAGGGCGAGAGCCTGCTACCGAACCCGCTCGGGGAACTGCGCGAGTAGTCGGAGCGCGGCGGGAGAAACCGCTACCGCCGCTCTCGGGTCCGACGCCTCAGAACGGGTAGTCGCGCGCGTCGTGCTGGATTGATATCCACTTCGTCTCGGTCAGTTCCTCGAGGATGGTGTCGCTGTTGTAGCCGCCCATCCCGGAGGCGGCGGTGCCCGAGAAGGGGACGTGCGCCTCGTCGTTGATGGGTTGGTCGTTGATGTGGACGTGCCCCGTCTCCATGCGGTCGGCGACGTCCATCGCGGTGTCGAGGTCGCCGGCGTGGACGGACCCCGAGAGGCCGTACTCGGTGTCGTTGGCTATCTCGACGGCCTCGTCGACGTCGGAGAACGGGATGACCGGGGCGATGGGGCCGAAGTGCTCGTTGCACGCGGCGGCCATGTCGTTGGTCACGTCCGAGAGGACGGTGGGTGCGACGACCAGAGAGTCCTCCACCCCGTCGATTTCGACCGTCTCGCCGCCGGTTTCGAGCGTTGCGCCGGCGTCGACCGTCTCCTCGACGTAGCCGAGCATCTCGTCGCGCTGAGACTCGTCGATGATGGGGCCGACGTCCGCGTTCTCGTCGTGGGCGCTCCCGACCGACAGTTCCTCGGCGCGTTCGGTCAGTCGCTCGACGTACTCGTCGTAGACGCTCTCGTGGACGACGTGGCGGTTGATGGAGATGCAGACCTGTCCCTGGTGGACGAACGACCCGAACACGGCGCCGTCGATGGCGCGGTCGAGGTCCGCGTCCTCGGTGACGACGTGGGCGTTGTTGCCGCCGAGTTCCATCGCCTGCACGGCGAGGTTCTCCGCGGCGGTGGCGGCGACGCCGCGCCCGACTTCGGTCGACCCCGTGAACGCGACGGCGTCGCTCTCGGGGTGCCCGGCGACGGCGTCGCCGATGTCGGAGCCGCGACCGGTGACGACGTTGAGGACGCCGTCCGGCAGGCCCGCCGCCTCGAACAGTTTCGCCACGAGGAGGCCGCCGAGGACGGGCGTGTTCGTCGCCGGCTTCAGGACGACGGTGTTGCCGAGGGCGATGGCGGGCGCGACGGCCCGAATCGAGAGGTTCAGCGGGAAGTTCCACGGCGAGATGACCGTGACGACGCCCTTCGGCTTCCGTTGGACGATGTTCTCCTTGCCGGGGATGTTCGACTCCTTGTGCTCGCCCGACATCCGGTTGGGGAGCGTCGCCGCCTCGTTCAGGTGGTCGCTCGTGATGGCGACCGACGTGTGGCCCATCACGCCCGTCCCGCCCGCCTCGTCGGCGAACAGTTCGACGATGGCCTCCTCGTTGGCCTCCAGTTCCTGCAGGGCGTTCCGGACCACCTCGGCCCGCCGGGCGGGCGGTTGCTCGGCCCACTCGGACTGCGCGGCCGCCGCGGCCTCGTAGGCGTCGTCCACGTCGGCCTCCGTCGCCGCCGGGACTTCGGTTACCGTCTCGCGCGTCGAGGGGTCCTCGTCCGCGATGGTGTCGCCGTCGTGCGACCGCCACTCGCCGTCGACGTACAGCGCGTTCCAGTCCGCGTCGATGGAGTAGTCTGTGGACATGTACCACCCACTACGGGGCGAGCGGTAAAGCGAGGGGCGAAACGAGAGAGAACGCTCGCTACCGCCACGTTCAAGTCGTCCGTCGAGTATACGAGCGGTCGGTTACGGCGGTGTAACCGGGTGACGTTCACGCCCTAAAACGGCTATATGGGTGGCGTCCGTACTCCCGGTGTGATCGGTCGGACCGACTCTCCATCGGGCGCGCCCCGCGTCCGGAGCGTCGGCGGCCGAACCGAACACAGTTCTATGTCACAGGCTCAACAGACCGCGGCGACCATCGACGACCTCCCTCCCAGCGCAAAGTTCGTCCGCTACGTGCTCGAACAGGAGTCGGACCTGACGCAGACCGACCTGACGGAGCGGACGCACCTCTCGACGCGGACCGTCCGCGACGCCCTCCGGAAACTGGAGGACGCCGACATCGTCCAGGAGGACGTCTGCCTGCGAGACGCCCGAAAACGCGTCTACTCGCTGGACGACGCGAACTGACTGCGGCGACACCCGTCCCCGACCGGTGACGAGACGCACCCCCCGGAGCGACGCCTCCGCGCGAGTCGAACGCGCGAACGTACCCGCGCTTCCTCCCGGTGGCGGTCGACCGAGCCGATAATGTGACCAATACCTTCGAGCCGGTCGTCGCGGCGGCGCTGTCGGGGTAGAGGGGGAGTTCAGCGCCGCGTCCGAAGCAGCCCCAACCGGCCCGCGACGAGGCCCATCGCGGCGCCCGCGAAGTGGGCGACGAGGGCGCTTCCGGGCGCGCTGAACGAGAGCGTCAGCGCCAGTGCGACGGCCGCGACGACGGCGATGACCGCGCGGGGCGGGAGCCGAAGCCGCTCGAAGAGCGCGTTCGAGGCCGGGTTGGCCGCGAGGACGTAGCCGACCAAGGCGAACGCCGCGCCGCTGGCGCCGAGCACCGCGGTCCGCGCGCCGAGGAAGCCGCTCGCCCAGACGTGCGCGACGCCGGCAAGCGCCCCGGTGACGACGAAGAAGGCGTGAAAGCGGAGTCGCGTCGTCGACAGGGAGACGAGCGTCCCGGCGACGGCGACGACGACGGCGTTCGAGAGCAGGTGCGCCGGGCCGGCGTGCGCGTAGACGCTCGTGAGGAGCGCCCACGGCGGGAGCCACACGGGCGGTCCGAGGGCGAACAGTCCCAGCAGGCCGACGAACGAGGCTCCCCACGCGAGGACGGAGACGACGAGCATGGCGAGGAGCGTCTCGACGACGGGGTTGCGGCGGAGGACGGAGGAGCGCCGGTCGCGGCCGGCGTCGTACGCGGTGGAGGACACGGTTCTGGGTGGAAATCGGTCCCGTCGAAGCAAAGCTCTTCTCCCGGGAGCGGCGGCGACGCTCCTCGCTCGGCCGGTCGCGTCGCTCCTCGGTGAATCCGTCTCACCCGTCCGATTCGGCGTCCGATCCTCTCGACGCCCGCCCGCGGTCGGGTCCGACGTCGCCCGTGTGACAGAGTTGCCCCTCGAAGCGAGCCTCAGTTCCCGCCGCCGCGGCCGTGAACGTCGCGTCGGGCGCGTCGGGAGAGTCGGAGGAATCGGAGACGCCGGAACCGCCGGAGAGTTCCGACGCGACGCCTCGGTCCGCGTTCCGGCGCCTCGCCTCGCGGAGGCGCGAGAACTGCCGGTGGACGCCGGCGAGGTAGGCCGCGAGGAGGAGGCCCGCGCCGGAGACGGCGAGGACGACGGGGGGGAGGGGTCCGGTGAGCGCCTGGATGCTCCCGAGGGCGAGTCCGACGGCACCGGCGACGACGAACAGGATGGCCACGGTGATGAGCAGGGCGGCGCGGGCGTTCGCCGCCGCGTTGAACCGTATCCAGTCGGCGTAGCTCCGGACGAGCGTCCGGCGGAACGCCCGTTCGCGGTCGGCCTCGGCCGCGCGCTCCAAATCGGCCGGCGAGGCGCCGGCGACGCGGGGCGAGGCGGTGTAGGTGACGCCCGCGGCGACGGCGCCCACCACGAGGAAGGCGAGGCCGCCGCCGAGGTAGGGCATCGACCGCAGGCCGACAGATCCGTCGGTCAGCGACAGCACGGAGACGACGACGCCGAGCAGTCCGACGGAGAACCGGAGCAGGCGCATCGCCTTGCGGTCGATGTCTTCGAGCGTGTCGAGTTGCTGGTCCAGCGTCCGCCGGGCCTCGGCGGTCGCCACCCGGAGCGCCGCGCTGGAGTCGCCGTCGGAGGGCGAGCCGCTTGGTTCGTCTGGCATCGACGGGTCCCACTGCGTGCGCCGGTCGGGTTATACTATCGACCGGCGCGGTTCGGCGGGCCGGAGACGTCGCGGTCGGTCCACCGCGGTGGTTCAAGACGGTGCCGGCGGTAGGGGCGGACATGACGCTCGAGATACGCAGCGAGGAGCGCGTCGAGGTGCGGGACGTGACCGACGAGGTGGCCGAGGCGGTTCCGGACGGCGCCGATGGCGTCTGCACCGTGTTCGTCCGGCACACCACCGCCGGCGTCGTCGTAAACGAGGACGAGGACCGCCTCCTCGCGGACGTGGAGGAGGCGCTCGAACGACTGGTTCCCCGCGACGGCGGGTACCGACACGACGACTTGGACGGCAACGCCGACGCCCACCTCCGGGCGATGCTGCTCGGGTCGAGCGTCTCGATTCCGGTCGAGGACGGCGAACTCGCCCTCGGGACGTGGCAGTCGGTGCTGTTCGTCGAGTGCGACGGTCCGCGGACGCGGTCGGTGACGGTGACGACGGTGGAGTAGAGCGGTGACGACGGCGGAGGGAAATCGACCGACTGGGAAGCGAGGAACGGTCCGCAGAACCCGTTCCGATTCCGCTCGTTCCCCGAAGTGACCGTCTCGTATTCTTGATGAATTTTTATTATCTTTGTCGGCATACCCCCGGACGGTGAACCATGCCAAGCACTGTCGAGCTACGAACGATGTACGAGGGGATGGTGACGGCGCGTCGCTACGAGGAGCGGCTCCAAGAGGAGTATCTGGAGGGAAAACAGCCCGCGTTCGACATCTCTGCGGGGCCGATTCCGGGCGAACTCCACCTCGCCGCGGGGCACGAAGCGTCGGGGGCCGGCGTGTGCATCCACCTCCGCGACGGTGACACCGTCACCGCGCCGCACCGACCCCACCACGTCGCCATCGCGAAGGGAGTCGACCTGAAGCGGATGACGGCGGAGATATTCGGCCGCGAGACGGGCCTCTGTAAGGGGAAGGGCGGACACATGCACCTGTTCGACCCCGACGTGAACTTCGCCTGCAGCGGCATCATCGCGCAGGGCTGTCCGCCCGCCGTCGGCGCGGCGATGGCGGCGAAGAAGCGCAACACGGACGAGGTGGCCGTCGCGTTCCTCGGCGAGGGCGCCATCGACCAGGGCGGGTTCCTCGAATCGCTGAACCTCGCCAGCGTGCACGACCTTCCGGTCGTGTTCGTCGTCGAGGACAACGACTGGGCTATCAGCATGCCCAAAGAGCGCGTCACGGACGTGACGGACGGCTCCCAGCGCGCGAACGGGTTCGGGCTGCCCGGCGTGCGCGTCGACTTCGACGACGCACTGGCCGTCTACGACGCCGCCGAGGAGGCCGTCGGGCGGGCGCGGGACGGTAACGGCCCGACGCTCATCGAGGTACAGGTCCACCGCCGGATGGGCCACTTCATGGGCGATGCGGAGGGTTACCGGCCGGAGAACGACGTCGAGCGCGCGAGCCGTCTCGACTCGATACCGAGGCTGGCGGAGGACCTGCGGAAGCGCGGCGTCGACGACGACGGGTTGGAGGAGATCCGGACGCGCGCACACGAACGCGTCGAGGAGGCCATCGAGTGGGCGAAAGAGCAGCCCGAACCGAAGCCCGAGGCGGCGCTGGAGGACGCGTTCGCCGGACCGCCGGAGGGGGCGGCGGAACCGCCCGCGGCCGCGGAGACGGACGGCGGTGAGCGGTCCGACGGGCCGCGAATCACGCCAGGCGAGCGAAGCGGGTCCGACGGAGGTGAGGAGTGATGGCGCAGCAGGCCGACGCCGCGGGACGCGAACTGACGATGAGCAGGGCGATGGTCGAGGCCATCGCACACGAGATGCGCGAAGACGAGGAGGTGTTCGTCATGGGCGAGGACGTCGCCGACTACGGCGGCATCTTCGGCAGCACCGACGGACTGCTGGCGGAGTTCGGCCGCGACCGGGTGATGGACGTCCCCATCTCGGAGACGAGTTTCGTCGGGGCCGGCGTCGGCGCCGCCCAGGCAGGCATGCGCCCGATTGTCGAACTCATGTTCGTCGACTTCTTCGGCGTCTGCATGGACCAGATCTACAACAACATGGCGAAGAACACCTACATGTCGGGCGGGTCGGTGAACGTCCCGATGGTGTTGATGACCGCCGTGGGCGGGTCGTACAACGACGCGGCCCAGCACTCTCAGACGCTGTACGGCACCTTCGCGCACCTCCCCGGTATGAAGGTCGTCGTCCCCTCGACGGCGTACGACGCGAAGGGCCTGATGCACAACGCCGTCCGGGACGACGACCCGGTGGTGTACATGTTCCACAAGCGCCTGATGGGCCTCGGCTGGATGCCCTCGCCGGCGGGACCGAAGACGGACGTCCCCGAGGAACCCTACTCGATTCCGTTCGGGGAGGCCGACGTGAAACGCGAGGGCGAGGACGTCACCGTCGTGACGCTCGGGCTCCACGTTCACCGTGCGCTGGAGGCCGCGGACGAACTGAGCCGAACCGACGGAATCGACACGGAAGTGGTCGACCTCCGAACGCTGAAACCGCTCGACACCGAGACGGTGGTCGACTCCGTGCGGAAGACCGGTCGGCTGGTCGTCGTCGACGAGGATTACCGCTCGTACGGCGTGACGGGCGAGATAGTCGCTCGCGTCGCCGAGGGCGCGCTGTCGGACCTCGAAGCGGTCGAGCGAGTGGCGATACCGGACGTACCGATTCCGTACGCGCGGCCGCTCGAAGAGGCGGTCAATCCGGGCGTCGAAGATATTGCCGACGCGATCCGGGCGACGCGATGAGCGGCGAACCGGGCGGAGTCGACGTCGTCGCCGCCGACTACTGGCCCGACGACGCCGACGACGTCGAGGAGGGCTATCTCGCGAACTGGTTCGCCGCCGAGGGGCGGACCGTTGAGGCGGGCGAAACGCTCTGCGAGATACAGATAGAGAAGGTGAGCATCGACGTGCCCGCGCCGACGGCCGGCGAGGTGGTGGAGGTGGCCGTCGCGGAGGGCGCGGACTTCGCTCGCGGCGACGTCTTGGCGCGGATTCGCCCCGCGACGTAGCGCCCGCGTCCCGCGTCGCCTCACCGCCGCCGGACGGTCAGGTCGCCCGCGACTATCATGCCGCCGTGCTCCAACAGCGCGGGGGCGTGGTCCCAGCAACTGTACCAGTGTCGGTGCCCGCGGGCGACCACCACGTCCGCCCGTTCCCCGCAGTCGTAGCACCGTTCGCGGGCCGGAGAGTGGATAAGGCGCACGGTCAGCGGACGCCTCCCGCGGCCGCCTCCGCCCGTCTCGACCCCTTCCGGGTGCCGGCGGCGCGGCACTTGCGCGAGGGTGTCGGAATCGGTTCGACCATACGCCGACAACGACCTCGCGGGTCAAATCAGTACGGTGCGCTCGGGACAGAGCGGGGTCGAAGCGTGAGTTCGCCCGGAATATCGCCACATCCCACCCGTCGCCGAGAATCATTTTCACTCCGCACCGAACTCTTATCCACGTTTGCTAACAACCTGCATATAATGTTCGAGATACGAACGGACCACAACATCACGACCGGTCGGTCCGGTCCCGTGGTCACCATTTCGGACGTCCGCCAGATACACGGGTTCCCCGCCCCCTCCGACGACGACGCCCCCACCGGTGCCGGCCTCACTGTCGCCGTGATGGACTCCGGCGTCGACGAGAGCCACGAGGTGTTCGACGACGTCGCCGTCGAGCACCACAACTTCACCGAGGCACCCGACGAACCGTACGACCAGGTTGGTCACGGCACGGGCGTCGCGGGCCTCATCGCACAGCTCTCGCCGGGAATCGAGCGGATAGTCGACCTCCGCATCTTCGGCGAGAGCGGGAGCGGCAACGGTCGGTCCATCTTCGACGCCTACGAGTGGGCGCAGTCGCACGCCGACGAACTGGCCACCATCAACCTCTCGTGGGGCGCGCAGACGCGGTCGCCCGACATCGACCGCGAGCACGCGAAACTGATGAACGCGGGCGTGCAGGACGTGGTGGCGGCCGGGAACACCGGCGGCACCAGCGGGAGTCCGGCGACGGCGGAGAACGCCTACGGCATCGGCGCGATGAACGAACAGAAGGAGATGACGCGGTTCAGCAGCTACAACCCCGGCGCCGTGGAGAACCCCGACGTCGTCGGCGTCGGGAAGGACGTGAAACTACCGCGCGCGTCCGGCACGTCGATGGGGACGGTCATCGACGACGAGTACGTGAAGGCCAGCGGAACGAGCTTCAGCGCCCCCATCGCCGCGGCGGCGATGAACCTCTACGTCGAAGTCGAGGGCGAGGGGTCACAGCGGCCGTTCGAGCGCACCGCCGTCGACATCCCGGGGACGCCGCGGGACGTGTACGGCTACTTCCGCTACGACCGCGCGGTGAGCGCCGAGACGACGGCGGGCGAGGTGGAGACGTTCGACCTGCCGTTCACCGACCACGAGGGCGTGGCGCTGCCGAAGGGGTGGCTCGAGTCCCCGACCCGCGCGGTGTTGGAACGGGACGAGGGGGGCGAGACGGTCGTCCGGTTCGAGTGAGGACCCGATAGGAGCGAAGGGGCCGGCAGCGGAGCTACGGCGCACCGGGCCTGCCGCGGCCGTCTCCCGCGTTTCGGCGCGCCGCGAGGACGCGGTGGACGAGGACGGCCGCGACGGCGCCGGCGACGCCGCCGACCGGGAGACCCACGAGGAGCGATGGCCACACGTACGGGTCGAGGACGGCGGTGACGCCGAGGCCGACGGCGACGAAGGCGACGATGCCGGCGACGACGCCCGCCGAGGCGTTCCAGACGGTGCGGCGCGTGACGGAGCGGCGAGTCGTGGTGGTCACGGAGAGGGATACGTCGTCCGAGAACCGGTCTCTGTCGGCGGCTCTCGAAATCCGAGAGCGACACCGACATTCGCGGCGCGTCCGCTCGGTGGTCGACGGTCGAAAAAATCGCGGGTCGTCGGGCGCTATCGCCGCCGGACGGCGAAGAGTGTCGCAACCAGCGCCGCCGCGGCGAGGGCGACGAGGGCGACGAGCCATATCGAGGCGCCGGCCGGGGCGAACGAGAACGCGCCGTCGGTCGAGGCCTGTCGGTCGGCGTCGGTCGGCGCGTCCAGCGCAGACGCGTCCGAGTCGTCGGGCGTCTCGCTCGCGTCGTCGACCGATCCGGCGTCCGAACCGTCGGCCGGAGCGTCCCCGACCGCCGAGTCGCCGGATGCGTCGACGGAGTCGTCGGAGTCATCGACCGATTCGTCGGACCCGTCGGCCGATTCGTCCGGTTCGCTCGGTTCGTCGACCGAGTCGGACCCGGCCGTCGACTGGTAGTCGTTCGACGCGACGGCTCCGACGGCGTCGACCGTGACGGACGCCGCGTCGACCTCCGTCGGGTAGCGGGAGCCGTCTTCCGCGCCGAGGGCCGACACGGACACCGAGACGTCCGTCGTCCCGGGGGCGACTCCCGAGAGCGTCACCGCGGCGATGGCGACGCGTCCGGTGTCGTCCGTGTCCATCAGCGCCGCTTTGAGGTCGGCGCTGGAGCCGTCCTCGGCGACTTCGACCGTGTTGAGCCGCGGTTCGCCGACGAGCCTCACGTCGCTGATAGTGGCGACGGACGGGTCCGAGAGGGCGATCCCGAGGTCGTACGCACCGACGCCGCCGTCGACGCCGTCCACGACCAGGTGGACGGTGGTCGTCTCCGAGACGGCCACCCGTTCGGTCGCCGCGTCCACCCGCACGGTCGTCGCCGCTTCCGCCCCCGCCACCGCCGGCGCCGAGAGGACGGTCAGGAGGACGAACGCCACCGCCGTCGCTCGGAGGAGGCGTCCGCCCGCGCCGCGGGACGAGTTCGAGTTCACCATCGTCGGACCTCCGTCGTCATGGTCTCAGGCGACCTCGTTGTAGTACAGCCACTGCACGTCCAGGACGTCGAACTGCCCGTCGCCGTTGAAGTCGAAGGCGTCGGGGTTCTGCGTCGTGGTCGGACCGTTGCGGGCCGCGAACAGCGTCTGCACGTCCAGCACGTCCACGGCGCCGTCGCCGTTGACGTCCTCGTAGACGCCGTCACCGTCCGCGTCGATGGCGGGACCGGCGGAGTTGCCGACGACGAGGGTCGAGACGGTCAGCGTCGCACCGTCGACCGTCGTCACGTCGTAGGGCATCCCGCCCTCGGTTCCGAGCGCCGTCACGTCGAGGGCGAGTTCGCTCTCGCCCTCCGCGACGCCCTGTACCGAGACGGTGCCGAGCGTGACCGCACCGGTGTCGTTCGTGTCGACCAGCACAGCCTCTATGGTCGCCGAAGAGCCGTCCTCAGCCACCTGCACGTCCGAGAGGCTACCCTCGCCCGCGAGTTCGACGCCGGTGATGGTACCGACGCTCGGGTCCGAGAGCGAGACGGTGATGCTGTACGCGCCGACGCCGCCGTCGGCGGGGTCGACCACGAGGTCGAAGTCGGCCGTCTGGTCCACGCCGAGGAGGTCATCCTCGGGCGAGAGCGAGACGGTCGTCTCCGGAGCCGCGTCGTTCGTCGGGTCGTCCGGTTCGTCGGCCTCGACCGTCACGGAGACGGTGTCGGTGTCGGTGCCGCCGTTACCGTCGGCGACTTCGACCTCGAAGGTCAGCGTCGCGTCGTTCTCCACGTCGGGCGCGGTGAACGTCGGAGACGCCGCCGAGTCATCCGAGAGCGTGACAGACGGGCCGCCCGTCTGCGTCCACGCGTAGGTGAGCGCGTCCGAGTCGGCGTCGAAGGAGCCGGACGCGTCGAGCGTCACGGACGTTCCCTCGTCGACCGTCTGGTCTGCGCCCGCGTCAGCGACGGGCGAGGTGTTCGTCGGTTCGTCCGGTTCGTCGGCCTCGACGGTCACGACGACCGTTTCGGTGTCTTCGCCGCCGTTACCGTCTGCCACGGTCACTTGGAAGGTGAGCGTCGCGTCGTTCTCCACGTCGGGTGCGGTGAACGTCGGGGACGCCGCCGAGGCGTCCGAGAGACTCACCGTCGGACCATCGGTCTGCGTCCACGCGTACGAGAGGGTATCGCCGTCCGCGTCAGAGGAACCCGACGCGTCGAGCGTCACGGACGTTCCCTCGTCGACTGTCTGGTCTGCACCCGCGTCAGCGACGGGCGAGGTGTTCGTCGGTTCGTCCGGTTCGTCGGCCTCGACGGTCACGGTGACCGTGTCGGTGTCGGTGCCGCCGTTACCGTCGGCGACTTCGACCTCGAAGGTGAGCGTCGTGTCCGCGCTCACGTCGGGCGCAGTGAACGTCGGAGACGCCGCCGAAGTGTCCGAGAGCGTGACCGACGGGCCGCCCGTCTGCGTCCACGCGTAGGTGAGTGCGTCCGAGTCGGCGTCAGAGGAACCCGACGCGTCGAGCGTCACCGAGGCGCCTTCGTCGACCGTCTGGTCGGCGCCGGCGTCCGCGACGGGTGAGGCGTTCGGCTGTTCTTCCTGCACGGTGACGGCGGTCTGCGCTGTGTCGACCGTCCGGCTGCCGTCGTCGGGTGTCAGCGCCGACCCTTCGGCGCCGACGGTGTACTCGCCGGGCGCGGCGTCGTCGGGAACCGCGACGGTGTACGTGACGACGTACGTCGCGTCGATGCCGTCGGCGTCACCGGCGAGCCACGTCCACGCGTCGCCGCTGAAGGCGGCGGGTCCGTCGGCGGTCTGCGACTCGATGGTCCAGCCGGACGGGAGGGACGCGATCAGTTGCGGCGCGTTGAGTTCCGTCACCGCGAGTTCCGTCTCTATCTCGACCGTATCGCCCGGTGCGACCGTCGTGCTGTTCGGCGACTGCGCGACCGCGACCGTCGGGGCTGCCGCGGCCGTCCCCACCGGCCCGAAGGCCGAGAGAACGAGCGCGAGCGCCACGAGTGCGGCGGCCGCCTGTCTGAACCGGTTCTGCGCTGTGTCTTTCATCAGTTGGTTTTGATTCGCTGTGTTCGCTTCGGTGGTTGGCGCGCGATGCGGTGCCGGGAGTCGTCCCGACGGCGGTCCGACGAGCGCGGTGCGTCGGCTCGTCGTTCGGAGGAGCGGACGAGTCTACGCGTCGTCCTCCGCGAGAATCTCGATGGCTCGAACCTCGGGTTTCTCCGCCGCGCCCGTCTCGAAGGTGACGGTGACCGTGCCGTCGCCGTCCTCGGTCGCGGTGAAACTCTTCATCGTCCCCGTCGCGTGGCCCACGTCGGCCACCGGATCGTACTGCGTGAGGACCTGTTGGCCCTCGACGGAGACGTTGAACGCGCGGTCGCCAGGGTCGCTCGTGCCGGGGAACGAGTTGGCGAAGTACAGACGCACCTCGACCTCTTGCCCCGCGTCCGCCGCGAACTCCCACGTCATCTCCCCGTAGCGCTCGGTGTCGAACACGGCGTCGGGGGTGGACGACGGAACCGTGTCGTCGACCGTAACGTCCGCCCCGGCGGCGTAGTTGCCGCCGTCGGGCCCGACCGAGGCGAGGTACGTCGAACCGGCGCCGGTCGCGCCGACCCACTCGGGACCGGCGTCGACGGCAGCGACCGTGTCTCCGCCCGCGTTCACGCGGTAGAGGACCTGCGCGCCGGACGAACCGTCGTCACCCGCGCTCTCGTCGTACTTCAGCACGACGACGTTCGAGGTGAGGCCGGTGTCGCCGTCGCCGTCCTGCACGGCGGCGACGAAGTGGTTGTAGCCGCCCTCGGCGCCGGAGCTCGACGTGTTGGTGAGGGAGACGTCAACCGTCGCCTCGCCGTCGGTGCCGAGCTGGACGGTCTGATAGTCGACGTTCTCGGCCGTGTTGGCCTCGTAGTCGACGAGTTCGTAGCCGTCGGCCTGGTTAGCGAGTTCGAGTTGTCCCTCGACGTGGAGCAGGGAGACCGTCGCGCCGGCGGGACCGGAGACCGTGACGGTCTGGTCCGCCTGCGAGACGGTCGCCGCGCCGTGCTGTGCGTCGAGCGCACTCGAATCGAGCGAGACGCCCTCGACGCCGAGCGCCGGCGCGGGGGCGACGTCGGTCTTCGCGGCGGCTTCCGCGCCGCCGTCGCTCCCGTCGCCGAACAGCGCCGTCGTCTGCGTGCTGCCGTCGGCGTACTCGACCGTGACGGTCGCGCCGGTCATCTCCAGTCCGGAGACGGAGCCGGCGGCACCGGTGCCCTGCGCGTTCTTGATGCTGGTCGGGTCGATGTCGACGGAGAAGGCGAACGTCTCGCCGCCGTCGAAGTCGTCGAACGTCGCCGTCAGTTCGTCGTAGCCGTCGGCGCCGCTCTGTCCGTCGTGCGGCGCGGCGAACGACCCGCCCTGCAGGCCGGTCGCGCTCGCGCCGCCGTCGGGCGAGAAGCCCTTCGAGCCGGAGTCACCGGCGGTACCCTCGGGGTCGAAGACGACGTCCGAGAGCACGGCGGTGCTCAGGTCGTAGGTGACCGACGTGATCTGCTTGTCGCCGGTGTTCGCGATCGAGAGCGAGCCGCCGCCGTAGGTGCTCGCGTCGATACCGCTGTTCGCCGTCACGGCGAAGTCGGCCGAGCCGGAGCCGCCGTTCGAGCTACCATCAGTCTGAGTCACCTTGATCGCGGAGATCTTCGCGTTGTCCGCGGACGCGCTGAAGTCGATGTTCAGCGTGCCATCGGTTACCTCGACCGTGTAGGTCTTCTCCGTGGCGTTCAGCGCGCCGACGTCGGCGTAGAGGTCGTACTCATCGAGTTCGACCTCGCCGCCTTCGACGTTCGCACTGAACACGCGGTCGCCGATCTGGTCGGCGTCTCCGTCGTTCGAGGAGACGCCCTGGTAGATCTCGGCGAACTGGAGCGTGACCTCGTAGGTTCCGCTCTCCGAGACGGGGATGTCGTAGCTGAACGGGTCGCCGTACCGTTCGGTCCGGTAGAGCGGGTCGTCCTCGGTGTTCCCGATCTCCGGGGTCGAGGGCGTTCCGGCGCTGCCGGTGCTGAACGCGCTGCCGCCGTCGAAGTTCGTGTCGGCCTCGTAGACCGTGCCGTCGACCGCGGTGTACTCCGAGCCGCCGGCGTTCACGGCGAAGACGACGTCGCCGGACTGACCGTCGGAACCGTCGCCCGCGTCTTGGTCGTACTTCAGTACGACGACGTTCGAGGCGAGGCCCGTGTCGCCCGAGGCCTCACCGTGCGCGGCGACGAAGTAGTTGTAACCGGCCTCGTCGCCGTCGTCGGCCGAGCTAGTCAGCGTGACCGGCACCGTCGCCTCGCCGTTCGAGTCGAGGGTAGCGGTGTAGTACTGAACGTCGACCGCGTTGTTCGCTTCCAGGTCTTCGACGTCGTAGCCGCCGTTCGGAACGTTGCTCAGCGCGAGTTCGCCCTCGACGCGAACGAGCGTGACGGTCTCGCCGGGCTGGCCGGTGACCGTGACGGTCTGGTCCGCCTGCGAGACGGTCGCACCGCTGTGGTAGTCGTCGAGAACGCTCGAATCGAGCGAGACGCCCTGCGCGCCGACCGAGGGCGCGGGGGCTTCGTCTCCGGTCACGACGGCGGTCGCGCCGCCGACGCTGCCGTCACCCATCAGCTGAGTGGTCTGGGTCGTGCCGTCCTCGTACGTGACAGTGACCGTCGCACGAGCGAGTTCCAGACCTGAGACCGGACCGGCCTCCTGAGAGCCGACCGTGGCGCCCTTGATGCTGGTCGGGTCGTTGTCGACCCAGAACGTCGCCGTCTCGTCCGACTGGAAGTCGTCGAACTCGACGGTCATCACGTCGTAGCCGTCGTCGGCGTTCTGGCCGTTGTGGGGCTGAGAGAACGCCTCGCCGGTGCCGGGTTGGGTGATGATTCCCGTTCCGCCGTCGCTGGCGATGTTGAGGCCTTCGCCCGTCGGGTCACCTGCGGTACCCTGCGGGTCGAACACCATGTCCGGCATCGACGACGTGCCGAGGTCGAAGCTCACCGACGTGATGTTCTTCTCGCCGGTGTTCGTCACCTGGAACGTGTCGCCGCCGTAAGTCGATTGGTCGATGTTGCCGCTGTCGGGCGTGATTTCGACCAGCGCCGAACCGGTGGTCTCCTCTTCGGGTGTCGTCACGGAGGCGCCGGTCGCCCACACGTTGACGAGTTGCTGTATCTGCGCGTTGTCGACCGTCGCGCCGTCGGTTCCGGGCACCGCCGCGCCGGTGGCCCACCAGTTGATAGCCTGCTGAACCTCCGCGTTATCGACGATACCGTCCTCGCCGGCGACGAACTCAGCGACGGTCTGCGTGCCGTCTCCGCCGTCGGTGTCGGTGTCCTCGACGGTGACGTTCACGGTGTCGGTCGCCGAGTCCTCGCCGTCCGAGACGCTCAACTCGAAGGTGAACACCGCGTCGCCGTCCACGTCGGGGGCGATGAACGGCGCCTGCTGACCGTCGCTCATGTCGAGCAGTCCGGACGGGCTCCCTGCCGTCTGCGTCCACGTGTAGCCCAGCGCGTCGCCGTCCGGGTCGGACGAACCGGACCCGTCGAGGGTGACCTGCTGGCCCTCCTCGACGGTGACGTCCGCGCCGGCGTCGGCCGTCGGCGGGGCGTTCGCGGGCGGGTTCACGTAGTCGACCGAGATGTCGGTCCACGTCGCCGGGAACGCGCTCGCACCGTTGGACGTCGAGATAACGCCCACCGCCGGCGCGACACCGTCGGACGAGTCGAACCAGCTCGCCGGCACCGCCGTGGTGTCGACCTGAGTCGTCTCGCCGTCGATCTCGTACTCGGCCGTGACCGCGAATTCTTCGACGCCGTTGTTCGGCACCGGATCGGTCGTCGGGTCGACGGTCATCCGAAGCGTCGGAGAGCCGCCCGCGACGGCACTGTCGCTGGTGACGCCCTGGCTCTCGAAGGAGTCGTCGACCTCTTTCGCGAACTGGACGCCGCCGGTGCCGCCGTCGGCCGCGGCGACCAGCTTCACGTAGTTCGACTGGTCTCCGGTGCCGACGAACAGGCCGGCGGACTGGTAGTTCTCCGGGTTCTCCGGGAAGCTGCTCACCGTCGTCTCGACGGTGAACGGCTGGTCCGGCGCGTCGACGCCGAACTGGAAGCCGTACTGCTGCGTGTTGGTGTCCGAGTAGGCGTCGCCGTTCGGAACTCCTTCGACCGTCAGCACCTCCGCGGCGCCGCCGACGGTCATCTCCGTCGGGTCGTACAGCTCCTGGTAGTCCTGCCCGTTCGTCATGAGCCCGGTCCAGCCCTGACCGCTCTCGCCGAACAGACCGAGTTCGGAGAAGTCGTACTGGACGGGGAGCGCCGTGTCGAGACCGTTGTTCGGGTCGACGGCGAACGGGTCCTCGGTGTCGTCGAGGCCGTCATTATCGTCGTCCGGGTCGTTGAGGTTCGATTCGCCGTCGCCGTCGAAGTCGGCGGGCGTGGACGCCGCGGAACACGGGTCGGTGCCCGCGTCGAGTTCGTCGGCGTTGTCGTAGCCGTCGCCGTCCTCGTCGAGTGAGGCGTCGTCGGCGCCGGTGCACTGCTGCCCGTCGCCGCTACCGTCGGTGCCGTAGTCGACCGGCTCGAAGATCGTCACGTCGCCGCTCCCGCGGTTCGCCGTCAGCACGACGCCCGGGAACGGGCCGTCGTCGCCGACAGTCGCGATACCGAGCGGCTGCGAGCCGGTGTTGAACACCGTTTCGACGTTCGTCGCCGTCTCGCCGTCGGCGCTAAGCTGGATGCGCTTGATCGAGCCACCGAGTTCGACCTGCAGGAGGTCGCCCTGCATCGCGCCGCCGAAGTTCGAGGCGGTGTACTCGGCCGTGCCGCCGGTGGGACCGAACAGAACCTTGTCGCCGTTCTGGTCCACCATCGTGTTCGCGCTACCGGCGGGCGCACCCGGGTCGGGCGACCCGCTCGTCGGCGGGATGTAGTCCGCCTCGACCGGGTTCACCATGCTCGCCGGAACGGGCGAGTTCGATTCCGTGATGTCGAACACCAGGTTCCCGTTCTCGTCGTAGATGTCCGCGCCCGTCGGGTTCGCGCGGATGGGCGCGGCGTGGCCGCCGTAGACGCCCTCGTCGACCTTGACGAGTTCGTCGCTCTTCGAGTAGCTTCCGTCCTCGTTCGGGTGGTTCGTCACCGACGTGGCGTCGGCCACGATGTTCCCGCTGGCGTCGGCCGGTTGGCCGCCCCAACCGCCGTTCGGTCCGTGGTCGGCGGCGTAGATCTGGCCGCTCGTCGTAACGACGAGGTCGTACGGGTTGCGGTAGCCGGGCGAGTAGACCTGGACCGGCCCGTCTTCGACTATCTTGGCCTGGTTGATCCCGTCGTTTCCGCCGAAGGGAAGGTCGTCGCCGTCCGTCCCGTCGTCGTTCTGAATCGTGGGGATGGCGTAGTAGAACTCCAGGTCGGGATAGCTTCCGTCGTAGCTCTGGAGATTCTTCGCCTGGTAGTCGCTCTCTATCTGCGCGATATCGATTTCCAGAATGGCGGCCGAGAGCGCGAACTCGGGGGTGTGTCCGAAGTTGTCGCCCGGCGCACCCTTGTTCGTATTCCCGCCCTGGGCGACGTACAGCGTGTCGCCGTCGGCCGAAAGGTCGAGTCCGTTGGTCGCGTGGTTCTCCTCGGACCGCGGCAGTCCGAGCACCATCACGTCGTGGTCGACCTCGCTCGATTGGAGCACGCCGTCGCTTCCCGGCGAGAGGGTCAGTCGAGAGATCGTACCGGAGTTCGTGTCCGTGTCGTCGTCGTCCTGCCCCACGTCGATCGACGGGTCGCTGGAAGAGACGTAGACGATCGGATTCTCGGCCGTCCCGCCGACGGTCAGACCGGTGATCTGTCGGTCGTTCTCGCCCGCGTTGTACTCCCCGAAGTCGTCGTGGTTGGGAATCTGCTTGATCGCGTCGGTCGCGAACTGCCCGACGACCTCGTAGCTGTCGTCGCCCGTGCGTTCGACGTCGAGCACGTAGACGGTGCCGCTCTGCACCGAGACGTAGAAGCGCCCGTCGGGACCGACGTCGATAGCCGTCGGGTTACCCGCGCTGAACCCGTCGAGCTTGCTCTTCGTGAAGTCGGGGTCGACCGCGCTCGCTCCATCGCCCGAGAGCGACACCGTCAGCGGGTCGTTCGACCCGCTGTGTGCGATCGAAAGCGTCGCGCTCGCGGAGTCGGCGCTCGACGGCGAGAACGTCACCGGAATCTCCGCGGACTCGCCGGGGGCGAGCGTCGTCTGAGACGCCGACCCCGCCGAGAACGCGTCGTCGCCGTCGACGGAGACGCCGTCGATGGCGATGCTGGCGTCGTCGTCGCCGCCGAGATTGGTCACGGCGACCGTCTGTGTCTCGGACTCGCCGCTGAGAACCGAGCCGAAGTCGACGCTCGACGGACCGCCGAGCGTGTTCGGTTCGGGCCCGGCAGAGACGATTTCGACGGCCGAAATCTTGGCGTTGTCCTGGACTGTCGTGAGTGCGACGTCGATGGCGCCGTCCGAGGGCGTCACGGTGTAGGACTTCATCACGCCCGCGTCGTGGCCGACGTCGGCGTGGATATCGTAGTCGTTCAGCACCTGTTCGCCCTCGACAGCGACGTCGAAGAGCCGTTCCTCGTCACTGGTGGCGTATATCTCGGCGAAGTACAGCCGGACTTCGTACGGTTGACCGGCTTGGATGTTCTCGGAGAACGTCCACTGCTGGTCGCCGTACACCTCGCTCTGGAAGACGCCCGCGGGCGTCCCCGATGGAACGGACGGTCCGAGCGAAACGGAGTCGCCCGTACTGTAGGTTTGGCTGTTTCCCGTTTGATACTGCTGCCAATCGCCGGACCACTCCGGCGCGTCGGCTCCGGTGACTCCCCCTCCGCCCGCGTTCACGCGGTAGAGGACCTCTCCCGGCGCCGCCGCCACCGCGCCCGAGAAGGCGAAGGTGCCGGCGAACACCGACGTTATCATCATCACCGCCAAGACGACGGCGGTGAGTCGGTTCGTCTCTGGTTCGTTCATGTCATCATCTGTTTGTGTCGTCGAATCGCGTCTGATCACCGAATCGATTCCATACGTGACCCGAGAAACGGCAGTCCACCCACCGAACCGGGTGAAAATTGAACGTACTGACAGATGTATCACTATTAGCACAATACCGAGCGGTATCGAGACGTTGGTAGAGAGTAACGTACTGTTTCGATGATTATCACCGCGCTAACTACGTCTCGCGTCGAGCGGTTAGGGAAGTGTGAACGCGGTCTCGGGGTTGCTCGTCGGGAGCGGGAGGAACGGCGAGGCGGAGGAAGCGCGAACGAGAGCGGAAGCGGAAGGAGGCGGGCGAGGAAAAACGCCTGTCGAGGAGGGAGTGAAGCACAGAGCACGAACGCGGAGGAATCGGGAAGCAAAAAGTGAAAACAGAGCGGCGGAGTGGAGAAGCGCAGAGCCACCGGCGGCGTCAATCGCCCCCTCGAACCGACGACCGGTGACGACTACGTCGAGACGACGAACAACGCGACGAGGAGAACGCCGAACGAGGCAGCGGCGGTAAGCGGCGACAGTAGCCCGAACGAGAAGGCGGCGGCCGTTACGATACTGAGGAACGAGAGCGCGACGGCGTACCGACTCGAGTGCTGCGCCTCGCCGGCGTGTCCGTCGAATCCGAAATCAAGGCGCTTCGCGGCCGGCGTGAGTTCGACGTCGACCCACCGTCGCTCCGCCTGCACGAACCCGGAGTCAGCTAACTTCTTGAGGTGGTTCTGATAGAGCGCCGTGTACGCGCTCTTCCGTTGCGCGTGCGTCACTTCCTCGACCGGGATACCGTTCTCCGCCGCCGCGATGTGCTCCGCGAGTTCGCCGATGGCGACGGGGCCGTCGCGTTCGCGCAGGTATCGGAGCGTGTGTCGCCGTCGTGGGTTGCCGAGCATCTCGTAGAGGTCATCCTCCCCGATATCGGTGACATTACCCCGCACCGCGGGCGGTCGTATCGCCAGTGGCATGTCTTCACATCCGGAGTAGGTCTGTATTGTTATATCAATGGTATTGAACTAGATGTTTTCTTGAAGGTGTCGTTGAATCTCCGACGTCGGGATGTCAGAGAGCGAAACGTCCGATTTAATCGGCTAAATCGCCCCGATAGGGGAACAAGCGGGCCCTCCCATCCAGAAGGCCGATGCGACTAAAACAATCTTACTTGTCTTAGTGAAATCTCGTTGGAAAAATTTATCACCGTCTCGCGGACACTACATGTTGCGACCGATAGCGCGGACCCACGACATGTGGGTTGAACAGCCCGGAGGGTCGAGTAGTGACAACCATGGACTGCCCCGATTGCGGTCACGACCGGACGAGCGTCGTCGACACCCGGACCGGCGAGGACGGAGCGACCGTCCGCCGCCGGCGGGAGTGTCAGCGGTGTTCGTTCCGGTTCACGACGTACGAGCGACCCGAGTGGGAGACCCTCCAAGTGAAGAAACGCGACGGACGCATCGAACCGTTCGACCGGGGGAAACTCCGCGCCGGCGTCGAACGGGCCGTCGAGAAGCGGCCCGTGGACGCGGCGACCGTCGAGTCGCTGGTCGAGGCGGTAGAGCGGGAACTGGCGGGGCGGGGGACGCGCATCGTCTCCTCCAGCCTCGTCGGCGAACTCGCCTCCGACCGCCTGCGCGACCTCGATTCGGTGGCGTACATCCGGTTCGTCTCGGTGTACGAGGCGTTCTCGGACCCCGAGGAGTTCCTCGACGAACTCGACCGGGTGCTCGACGACCGGTTCGAGCGGTCCGACGGTCCCGACGACCCCGACGCGACGACGGACGACTCACCAGATGGCACGCACACAGACGACGCAGGCGACTGACGCACAGCCACGAGCGATACTCGAACGCGCGCGGACCGACTACGAGGACGTGCTCACCGACGAGACGACCGACCGACTCCTCGAAGAGGCCGAGCGAAACCTCTACGACGGCGCCTCGGCCGACGAGGTGTACGAGGCGCTCGAGGGGGTGACGACGGCGCGAATCGAACGCGACCCCGCCTACAAGTACGTCGCCGCCGACGTGCACCGGCAGCGCTACTTCCGCCGGGTGACCGGCGAGCGACTGACGGGCGCGGCGGCCGAGTCCGAGGGGCGCGTCGACGACGAGACGGAGGCGACCTACCGCGAGACGTTCCGCGAGAACCTCGAACGCGGCGTCGAGGAGGACCTACTCGACGAGCGACTCCTCGACGGTCGGTTCGACCTCGACGAGTTGGCCGATTCGCTCGCCCTCGAACGCGACGAGAAGTTCGACTACATCGCGATGTCGACGCTGACCCAGCGGTACTTCATCGAGACGAACGACGAGGACCCCCTCGAACTGCCGCAGGCGTTCTGGATGCGGGTGGCGATGGGCCTCGCCATCGAGGAGGACGACCCTCAAGAACGGGCCTTGGAGTTCTACGACGTGCTCTCCCGACTGCTCTTCACCCCCTCGACGCCGACGCTGTTCCACAGCGGGACGACCCACCCGCAGCTGTCTTCCTGCTATCTCACCACCGTCGAGGACGACTTAGAGCACATCTTCGAGTCCTACAAACACCACGCGCAACTGTCGAAGTGGAGCGGCGGCCTCGGCAACGACTGGACGAACCTCCGCTCGGAGGGCGCGCTCATCAGCAGTACGGGCGTCGAGTCGACGGGGACGGTGCCGTTCCTGAAGATAAGCAACGACGTGACCGCGGCGATAAATCGGTCGGGCAAGCGCCGCGGCGCCGCCTGCGCCTACCTCGAAGCGTGGCACATGGACTTTCCCGCCTTCTTGGACCTGCGGCGGAACACCGGCGACGAACGCCGCCGCACGCACGACATGAACACCGCGGCGTGGGTGCCGGACCTGTTCATGGAACGGGTCGAAGCGGAGGGAGAGTGGACGCTGTTCTCCCCCGACGAGGTGCCCGAACTCCACGAGACCTACGGCGAGGAGTTCGCCGAGGTGTACGAGGCGTACGAGGCGAAAGCCGAGAACGGGGAACTGCGGCAGTACGAGACGGTCGACGCCGCGGATCTCTGGCGGACGATGCTCACCCGACTGTTCGAGACGGGCCACCCGTGGATCACGTTCAAGGACCCCTGTAACGTCCGATCGCCGCAGGACCACGTCGGCACGGTTCACTCCTCGAACCTCTGCACCGAGATAACGCTCAACACGAGTTCCGAGGAGCACGCAGTCTGCAACCTCGGGAGCGTCAACCTCTCGAACCACGTTTCGGGCGAGGGACTGGACCGCGACGCCCTCTCCGAGACCGTCGAGACGGCGATGCGGATGCTCGACAACGTCGTCGACCTCTGTTTCTACCCCACGGACGAGGCCGAGTACTCCAACATGCGCCACCGTCCCATCGGTCTCGGCGTGATGGGTTTCCACGAGGCGCTGATGGCGACGGGAACGCCGATGGCCTCCGAGGACGCAGTCGAGAAGTCCAACCGCTGGCAGGAGTTCGTCTCCTACCACGCCATCCTCAACAGTTCTCGCTTGGCGAAGGAGCGAGAACCGTACGAGACGTTCGAGGGGAGCAAGTGGGACCGCGGCGTCCTTCCGCACGACACCGTCGACCTGCTGGAAGAGGAGCGCGGCCGCGAGATTCCGACCGACCGCTCGGAGACGATGGACTGGGGCCGGGTGCGCGAGCACATCTCCGAGCACGGCATGCGCAACTCGAACACGATGGCCGTCGCGCCGACGGCGACGGTGTCGACCATCAACGGGACGACGCCCTCCATCGAACCCATCTACTCGAATCTATATGTGAAGTCGAACATGAGCGGCGACTTCACCGTCCTCAACGAGCAGTTGGTCGAGGAACTGAAAGCCCTCGACCTGTGGGACGAGGGGATGGTCGACCGGGTGAAGTTCCACGACGGGTCGATTCAGGAGATAGCCGACATCCCCGAGGAGACGCGCGAACTGCACCGGAGCGCCTTCGAGATAGACCCGCGACACCAACTTCGCCTCACCGCCCACCGAGGGCAGTGGATCGACCAGTCCGTCTCGCACAACGTGTTCTTCCCGAGCACCGACGGCTCCCTGCTCGACGACGTGTACAAGACGGCGTGGCGACTCGGGATGAAGACGACGTACTACCTGCGGACGCTCGGCGCCTCGCAGATAGAGAAATCGACGCTCGACATGGCCGAGTACGGCCGGACGCAGCGACGAGGTGAGGATGCGGACGCGGCGACTGACGGCGACGACGGCGCGACACCGTCAGACGAGTCCAGCGGCACCGGTCTCGCCCGCGTCGAAGACCCGACCTGCGACGCCTGTCAGTGACCGTCTGAACTCGATTACCAATGCCCATACTCAACCACGACGCGGAACACGACCCGAACAAGATACTGCCCATCGACTACGACTGGGCGCGCCAGTACTACCGCGACGGCGTCGCCAACAACTGGGTGCCCGAGGAGATACCCATGCAGGACGACGTCGCCCAGTGGAACGGCGGCGAACTCACCGACTCGGAGAAGCAGTTGGTCGAGTGGAACCTCGGCTTCTTCTCCACCGCCGAGTCGCTGACGGCGAACAACATCGTCCTCGCCCTCTACGAGTACGTCACCGCGCCGGAGTGCCGGCAGTACCTCCTGCGGCAGGCGTACGAGGAGGCCATCCACACGGACACCTTCATCTACTGCTGTGACTCGCTGGGGTTCGACCCCGACTATCTCTACGGGATGTACGAGCGCGTCCCCTCGATTCAGGAGAAAGACGACTTCGTCGTCGACCTGACGCGGAATCTCGACGACCCGGACTTCGAGGTCGAGGACACGGAGGACGTGCGCGACCTGCTCCGCGACCTCGTCGGCTTCTACGTCGTCATGGAGGGGGTGTTCTTCTACGCCGGGTTCGCCATGATGCTCGCCCTCCGGCGGCAGAACAAGATGGTCGGCATCGGCCAGCAGTTCGAGTACATCATGCGCGACGAGTCGCTGCACGTGGGGTTCGGCGTCGACCTCATCAACCAGATTCGCGCGGAGAACTCCGGCGTCTGGACCGACGAGTTCGGCGAGGAGGTGCGCGACCTCGTGGAGAGAGCGGTCGACCTCGAACAGATATACGCCCGGGAGGCCTGCCCCGACGACGTGCTCGGGATGAGTTCCGAGCAGTTCGCCGAGTACGTCGAGTACATCGCCGACCGGCGACTGGGTCAGTTGGACCTCGCGGCGAGTTACGGGACCGAAAACCCGTTCCCGTGGATGAGCGAGGCCGTCGACCTGAACAAGGAGAAGAACTTCTTCGAGACGCAGGTCACGGAGTACCAGAGCGGCGGGTCGTTAGACTGGTAAGGGGTCGATAAACCGGGCGAGACGGCGGCGTAACGACCCGTTACGCCTCGTTAATCGTACCCAACCGCACGACTGCGTCGTTCAAGGAGCGGGCGAACCCGGGGCGTCGACTCAGTAGGTTTCGACCTCGACGCCCAACCGCTCGAAGTCGTCGACGTTCCGCGTCAGAACGGGTTCGCCCGCTATCTCGGCGGTCGCGGCGATGGCGGCGTCGCCTTTCCGGCGCGCCGCCCCGGACTCGCCGAGTCGCCGCCCCGCCCGACGGGAGACCTCTTCGTCCATCGGGACGAACGGTAAGTCGTCGATAACGCGGCGAATCCGTCGTTCCTCGGAGTCGTCGGCGGCGCCCGTTCCGATACCGATGTACAACTCCAGAACGGTCATCGCGGGCATCTTCAACACCGCGCCGTCGGCCTCTAACTGTTCGGCCTTCGAGACCGCCCCCTCGTCGCCGTCGAGGAGGTCGAGAACGAACGCCGTATCAAGAATCACGCAATCGCTCCCGCACCTCGCGCACCTCTTCGGCGTCGGCCTCGTCGGCCTCGTCGATAGCGTCGCGCATCGTCTCCACGTCCTCCGAGTTCAGGAGTCCGGCGAGGTCGGTTATCGAGGACCGGCGGGTGAGTCGGGCGACGGCGTCCGAGAACGTCTCGTCGTCCCGCTTGTGCGCCTCGATGTAGTCGTACACGTCGTCGTCGAGGCGAACCGATTTCGTCCCCATACGTATACAGTCGTATACGAGGCGCTTGAATCTGGCGTCGGAAGCGTCCGTCGCCGCCCTCGCAGTTCAGTCGGGGCCGGCCTACTCGCTTACTCGGCCCCCAGCCGAACGACGGCGTCGCTCAGCACGTCGACGGCGATGTCGAGGCTCCGCTCGTCGATATCGAACGTCGGGGAGTGGTGGCCGCCGGGGTGGTCCGTACCCACCACCGCGTACGCCGCGTTTCCGCCGTTCTCCTTCACCCGCTTCATCAGGTACGTCGCGTCCTCGCTGGCGCCGAAGTCCGCGGACGGTATCGTCTCCGTCACGTCGGAGTGCGCCCGCGCCGCCGCCTCGACGGCCCCCGCCGTCTCGGGGTCGCTGTCCTCCCGCGGCGCCTCCCCCTCGACCGTTATCTCGACTTCGCAGCCGTGTCGCTCCGCGGCGGTCCGAATCACCGTCGCGCACTCCTCGAACATGTGCTCCATCAGTTCCGTGTCTTCACCTCGGACCTCCGCCTCGAAGGCGGCGCGGTCGGCGACGACGTTCGTGTGGCCGGGCGCGCCGCCCTCGACGTGGCCGACGTTGACCCGGGTCGCGCCGCCGCCGTGCCGCGGAACCGCGTACAGGTCCGACGCCGCCGACACCGCGGCCTGAATCGCGTTGTCGCCCGCTTCGGGGTTCTTCGCGGCGTGGGCCGACGTTCCCGAGAACTCGGCGCGGAACCGGCGGACCGCGAGCGTCCTGACGACGCCGGCGACGACGGTGCCCGTCGGTCTGTCGAGACCGAGGTGGACGGCCAGGAGGGAGTCGACGTCGTCGAGGTGGCCGCCCGTCGCCATCGCCTTGGCGCCGCCGGCCACCTCCTCGGCGGGTTGGAAGAGAACCTTCAGCGTCCCCGAGAACTCGCTCCCCCTCACCGCATCGAGGACGCCGAGGCCGATGGTCGCGTGTCCGTCGTGCCCGCAGGCGTGCATCACTCCCTCGTTCTCCGAGCGGAACCCCTCGGCTGCGGGGCGGTGGCCCGGGTCGTCGGACTCGGCGACGTGCAGGGCGTCGATGTCGACGCGGAGGGCGACGGTCGGTCCCGGACCGCGTTCGAGGACCGCCACCGCGCCGGTGTGACCGCCGCGGAGGCGTTCGAGCACGTCGGGGTCGGCGCCGCGCTCTCGTGCCCGTCGGAACCACCCCTCCAGTTCCGCCTCGGGCGGCACCGACAGACGGTTCTCGGGGTCGGTGATATCGGGACCGTAGTGGAGTTCGTCGACGCCGATTCGCTCGGCGTACTCGACGACGCGAGCGGTCGTGGCGAACTCGCACCACGCCGGTTCGGGGTCGCGGTGGAACGCCCGGCGGACCTCGCTCAAGTGGTCCCGAACCGGCCGCGATTCCGTCCCGCCGTCCGATTCGCTGCCGGCCATTCAGCCGAGCACCGCCCGGAGTTTCTCGCCGGCGATGTTGCGCCCCGAAATCTGGAGCACGACGGTCTGTCCCGCCAGTTCGTCGCCGCGTTCGAGCGCCGCCGCGACGGACGCGCAGGCCGCGCCCTCCAAGGCGAGGTGCTCTTCGAGGAGCATCGTCTCCACCGCCGCCTCGATTCGCTCGTCGCTCACGAGGACCATCTCCGTCAGTCGGTCGCGGAGTATCTCCGTGGTGAGGGCGAACGGGACGCGCGACTGGAGGCCCTCGGCGTAGGTGTCGGCGTCGTCTCGGGGGCGGAGGTGACCCTCCGACCACGCGTGGTACATCGCGGGCGCGTTCGCCGACTGGACGCCGACGACGTCCGCGTCGGTCATCTCGCCGACGGTGAGACAGTAGCCCGAGGCGCTGCTGCCGCCGCCGATGGGGCAGAAGAGCGTGTCCACCCGGGGGAGTTCCTCGACGACTTCGAGGCCCGCCGTGGCGACGCCAGCTATCAGTGCGGGTTCGTTCGCCGAGTGGACGTAGCGGTAGCCCTCCGTCCGCGCCCGCTCTTCGGCCCATTCGCGCGCGTCGTCGTAGTCGCGGCCGACGGGGTGCACCTCCGCCCCCATCCGCTCCATCGCGGCCACCTTGTCCGGGTTCGGGTCGCCGGGCACGGCCACGAGAACGGGGATGTCGAACGCCCGCCCCGCGTAGGCGACGGACTGGCCGTGGTTGCCGGTGCTGGCCGCGATGAGACCGGGCTCGCGGAACTCCTCGTCGAGGCCCGCACAGAGGTTGATTCCGCCGCGTACCTTGAACGCGCCCGTCGGGAGCGTGTCCTCCCGTTTGAGGTAGACGTCGGCGTCGAGTTCCGCCGAGAGGGACTCGCTCCGGACGAGGGGCGTCCGCGGGAGGTGACGGGAGACGACCGAACGCGCCTCGTAGACGTCCGCGAGCGTCGGCGGGGTCAGGTCGTGGTACCCGAAGATCGTCGTTTCGTCCGGTGATTCGACCGTGTCGTACGCTGTCATCGGTCGTGATACGCGGTGGCACGTATAAAGACCCGGGAGGAGTCCGCGGGGCGTCCGGCGGGTCGCGGCGAAGCTAAAGGAAATCGTGACGTTCGCCGAGAGCATTCCTAACTGCCGTGAGTTCTTTGTGAGCGTGGAGGGACGATGCCCCCATGAGCAACTCAACAGGCACCGTCTCGAAAGCCAAGGCGGTAGGCGAGGCGTTCCGCGACAAGAACGTCACGTTCCTCGCGGGGAGCATCGCCTACAACGCGTTCGTCTCCTTGGTACCGATTCTCCTCTTCGCCGTCTTCGTCGTCGCGTTCTTCGGCGCGGGCTGGGAGGAGCAGGTGCTGTCAGTCGTCACAGAGAACGTCTCGCCCGCCATCGGAAGCTTCATCGAGCGCCTGTTCGCCACGCAGGCGAACAGCGCCACCGGGTCGTCGGTCGTCGGGATCGTCGTACTGGTCTGGAGCGCGCTGAAGATATTCCGCGGGCTCGACACCGCCTTCTCCGAGATTTACGAGGTCACGCCGGACAGCTCTATCGTCGACCAGATCAAGGACGGCCTCGTCGTCCTTGTCAGCCTCACGCTCGCACTCGCCGCCATGATAGCGGTGACCAGCGTGTTCGGGGCGTTTCAGGGGATGATTCCGTACCTCGGCGTGTTCCTCCCGGTCGGTCTCGCCCTGGGTCTCATCGTGGCGTTCTTCCCCATCTACTACGTCTTTCCGGACGTCGACGTGTCCGCGCGGGAGATTCTCCCGGGCGTCGTCGTCGCGGCGGTCGGATGGGCGCTCCTGCAGGGCATCTTCCAGATATACGTCGCCCGTTCGACGGCCGGCGGGGCCGACATCGTCACGGGCATCATGCTGCTGTTGACGTGGCTGTACTTCACGGGCGTCGTCCTCCTCCTGGGGGCCGTCATCAACGCCGTCCTCGGCGGCTACACCCAGTACCACACGCGGACGCGGTCGTAGGTCGGTCGTCGACTCCGCGCTCGTCGCGGCGTCGCGTCGTCCGCACTACTCGCCGCCGAACTCCGCAAGCGCCCCCTCGCTCTCGACGAGGTGGTTCACGCTCCCGTTCTCCCCCACGTCCGCCGGATTCGCTATCGCCGCGCGGACGAACGCGGTGCCGCGTTCGACCGCCGCCGAGAGGTCGTCGCCGCGTGCTAGTCGGGCGGCGACGGCGCTCGACAGCGTGCATCCGGACCCGTGCGTCACGTCCGTCTCGATGCGCTCCGACGCGAACGTCTCCGTCCCGTCGGGCGTGACCAGCACGTCGCGTACCTCGCCGTTCCCCGACTCGTCCTCGACGTGCCCGCCCTTGAACAGCACCGCGTCGGCGCCCCACTCGAAGAACCGGTCGGCCGCCGCCGCCCGCGCCGCCTCGGAGTCGGGCCACTCTCCGGTCAATTCCTCCGTCTCGTCGGCGTTCGGCGTCACCAGCGTCGCGTGCGAGAACAGCTCGGTGTAGGCGTCGACGGCGTCGGCTTCGAGCAGTCGGTCGCCGGAGGTGGCGACCATCACCGGGTCGATTACGACGGGGGCGTCGACGCCGTCGAGGCAGTCGTCGACCGTCTCGACGGCCTCGGCCGTCGCCAGCATCCCGAGTTTCACCGCGCCGATATCGAAGTCGTCGTTCACCGCCTCGAACTGCGCTCGGACCTCCTCGGTCGGCAGGACGTGCGTCGACCGGACGCCCGCAGTGTTCTGCGCCGTGACGCCGACGACGACGGACCCGCCGTAGACGCCGAGTCGCGTCATCGTCTTCAGGTCGGCCTGGATTCCCGCGCCGCCGCCCGAGTCGCTCGATGCAATCGTCAGCGCGTACGGCGGGGTCTGCGGGTCGGGGTCGGCCATCGGTTACGCCGCCTCCACCACGCGCTCGATTCGCTCGTCGCCGTCGGGTAAGTCGACGCCGCCGAGGCCGGCCACCGCGTCGAGGAACGCTATCTTGTAGCTCGCGGGACCGGCGTACTCGCCGAACTGCCCGTCCGCGGCCGCCTCGCCCGCGACGCCGAACGCGAGCGTCCCGGCCAGCGCCGCGGTCAGCGTATCCTCCATCGCCCCGGCGAACGTCGCGACGGTGACGCCCTGCATACAGCCCGTGCCGACGACTTCGCCCATCATCGGGTGGCCGGCGCGCACCTCGAAGGCCGCGTCTTCGGTCGCAACCACGTCCGTCTCGCCGGAGGCGACGACGACGGCGTCCGTCCGCCGCGCGACGGCCACCGCCGTCTCCGCGATGTCGGCGTACTCGCCGACCGACTCGACGCCGCGGACCTCGCTCTCCTCGCCCGCGATGGCGGATATCTCGCCGTAGTTGCCGTTTATCACGTCCGGTCTGACCTCGGAGACCAGACGCTCCGCGACGCGGTCCCGCGTGGGCGTCGCGCCGACGCCGACGGGGTCGACGACGAGGGGGACGCCGTTCCCGTTGGCCGCCTCGCCCGACTCGCTGACCGTTCCCATGTTGAGGAGACACGCCTGCGCGCCCGCGACCATGTCGGCCACCTCGCGTTCGTCGTCGGACATGACCGGGAGACCGCCCCAGTACAGCGTCGCGTTCGCCACGTCGTTGACCGTCACCGCGTTCGTGAGCGAGTTGACCAAGGGTTGCTCCCGGCGGACGGCCGAGAGCGCCGCGGCGGGGTCGACGGTCGGGTCGCTCACCGTTCGACCCCCCCGGCGCGCACGCCGTCGACGGCCCGGCGCAGGTCGCGTGCGGCCGTCTCGGGGTCGTCGGTGTCGGTGATGGCCGAGACGACGGCGACGCCGTCCGCGCCCGCGCCGACCACGTCGGCCGCGTTCGCCGCCGTGATGCCTCCGATACCGACGAGGGGAATCTCGACAGCGTCGGCGATTTCGGCTACCCGCTCGGTGCCGACGTTCGACTCGCCCTCGGAGACGTCCTTCGTGTCGGTGGCGAAGACGGCGCCGACGCCGAGGTAGTCCGCACCCGCGCGTTCGGCTTCGACGGCGGCCTCGACCGTCGACACCGACCGGCCGACGAGGGCGTCGGGGCCGAGTTGCTCGCGGGCGACCGCTATCGGCAGGTCGTCGTCGCCGAGGTGGACGCCGTCGGCGTCGACGGCGGCGGCCACGTCCACGCGGTCGTTCACGACGAACGCGACGTCCGCTTCGCGGGTGAGTTCCCGGAGTTCCCGACCGAGTTCGTACCGCTCGCGGGCGGTGGCGTGTTTCTCGCGCATCTGGACGACGTCGACGCCGCCGTCGATGGCGGCGCGGACGGTGGCGACGGTGCCGCGCCCGCGGGAGCGGTCGGCCTGCGTCACGAGGTACGTTCGCAGCTCCGTATTCATGAGTTGTATCTTCGGGTGTTCCGCGCAAAACACTGTCGGAGACGCGGGGCGGAAAGAGAGCGGAGAGACGGGGCGACGAGTCAGTCGTCGAGGTAGGCGCGGATTCGGTCGTCGTCGACGGCGTCGAGGAGTCGGTCGACGCCGACCGTCTCGACGAGGCGTTCGGTGCCGGCGTCGGTCCGCCGGGCTATCTCCTCGTCGGTCGCGTACTTGGCGAACCGCTCGTCGATGTACGACTCTCGGACGCGTTCGACGTGCGCCTCGTCGAGCGTCTCGGCCGCCTCGCCCTCGGGCGCGAGGTACTCGTCGAAGTACTCGCGCCAACGGTCCCTGTCGCGCCACTCGTCGGTCAGCGTCGCGTCGCGGCGGACCCAGTCGTAGTACGTCGCCACGGCGTCCCAGTGGCCGTTCTCGCGGCGGACGTCCGCGACGACGCGCCCGCCGACGCGTCCGCCGTGACCGGCCGCCACGACGGCCTGGTCGGGCACGCCCGCGAGGGGGCCGGCGACGTACAGGCCGCCGACGGGCGTCGCCCCGTCCTCGGACGGGTAGTCGGGGTCGAGCGTCTCGCCGCCGTGCCCGTCGTCGACGAACATCGCCTCGTCGACTCCGGCCAGATAGCCCGCGTCGTACTTCGTCGCCGCGACGACCCGGGAGGCGCGGAGAGACGTGCCGTCCTGCGTCTCGACGCGGAACGTTCCGGCCCTCCTCCCGTCCGCCGCGTCGGACGCGATGCGGTCGACCGATTCGACCAGTTCGGGGACGAGCGTTCCCCCCGCCTCTTCGAGGTGAGCGTGCATCAGGTCGTAGAAGGCGTCGACGTCGACGCCGCCCGGGAAGCCGAGGTAGTTCTCCAAGTAGCCGCACTGTCGGATCGACGACCGACCGCGGTCGAAGACGACGGTGTCGAGGCCGTACCGCGCGGCGAAGACGGCCGCCGAACACCCCGCCGGTCCGCCGCCGACGACGGCGACGTCGGCGTCGACATCGGGGCCGTCGTTCCGAACCACCTCGTCCGTCCGACCCGTCTCCGCTCGCTCCTCCGCTCGCTCCTCCGCTCCGTCGCCCGTCGAAGTCTCTCCGCCCATGTTTTTAGGCCCGCCTAACTCACTATAACGCCACCGGTCCGCGGCGGACGACGGGGTGGGACAAACGCTCGCTTGTGTCTACGTTGCGATTATCCCCTCGAACGTCGATACGTCTGTCGTGAACACGACACGACGGTCCCTCATCGGAACCTGCGGCATCGGAACGCTCGCTCTTCTCGCCGGGTGTCTAGGCGGGACAGGCGGCGACACGGAGACCGAGACGGGAACGGAGACGGAGAGCGAGACCGACTCGCCGACCGGAACGGAGGCGCCGACGGACACCGGCACCGAGATGCCGCCGGGCGAGGGCACCGGCAACGAAACCGGCGGGACGCGCCCGGAGGGAACCGGCGGCCCCGGCGTCATCATCGCGTCGACGGACGACGCCCCGGACGCCCCCGTCCGGCCCGCTATCGAGGTGGTCGCGGAGGCGGCCACCGAGGAGCACCCCCCGACGCTCCGCGCGACGGTGACCAACGAGAGCGACCGGACGGTGACGCTCGGCGAGGGGCGCGATATCGTCTTCGCCTACCGGTACGACACGGAGGACCACCTGATGCTCCTGCCGTCCGACGGCGACTACCCCGCCGAGGCGGGGTGCTGGCGGCTCACGGACGGTATCGCGGTCACAGAAGAGTACCGGACGGTGACGCTCGAACCCGGCGAGTCGACGAGTCAGGAACTGGGACTGTACGGCGCGCCCACGCAGGAGGACGTCTGCCTCCCCGTGGGCGAGTACCGCTTCGAGTCGACGTTCTCGGTGATGGACGAGGCGGGCGGCGAGGAGCAGTCCTCGTTCACGTGGGGGTTCAGCGTCCTCCTGGAGTGAACGAGGCGAGCGAGGGAGAACCGCTACGGCGACCCTACGGCGACCGCACGGCGACCGATTCGACCGCCTTGCGCGCCGGGGCGGCCGACTGCACGCCCTCGCGTTCGGTCGAGAGGGCGCCGGCGACGGTGGCCAGTCTGACGGCCGCCTCGAAGTCGGTCCCGGCCGCCAACTCGGCGCCGAGGTAGCCGACGAACACGTCGCCCGCGCCCGTCGTGTCGACGGGGTCGACGGCGGGCGACTCGACGGAGAGGCGGGAGTCCCCGCCGTCGACGACGACGCCGTTCTTCCCCCGCGTGCGGACGACAGTTCCGTCGAAGGCGTCGAGTTCGTCGCGGAGACGGGCGTACTCGCCCTCGTTCGGCGTCACCACGTCGACGCAGTCGTGGGAGAGAATCGCCGCGGCGCCCGCGGCGGGCGCGGGGTCGTAGACGACGGTCGGTCGGTCCGGGCGGCCGGCCAGTCGGTCGAGCGCCGCCCGGACCGCCGCGGGCGGGAGTTCGTTCTGCACGAGGAGGCAGTCGGCGGCGGCGCAAGCGTCGAGGCGGTCGTCGACGTAGGCGTCGTCGACGCGGCCGTTCGCGCCGGCGAGGATGGCGATGTAGTTCTCGCCCGTCTCGTCGACGGCGACGTACGCCGCGCCCGTCGGCCCGTCGGTTCGGGTCACGCCGGTCACGTCCACGCCGCGGTCCGACAGGGAGTCGAGCACGTCGTACCGGTCCTCGTCGTCGCCGACCATGCCCAAGAGTCCCGCGTCCGCGCCGGCCGCGGCCGCGGCGACGGCCTGGTTCGCCCCTTTCCCGCCGAGGTACGTCTCCCCGTACGACTCCCGGAGGGAGTCGGGCACCGATTCGACGGACACCGTCTCGCCCGGCGCGGGGAACCACTCGTAACGCTCCGCCGCCGAGCGCACCCACTCGGTCGAGGTGTACTCCACGTGGTCGACGTTGATGCTCCCGAGACTCACGACGCGGCCCATACTCGTGGGAGAGGCGGGTGGGATAAGTCACTTCAGTTCCGCGTTCGCTCCGTTCCCGTGCCGTTAAACGACGCCGCCGGGAATGGGAACCCATGAGCAGACGAGTCATCCTCGACACCGACACCGCGGGCGACGACGCCATGGCGATTCTCCTCGCCGCGTCGGCCGACTCACTCGACCTCGAAGCGCTGACGATGGTCGCCGGCAACGTGGAGTTCGAACAGGAAGTCGAGAACGCGAAGCACACCCTCGGCGTGGCCGACGCGACGGACGTGCCCGTCTACGAGGGCGCGCGGACGCCCCTCGTGAAGGACCACGAACACGCCGAACAGGTCCACGGAGAGGGCGGACTGGGCGGCGAACTGCGCCCCGAGACCGACGTGGAGTCCGCCGAGGGCCACGGCGCGAACGCCATCGTCGAACGCGCCCGCGAGTCGCCCGGCGAGATATCGCTGGTCTGCATCGGTCCGCTGACGAACGTCGCCCTCGCCCTCCGCCTCGAACCCGAACTGAACGAACTCCTCGACGAGGTGTTCGTGATGGGCGGCGCGGTGAACACCCTCGGCAACGACACCCCCTCGGCGGAGTTCAACTTCTGGGTCGACCCCGACGCGGCGAAAGTCGTCGTCGACGAGCTCGACGTGACGCTCGTCGACTGGGGCCTGACGCTCCGCGACGGGACGTTCGGCGCCGACACCCTCGAAGAGATAGACGCGATGGACACCGACTACGCCGAGTTCTTCACCACCATCATGGAACGCGCCCGGGAGTTCGCCGTCGAGCAGTACGGCGAGGAGACGACCAGTCAACCCGACTCGCTGACGGTGGCGTCCGCGCTTCATCCCGACCTCATCACCGAATCGGCGGAGTACCACGTCGACGTGGACGAACGCGGGGGGATGACCCGCGGATACAGCCTCGTCGACGAACTCGGCGTCACCGACGGCGAACCCAACGCCCGCGTCGTCGAGTCCGTCGACGCCGACCGCTTCGAGGCGATGTTCCTCGACATGCTCCGCCACGGCGACCCGGAACGGTCGCTGTAGGCGCGTTACGCGGGGCCGACGCCCGTGAGGCCGGGTAGTTCCGGTCGACGGGAAGACGAACAACTGTCCAAGACGCTAAATATAGTTTTTGCATCAAAACCGTACAAACTAGATTTCGTTCGGGCTTGGAGAGAGGTCAGGTCTGCGTCCGGACCGAGACGAACAGCACCAAGAGGTAACGCCGACGGCGTCGAACAGGCCATCTCACGAAGAGCACCTCACCCGTCATTTTTCCACCCGATTCGAAACAAAATATATTCCTATCAGCTCTCCTTTCGAACGGGAGATGACCGGACAGGTCTCGGCTGAGATTCGCCCTCCGACGGTCGGACGCCGTTCGCCGAACGAGCGGTTCGGAGGCCCGGCGTGACGCTCACGGAGATAATCGACGACGTGCTCGAACGCGACTACCGCCTCGTCGTCGTCGGCGGCGTCGACGCCGAGGGGCGGGAACTGCTCGAATCGTTCTTCCGCGCGCAGGGCGCCGAGGTGGCGTTCGAGGGCGAGGGAGGTGTAGACGAAGAGGGGGACGGCGACAACCGGTCCATTTCGGCCGAGACGGCCGTCCTCTACCGCGACGGCGCCCGCCGCGCCGACGCCGACGTCGACAGCCTGACGGAGTACGTCCGGCGCGACCGGGGTCGGTTCGAGACGAACCGCACGGAACCTCCGCTGGTGGCCGAACTGACGTCCGGGACGACGACCATCCGCGAGCAGTCGCGCGGGCAGATGCTCCAGGGGTCGAGAGTCATCGAGCACCTCGCGTGGCAGTCGAAGACGGGGCGACTGCACGGCGGGTTCCAGCGGTTCTCGCGGTTCACGAAACACATCCCGACGCGGAACCTCTACCGACGACTGGGCGAGTCGGGGGTGGACGTCCACGTCCACGGCGTCCCGAACGTCGAGGTGGAGGGGTCGGCGGGGCTATCCGTCCACCCCCACACCGAGGAGGACGAACTCCGGACGACGTGGTTCGTCGTCTACCAGGGCGAGGAGGACGACGCCGCCCTTCTCGCGCAGGAACGGAGTCCGGACCGCTACTCGGGCCTGTGGACGTTCGACGGGGCGCTGACGACGGAGGTGCGGGCGTCCGTCGAGTCGCAGATGAGCGACGCCGTCGAGTGAGCGCACCCGGCGCGGCGCCGTCGCGTCCGCCGGACGGCCGACCGAACCACTGTTGAACGCCGCCTCCCTAGCGCCGACGATGCCCGTTCCCCCGCCGAACGTCGACGAGTTGGACGTGAGCGACGACCCGGTCGAACCGCGCCCGTACGACGACCTCGTGGCGGCCGTCATGGAGCTTCGGTCCTGTTCGAGGTCGGACGCCGAGGCGTGGGTCGACGACGCCGGTCCCGAACGGGCCGAGCGCGTCGTCTTGGCCCGCTGGCGGGGGAGTCGCGGCGTTCCGGAGTGAGTGACGGCGCGCGCGAACCGGTACGGAGGTTTATTATCTCTCGACGTAACAGTCGCCTATGCCTAACCGTCTCGGGGAGAGCCAGACCGTGGGGTACGCCTCTCCGGACGGCGGACGAGCGACGAGCGAGCGGGTGCTCTGTCTGTTCGACCCGGGAGAACCGGCCGACGGGGAGTTCCTGCGGGTCGCCGAGTCGCTGGCGGACGGCGGTCGGTTCGTCGTCCCCGTGCGGGACGCGAGCGTCGCCGAGTCGCTGAAGCCGTCGTCGTCGGACGCGTCGGCCGACTACGAGACGCGCTTTCTCGAACGGCCGCCGGCGGTGACCGCCGAGTGGGTGAGCGACGTCGTCGACCGCTTCGACATCACCGTCATCTTCGATATCCGCGACCGCAAGTCGATGCTCGGCGGCGGCGAACTGGCCCTCGCCTCTGGCGGCAACCACGTCACGGTGACGCGGAACGCGGAACTCGACGGCATCTCCTCGGTGCTCGTCCCCGTCGCGCGCGGCCCGCACCTCGACGCGACGCTCGATATGGCGCGCGCCCTCGCCGAGTCGGCCGACGCCTGGGTCGACCTGTTCCACGTCGTCGAGGAGGGCGAGACGGAGAGCGACGTCGACGACCTGTTCGAGTACTGCTCCGACCGCCTGCTCGGGTTCGCCGACTTCGATACGTGGCGCTACGAGGCGGAGGAGGACGAGACGCCCGCGCGGGCCATCGTCGACCAGTCGTCGTACTACGACGCTACGGTCATCGGCGCCCCGGAGAAGGGTCGACTCCGGGAGTTCGTCGACGGGTCGACGACCGAAATCGTCCAGTCGCTGTGCGAGAACGCGGTCGTCACCGTCCGGAGCGGCGAGGTGGAAGTCTCGCGGCTCGACCGGTGGCTCGGCGAATTCCTCGCTCCGAAGCGCTGAGCAGGGAGAAACGGAGTCGGGGACGGAGACGAATCACCGGTCGAAAACGGAGTCGGTCGGCCGCGGACCGAAGCGTCGGGGGTCGCGTTACTCTATCGGGAACCGGAGCAGCGCGCCGACGCCGTCGAACGCCGCTTCGAGCCGTTCGGTTCGGTCGAGGCCCTCGGGCGCGACGACGCACTCGCCGCCCTGTTCCTCGGCGCGTTCGGCCAGCGACTGCACTTCCTCCTCCGGGAGCGAGTCGGCGACGACGAGCGTGTCGACCGCGTCGAGTTCGAGCGCTCGCTCGACGTCCTCGTGCCCGCCGATGGCGGTCTCCTCGTCGTCGTCGAGCGCCTCGAAGAAGCGTTCGAGCGCTCCGCGGGCGTCGGTCGTGCCGAGTTCGCCCGCCTCCTCGGCGGCGTCGACGAGTTCGCGGAGGCCCTGCTCGGAGGCGTACTCCGCGTCGAACGGGCCGACCGCGGCGTCGGCGAGCGGTTCCGAGAGGTGGTCGCCCTCCAGGAACTGCTCGGCGGTGACCTCGCTGCCGGCGACGAGGAGCGCCTCGCCCTCGAACTCGGTGCCGGGGGAGGCGTCGTCGACGGCGTCGGACGGCGCGTCGTCGAGGAACACGCGCGCCGCGGCCTCGCCGACCTCGTCGTAGAACTCGTCGGCCCGCTCCTGACTCCGGCCTTGGAAGTCGTCCTCTTTGCCGCCCGCGGCGGTCTGCTTGCTCGGCACGTCGCTCTCGACGGTGTCGACGTGCTCGATGGTCTCGCCGTCGTACCGGCCGAGCGTCGCGCTGTCGCGGGAGACGACGAGCAGGCCGTGGGTGTCTGTCTGCGTCGTCGCCGGCGAGAGCGGGTCCGTGTCGAACTCGTTACCGTACTCGTACGTCCCCGTCGAGACGGGCGTCGGCAGGTCGTCGAAGACGTGCGTTACGAGTTCGGTGTCGACGACGCCGACGTAGGCGACCAGCCCGTTCTCGGGCGTCTCCTCGTACTCGTGGAGGACGCGGCGGGTCTCTTCGAGCGCCTGCTTGAGCGGTTTGCGGACCTCCTCGCGGACGTCGAGGTACTCGGCCTCGGCGTGGTCCTCTTCGACGCGCCGACGCGTCGCTTCGAGCGATTCCTGGGGCGGGATGGCGACGGAGACGAGTTGCTCGCCGTCCGCTTCGGCGTTCGATACGGTCTCGATCCGGTCGTGCAGGTCGCTGGTTGTCGAAGACATGGTTGGGTGGGTCGGGCGCAGGGTCGCACCTGCTCGTGGTGGCCGCTTCTTCTGTCGTCGCGTGGAAATAGCTTATCGCCGTTTCGACAGTGTGAAGCGGTGACACCCACCGCTGTGCGGGATTCGGTCGGGGAAGCAAGACCTGACAGGACTGGGCGCGGAGGGACGAGTGCATCTCCCGCATCACCGTGCGCTCGGCGCGGTTGAGATGCTCCCACGCCGTCGACCGCGAGATGCCGAGGGCCTCGCCCACCTCTTCGACGGACCCCCCTGCTCGGCTCGTAGTAGTTCATCTCGATGGCGGTGGTCAGCATCTCTGTCTATCGGGCGATCAGTTCGCGCGCCAACCGCGCGAGGTCCACCTGGTCGTTCCGGGTATCGGAGTTCGACGTCGCGTCCGAGTTCGGTCGGGTTACCGGCTTCCTCCACGGACTCGACGATGGCCGAGTCCCGTCGGAGTCGAGAACGGTGCGCTCCGCAACGATAGCCGGAAAGGCGGTTTCAGTTGGGTTCGGGCGTACGCAGCGCCAAGAGAACGCCGAGAAGAGCGACGCCACCGGCGACGAAAAACGCCGGGTCGTAGCCCACGCGGTCGATGATAGTTCCCGCGGCGATGGGTGCAGCAAACGCGCCGAGCAGACCGATACTCGTCAGCAGCGAGATAGCCGTCGTCCGTACCGCCGGCGGGACGAGTTCGGTGATATACGAAAAGAGCAACCCGGTGACGAGTTGAATCGCGAAGCCGACGACGAGCACCGCTCCGACGACCGACTCGAGCCGCGAGACGAACACGAACGCGACGACGGCCGGTGCGGCGACGGCGAACGCCGATATCACGACGGGTCGACGCTTGCCGCCGAACAGGCGCTCGGAGACCACGCCGCTGCTCGACCGTCCGACCGCGCCGATGGCCGGAAACAGCGCGGTCAGCAGTCCCCCCGCCGCCAGCGAGATGCCGAACCCGTCGACGAGATAGCTCGGGAGCCACGTGTTGACGAAGAGATACAGCGAATAGGCCAGAAAGCAGAGCGCACAGACGGTCCAGACCGCCCGGTCGGTGAACAACCCGCGGAGCGCCGTTCGGTCCGGCGTGGCCGTCTCGATACCCGGAACGTGGCGGCGGGTCGCGAGCAGGAACAGTGCGACGCCGACGACGCCGATGGCGGCGTACAGCGGGAGGATTGCGGGCCATCCGGCGACGGTCGCGACGAGCGGACTGCCGAACTGGCCGAGTGCGAATCCGACCGGTGCGCTCGCGGTGAACACGCCGACGGCGGTTGCCCGGTACCGGGACGCAACGGCGCTGCCGACGACGTTCGCGCCCGCGTTCCAGAAGATGACGTACGCGATACCGCCGAGAACGCGTGAGACGAGCAGCCAGAGATACGCGCCGGCGGTGGCCGCATACCAGCCCCACACGCCCGCGACGACGAGCGCGACGGTTCCGAAGAGAATTACCCGGCGGACCGAAAAGCGGTCGAGGACGATACCGGTGGGGACGCTGGTGACGACGGCAGTCGCGTACATGATGCTGACGAGCCACCCCGCCGTACTCGCCGTGAGTCCGAGCGACTCTTGGATCAGCGGCAGGACACTCGCCGGGGCGATTTCGTAGGCTGCAGCCGCCGTCGAGAGCACGAACAGGCCGACGAAGAGACCGAGCGTCTCGCGTCGAGAAGAGTCTGTGCTGGGATGGTCGCTCACGGTCGCTGTGCTCGATTTCGGAAGCACCGCCAAACCGGTTGCTATCTCGGTCGACGGACGGAACGGGCGGATATATCCGGGGTGGGTGCTTTGCGGAGAGACGAGGTTACATCCCTATGAGCGAACCGAATCTAGACGAGTTCGCCTCGCGCCGGTCGACCGTGTACGGTCGGTCCGGCGTGGTGGCGACGAGCCAGCCGTTGGCCGCGCAGGCGGGTATCGAGACGCTCCGCGACGGCGGAAACGCCTTCGACGCGGCCGTCGCGACGGCGGCCGCACTGAACGTCGTCGAACCCACGTCGACGGGCCTCGGCGGCGACGTGTTCGCCCTCTACCGCACCGCCGACGGCGACGTGGGCGCGATGCGTTCCTGCGGCGGCGCGCCGAGCGGTGCGACCCGCGAGCGCGTCCGCGAAGCGGTCGCCGACGAGGGTGAGGAACCCGCGGAGGCGGAGATGCCCATGCGAGGGCCGCACACCGTGACCGTCCCCGGGACGGCGCGCGGGTGGGAGGCGACGACGCGCGAACTCGGGCGCCGAACGCTGGGCGAGAACCTCCAAGCGGCGATTCGGTACGCCACCGAGGGCTACCCGGTGACGGAAGTCGTCGCGGCGCAGTGGGAGCACGGCGACGACCTGTTCACCGACGAACACGCCCGCGAGGCGTTCCTGCCGGGAGGCCGACCGCCGACGGTGGGCGAGACGGTGACGCTTCCGCGACTCGGCGAATCGATGAAAACCATCGCCGAGGAGGGCGCCGACGCCGTCTACGAGGGTGAAATCGCCGAGGCCATCGCCGACGAGGTGCAGTCGAAGGGCGGGTTCATGACCGTCGAGGACCTCGCGGCCTTCGAACCGGAGTTCCTCGACCCCGTGAGCACGACCTACCGCGGAACGGAGGTGTACGAACTCCCGCCCAACAATCAAGGGCTCATCGCCCTGGAAGCGCTCAACATCGCCGAGGAGATAGCCGCGGGCGACGCCGACTACGACTCCGTCGACCGCGTGCACTACTTCGGCGAGGCGATGAAGCGGGCGTTCCACGACGGCCACCGCTACATCACCGACCCCGAGTACGAGGAGATTCCGCCGCTGGCATCGAAGGAGTACGCCCGTCGGCGCGCGGCCGACATCACCGACGAACCGAGCGACGTGTCGTTCGGCGTGCCGGACGCGCACGCCGAGGACGCCGACACGGTCCTGCTCTGCGTCGCCGACGACGAGGGCAACGTCGTCTCCTACATCAACTCCCGGTTCGCCGGGTTCGGGTCCGGCGTCGTCGCCGGCGACACCGGTATCGCCCTCCAGAATCGGGGGGCGTCGTTCTCGCTCGACGACGACCACCCCAACCGGCTGGAACCCGGCAAGCGCCCGTTCCACACGCTCGTCCCCGCCCTCGCGAAGTTCGACGAGGACGACTGGGCGGCGTTCGGCGTCATGGGCGGCTACATGCAACCGCAGGGGCACGTGCAGGTGATATCGAACATCGTCGACTACGACATGCCGATTCAGGCGGCGCTGGACGCCCCGCGGTGGCGCTACCGCGAGGACGGCGACTTGGCGCTCGAACCCGCGCTGGCCGGGTCGGTCGGGGCGACGCTGAACCGGCGGGGCCACGACGTGTCCCTCCTCCACACGGGGATGTTCGGGGGCGCGCAACTCGTTCGGAACGACGGCGGCACGCTCTCGGGAGCGACCGAACCGCGGAAGGACGGTCACGTCGGGACGTATTGATAGACGGGGAACCGGACGGCGACGCGAACGGTGACGACCCGAGACGCGCCGACCGCGTCCGCGAACACCTCGGTTCTCGCGGTGATGGCTCGTCGTCGCCGCGAACGCTCCGACCGCCGACCGGTCAGCGGTCCGAGGAGTCGGAGACGATGATGGACGACCGATTTCGGTTCGGTGAGCGTTCTGCTGGCCGTCCAAGTCAAAATTATCTCTGATAGAAAAGGAGACAAAACTCTATTTGCTAGTTTTGACGAGTGGTACATCCCCGAGGTGAAAGTCACCCGAAGAGCGAACTCGGGTTGATACCGCGACGCGACGTAACCTTCCGAGAGGAGTTATGGACAGCATCGAGTACGTGTACACGTTCGGGATGAGCGACGAAGAGGTGGACGAACGGCTTCGGTCGGAGTCGGCGGGGGTGCTGTCACTGGCCGACGACGGCGTCGCGTACGGGGTACCCGTCTGCCACTACTACGACGGGGACTCGCTCCTGTTCCGCCTCTCCGACGACGAGGACAGCAGGAAACTCGACGTCGCGGAGGCGACGACCGAAGCGTCGTTCGTCCTCTTCGACGCCGCGGGCCGGGACGTCTCTTGGAGCGTCGTCGCCACCGGGTCGCTCCGGCGACTGTCCGAGGAGGAACGGGCGGCGTACGACGCCACCGAACTCAACGAGCGATTCGGTCCGCTTCGGGTATTCGACGAGAACGTCGACGAAATCGACCTCGTCCTCTACGAGATGGAGATAACCACCCTGCTGGGTCGGCGCACCGACGAGTAGCGGTGTGCGAGAGGGAAGAAACAGTAGCGACAGAAAAGACGTCAAAGACGCCAAAACCGTCTTTTATTTGTCTCGCTACGTCTCCGGAGCGGTAAATACCGACTATAGCGAAGCGGAATTAAAGGTAATACGACGGGAACGAGAGGCGGAACGCATGGGAGAGACTGCGACAATCGTCGACGTCGTCGACGGCGACACCATCGACGTCCGCCTCGACGATGGGAGCGAAGAGCGCGTCCGAATCATCGGGATAGACACCCCCGAGACGGAGGACAACGCCGACGCGGAGCGTCGCGCGGAGTGGGAGGGCATCGAGGACCTCTCGTACCTCGGACGCTGGGGGAACAGAGCGAGCGAGTTCGCGAAGCGGGAGTTGACCGACGCGTCGGTCGAACTCGAAGCCGACGCGAACGAACCCGACCGCGGGAGTTTCGGACGGTTGCTTCGCTACGTTCGGTACGACCGGAGCGACGGGGAAGGGCAAAACGAGGACGACGACGGCACCGACGACGGGTCGACGGTGTACAACCGACTGGCGGTGGCGGAGGGGTACGCCCGGGTGTACGACTCGGGGTTCGCCCGGCACGACGACTACCTCGAACGGGAGCGCTCCGCCCGCGAGGACGGCGCACGGGTGTGGAAACGCAGCGACCCCGCGCAGTCGCCCGAAATCAGAGATAGCGAGATAGAACGGCTGTTCGTTCCGAAAGCGGCGAGCGTCCGGACGGCGTCCGGTGCCGTCTCCGACGATAGAGTTCCCGTCTTCGCCTCGCCCTCCGCGACGCAGTCGGGCGGCGAGGTGAGTTACGAGGAGCGGATTCCACTCGTCGCTGTCGACCGGGAGGCGGGCGTGGCGACGGTCGGCGGCCCCCTCCTCGACGAACGGTACGAGGAGGCGGAGGGGTTCGCGGCGGACACCAGTCGGTTCGGCAACTACCCGTTCGCGACGAACCTCGTCGGGTCCCTCTCCGCGGGGGCCGAACGGCCCGAACGCGTCGTCGTCGACGGCGGTCACGGGCAGTTCAACGCCGACTACGCCCTCTCCTGTGAGGATATGGCGTACTACCTCAGATATCTGGAGGGGCAGGACGCGGCGCTCACCCAGCAGAACGACGTGGGCGAAGGAGTCGACGGCGACGCCCTCGTCGTCTGCGCGCCGGCGGAGGCGTACGACGAGTCCGAACTGTCCGCCCTCCGGTCGTTCGTCGACGGCGGCGGGGCGGTCCTCCTCCTCGGACACGGCGCCGAGGGGATGCCCGCGGAGGCGCGAGAGCACCTGAACGGCGTCGCCGAGGCCCTCGGGTCGGACCTGCGGTTGAGCGACGACCGAGTCGTCGACGGGGAGTCGAACCTGAACGGCGACGAGACGCTCCCCCGCACGTCGAACTTCGGGGAGTCGTTCGACCTGTTCGGGCCGGTGACCCCCGACGCGGGGCCGTCGTCGCCGCTCGTGGTCTCGAACGTCGACGCCTCGGGGGAGGGCGACGGCGCGGGCGAATCCGTCTCGTTCGCGAACGAAGGCGACGCCCCGGTTGACCTCTCGGGGTGGACGGTGACAGACGAGGCGGGGCACGAGTACGAATTTCCCGCGGGAACGGTCGTTCCCGCAGGCGCGACCGTCCGCCTCCTGACGGGCGCGGGCGACGACGAGGTGACGGTTCACTGGGGTCGAGCGCGGAGCGTCTGGAACGACGAGGGCGACACCGTCTCGGTGTACGACGAGGCGGGTGACCTCGTGACGGAGCGGACTTACTGATGAGAGAACGGAGGAGAGCGTAGCGGCACGGGACGGCCGCAGGCCTCGGCACCCGCGACGCACCGTATCCCGCTCGACCGACTGGTACGCCGCGTAGAGTTATACCGTTCCGCGAGAGTCGTTCTCCTGAGAGTCACCGCGGCGGCGACTCGAAACAGATTATGAATCTCGACGAATTCGTCAGCACGCACGCGCCGGAATCGGGAGGAGAGACGTTCCAACTGGAGAACTCGAAACTGCTCGACGTCACCGTCAGCGGCAGCGTCATGGCGAAGGCGGGGTCGATGGTCGGTTACACGGGCGATATCTCCTTCGAGCGGAAGTCCGAGGGCGGTCTCACCGGGATGCTGAAGAAGCGGGCCACCGGCGAGGGAACCGTGATGATGCAGGCGACGGGCGAGGGCAACCTCTACCTCGCCGACCAGGGCAAGGAGGTGCAGATACTCGAACTGGGCGAAACCGACGAGATAAGCGTCAACGGCAACGACGTGCTCGCGTTCGAGGAGGGCGTCGGCTGGGACATCAGGATGATGAACAGCATCGCGGGCGCCTCCTCGGGCGGTCTCTTCAACGTCTTCTTGGAGGGTCCGGGCCGCGTCGCCATCACGACGCACGGCAAACCGCTGGTCGTTCCGACGCCCGTCAGCACCGACCCCAACGCCACCGTGGCGTGGAGCAGCGACGTCTCGCCAAGCGCGAAGCGCGACATCGACATCAAAGGGCTCCTCGGCCGCTCCTCGGGTGAGACGTACCAACTGGAGTTCCCCGAGGAGGGCGGGTTCGTCGTCATCCAACCGTACGAGGAGTTCCAGCCCGGTCAGTAGCCGAACTCAGACTCCGAATCCGCTCGTCGCGTCGGGTATCGCCCGGGAGACCGGCCTCCGGTCGTCCGTATCAGTCCTATCAGTCCTCCACCTTTCCGTCCGCGCGGTCTGCCTCGCGTCGCTCCTCGCTCCGGTCGTCGGGGGCGCCGTAGCCGCCGCCGCCGGGCGTCCGGACGGTGACCGTCGTCCCCGCCGGCACGTCGCGCGTCGTCTTCGCCGGGACCGGCGACCCGTCGACGAGATTCTCGCCCGCCGCGCCGTCCGCGCCGCCGGCGATACCCCGCGGGGCGACTCGGCGACGTTCGGTGAGCAGCGAAACGGTGGCGTCGGCCCCGACGGTGACAGAGCGGACGATACCGAGTCCGCCGCGGTGTTCGCCGTCGCCGCCGCTTCCCGGCCGGAGGCCGTATTCCTCGACGAACAGCGGATACTCGGCCTCCAGCGCTTCGATGGGCGTGTTGAGCGTGTTCGTCATCCCGACCTGCGCGCCGTCGAGGCCGTCGCCGTCGGCGCGGCCGCCCGAACCGCCGCCGATTGTCTCGTAGTAGGTGAAGCCGTCGGACCCGCCGGCGCGACTGCCGATAGTGAGGTTGTTCATCGTCCCCTGTCCCTGCGCGGGGACGCGGTCGGGGGCGGCGTCCGCGAGGGCGGTGAACACCACGTCGGTCACGCGCTGACTCGTCTCGACGTTGCCGCCGACGACGGCGGCCGGCGCGTTCGGATTCAACAGCGACCCCGCCGGCACCGACACCTCGATGGGGTCGTAGCAGCCCTGGTTCGGCGGTATCTCGGGGTCGGTCACGCACCGGACGACGAAGTAGACCGCGCTCTTGGCCACCGCCAGCGGCGCGTTGACGTTGCCGGGGACCTGCGAAGCGGTGCCCTCGAAGTCGAACGCGACGGTATCACCGTCGACCGTCGCCGTCACCTCGATCGGTACGTCTTCGTCGGTCAGCCCGTCGCCTTCGAGCACGTCGCGGGCGCTGTACTCCCCGTCCGGCAGGTCGCGTAGTTCCGCCGTGACTCGCTCGCGCGAGTAATCGATGACCGCGTCGAACGCCGCGAGGATTCGCTCCCGGCCGTGTTCGGCCACGAGGTCGGCGAGTCGCTCCTCGGCGCGGTCGTTCGCGGCTATCTGTGCGCGGACGTCGGCGCGGCGCTCCCCCGGGTTGCGGACGTTCGCCAGGAGGAGCGACAGCACGTCGTCGTTCGTCTCCCCGCCCGACACCAACCGCACGGGCGGGAGACGGAGACCCTCTTGGTATATCTCTCGCGCGCCCGCGGGCATGCTGCCCGGCGTCATCCCGCCCACGTCGGCGTGGTGGGCGCGGGAGACGGCGAATCCGAGAATTTCCCCGTCTATCGCCAGCGGCGACACCATCGTCACGTCCGGGAGGTGCGTGCCGCCCTCGAAGGGGTCGTTCAGAACGAACACGTCGCCGGGTTCGGGGTCGTACGCCAGCACCGTCTCGACGGCTTCGGGCATCGCCCCGAGGTGGACGGGGATGTGCTCGGCCTGCGCGACGAGGCGCCCCTCGGCGTCGAACAGCGCCGTCGAGCAGTCGCGCCGCTCCTTGATGTTCGGCGAGTACGAGGAGGTGATGAGCACCTGCCCCATCTCCTCGGCGACGCTCTCGAACTGGTTGCGCACGATTTCGAGCAGGACCGCGTCGACGTCCGCATCCGAGTCCGCGTCGCTCACCGTTCCTCACCCCCTCTGGTCAGCGTGAGCGTTCCGTCGGCTCCGACCGTTCCCCGCCACCCCGGCGGCACGACGACGGTGCTCTCGTTCTGTTCGAGGACGGCCGGACCGGAAACGTCGTCGCCGGCGTCGAGTCCCTCGCGGGCGTACACCGGCGTCTCGCGGAACCCGTCGTCGAAGAACGCCTCACGGGTTGCCTTTCGCGCCTCGCCGGCGCCGCCGTACGTCACGTCGAGGGCGCCGCGTTCGACGACGGCGGTCGAGCGGAGGTTGACCAGTTCGACGGGGTCGGAGAGCCGGTAGCCGTAGGCGCCCTCGTGGGCCTCGTGGAACCGCTCCGCGACCGTCTCGGGGTCGAACGTCCCGCCGACCGGGACGGTGAGTTCGAAGCTCTGCCCGTCGTACCGGAGGTCGGCCGCCCGCGACACCGTCGCGTCTGCGGGCGTCTCGACGTCCGCGAGTACGTCCGCCCGGAGGCCGTCGTAGGCGGATTCGACGGTCGCCACGTCGACGCCGACGAGCGGACTCCGGAGCGTTCGCACGGAGTCGTGCTTCTCGTCGGCCGCGAGCAGTCCGTACGCCGAGAGGACGCCGCAGGCCCGCGGGACGACGACGGTACCGACGTCGAGGCCGTCGGCGAGAGCGGCGGCGTGCATGGGGCCGGCGCCGCCGAAGGCGACGAGGCCGAACCGCCGAGGGTCGTGGCCCCGTTCGACCGTCACCGAGCGAATCGCGCGCGCCATGTTCGCGTTGGCGACGCGGTAGACGCCGCGGGCGGCCGCCAGGGCGTCGTCGAGGCCGACCTCGTCGGCGAGGCCGGCGAGGGCGTCGTGTGCGGCCCCCGCGTCGAGGGAGAGTTCGCCGCCGAGCGCGGAACTGCCGCCGATGTAGCCGAGGACGACGTTCGCGTCCGTCACCGTGGGTTCGGTGCCGCCGCGCCCGTAGCAGGCCGGACCGGGGTCGGCACCCGAGGAACGCGGGCCGACGCGGAGGGCGTCGCCCGCGTCGACCCACGCGACAGAGCCGCCGCCGGCGCCGACGGTGTTCACGTCGACCATCGGCGTCCTGACCGGATGGCCGTTTATCTCGGCGTCCGTCGTGCGCTCGGCCTCGCCGCCGCGGACGAGGCTCACGTCGCTCGACGTGCCGCCCATATCGAACGTGACGAGACCGGCGAGGTCGCCCGCCGCCGCCGTCTCCGCGGCGCCGACGACGCCCGCCGCCGGGCCGGACATGGTGGTCGTCACCGCGTGTTCTCGGACGGTCGAAGCGGGCGCGAGGCCGCCGTTGGCCTGCATGATGCGGGGCGTCGGGACGCCCAACTCGGCGGCTCGTTCTTCGAGGCGGCCGAGGTAGGCGTCGATGACGGGGGTGACGTAGGCGTCGACCGCGGTGGTGGAGGTGCGCTCGAACTCGCGGAACTCCGCGAGCACCTCGTGGGAGGCCGAGACGGGAACGTCCAGTTCCTCGCGGAGCACCGCGGCGACGGCGCGTTCGTTCTCGGGGTGTTGGTAGGCGTGCAGCAGTGAGACGGCGACGCTCTCGGCCCCGCAGTCCCGAATCTCGGCGGCGAGTTCACGGACTTCGCTCTCGTCGACCGGTGTCTCGATACCGTCCTCGGTCGCGCGTTCGGTCACCTCGAAACGGCGGCGGCGCGGCACGAGCGGCGCGGGTCGCTCGGCTGTCAGGTCGTAGAGGTCGGGGCGGTCCTGCCGGCCGATTTCGAGCACGTCGCGGAAGCCCTCGGTGGTGACGAGCGCCGTCTTCGCGCCCGTGCTTTCGAGCAGGGCGTTGACCGAGACGGTCATCGCGTGCGTGAAGCCGTCGACGTCGTCGGGGTCGATACCGGCCTCCGCGCAGGCCTTCTCGATGCCCTCGACGACGCCGACGCTCTGGTCGCCCGTGCTCGGCACCTTCGCGGTCACGAGTCGGTCCTCCGCGGTCAGAAGCGCCACGTCGGTGAACGTCCCGCCCACGTCGACGCCGACGCGCGTCTCGTCGGCCACTCAGAACCCCCTCGGGTCGGGCGTCCGATACCAGGAAGTGAGCGTCGATTCGTTGCCCGTCGTCGCCGCGTCACGGGTGACGTGATTCGTAGCCATACTCGTCCCTCGCGGAGGAGCCTTATACGATTTGTAGACGGAGTCGGCGAAGAGAACCGAGCAGGGAGTCTTCGGCGTCCTCGAACCGGCGCCGGAACCGACAGCAGCGTCGAAACTGCATCAAAAACAGCAAAACTAGAAAAACTGTCTTTGTCGGAAAGTATAAGTTTTGACGGGAAAGCCGTACCGTATGAGTGGCCCGGCAAAACTCTGCATCTCGAACCAGAAGGGCGGGGTCGGAAAGACGACCATCGCCATCAACGTCGCCGGCGCGATAAGCGCCCGCGGGCACGACGTGCTGTTCGTCGACTTGGACCCGCAGGGGAACGCGACGGAGAACCTCGGTCTGATGGACGCGTACGACGACGAACCGCCGACGCTGTTCGACTGCCTCACGGACCCCGAAGAGCGGGAGACGGTCGCCGAAATCGTCCGCGAGCACGAGGAGATGGACGTCATTCCCTCGAACATCGACATGACCGCCGCCGAACCGGAACTGACGCTCGCGCGTCGGAGCGGCGAACAGTTGTCGCTCGTCCTGCGCGAGGTGGAGGACGACTACGACTACGTCGTCGTCGACTGCCCGCCCAACCTCGGCAACCTCATGGACAACGCCCTGTTCGCCACGCAGAACGTCCTCATCCCCGCCCTCGCGGAGTCGACATCCAAGCGGGCGTTCGAGCTCCTCTTCGACCACGTGGACGCCTTGGAGTACGACTACGAGATAGACATCCACGACCGCGGCGTCGTCGTCAACCGCATCGACGTGCGGAAGACGCAGGCGCGCGAGATGGTCGAGTGGATCAACGCCGCCTTCGACGACGTGCCGGTGTGGCAGATTCGCGAACGCGCGGACGTACAGAAGGCCCTCGACGCGGGCGTCTCGCTGCTCGAGTTCAACCCCGAGTCCGACATGTGCGAGGTGTTCCGCGACATCGCCGCCGACCTCGACGAGCAGTTCGGCATCGAGGGACGGGAGGTCGAAGCATGAGCGGCGAGGACCGCGCGGACCGCCTCCGTCGTCGCCGTCAGCGCGCCCGAGACCGAGCCCTGACGGGCGAGTCGGAGGGGGCGGAGGACCGAGAAGACGCGGAGGAAGCCGGTGGGGAAAGCGAGCCGAGCGAGACGGATGAGACCGAAAAGACAGCAAAACCGGACGGGACGGCAAAACCGGACGAAAGCGGGGAGACGGACGAAACGGACGGGGCGGGCGAACCGGACGGGGCGGGCGAAGAGGAACCGAAACTCTCGGTCAAGGACGAGCAGAAACCGACCTACATGTACCTCCCGCACGGGATTCGACGGGACTTGGACCGCGCCTACTCCATCCTCAAGGCCGAATACGAGTACGAGTACGAGGAGTCGTTCGAGAAGAACCGCCACTTCTACCCGCTCGTCGTCTCGCTCGGACTGGAAGCGGTCGACGAACTCGACGCCGGGGACGTCCGCTCCCGCCTCGAAGAAGAGCGCTGAGACCGGCGAAACGGAGACTCGTCGCTACGGGTTTTGATAGGTTGGTCGGTCGACGGAGAACGGAGGTCCGGTCGGGGCTCAGTTCAGAGGCTGCGGAGACGGATTTCGTCGTCCGTGACGGTGTCGATTCGCGCCTCCTGAAGCGGGTAGTCCTCCTCGTCGGAGTTGTCCCAGCCGAGTTTGGCGAGGAGTTTGTCGGTGATACCCGGGTCGGGGTCCACGAGGGCCGTCCCGTGTTCGACCGACGAAACGACGCCAATCTGGTTTCCGTCGCTGTCGACGACTGGCTTGCCGGTCTCGTCGTCCGTGATGGTGGTCGCCATGCAGATACCCGGTTCGGCCGAAAGGGGAATGGGGAATATGGCTGTATTTTCAGGCCGTTTATATAGTCATCTCGTGTGTCGTTCGGTTCGGAGTTCCGGTCGGAACGGACGCCAGTCGGGTCGGAACCGTGTTCCACCGCGTTCGTCACCGGAGAAGAGACAGCAAAGAGAGCAAAGACAGAAAAGAGAAAAAGGACAGGAAAACGATCAAAATGGATCGAAGAGATGCCGTCGAGAAGACGAGAGGAGGGTTCGGGGCGCGCGGAACGACGGAAACCCGGTGTGAGGGGGAGCTACGAGTCGGAACCGTCGGGGGAGTCGTCGGTTCGACGGATGAGGCGGACGACGCCGTGTTCGAGTATCTCCCGTCCGGCGTCGGTGGCCTCGTAGTGGGTATCTCGAACGTCCGTGCCGTTCACCGCCTCGCGCCGCTTTCGCACCAGCCCCACGTCTTCGAGTTTGTTGAGGTGGTAGTGGAGCGTGTTCGCGCGGACCCCCACCCGGTCGGCCAACTGCGCCGAGGTGCGAGGGTCGTCGTTCGCCAGGAGATAGACGACCAGAAACCGCGTCCGGTCGCCGATGGCGTCCTGCATGGCGAGGTAATCCTCGAGCGTCCGGTCGCCCGACGGAGAGAGGTGGTCTTCGAGGTCCGACGGGAGCGGGTCGTCGGTCGTCGAGGAGTCCATCGTCATACCGGTACCTGAGGCGGTGAGTCGGATAAGCGTTGTAGCCGTCGGCGCACCGAACCGTCTCCGCGACGGCCGAATTGTCCGGAAACGCCGATATCAGCGGTGAGAACGAGGAATCGAATTTTTAACCGGGGTTCGCCAAGGAGAGGTCGTGATAGTTGGGGGGAGAGCGGAAGACATGGCGTACCTCTGTGCGGACGGTACCGTCCGGCAGGGGTACCGCCTCGGTGACGCGCGGCCGATACGGAGCCTCGGGCGCATCCAGTACGCGTGGGACCGGACGACAGACGACGGCGAGCGACGCGAGTACGTCACCTCCGCCGGGTTCCTCGTTCGAGAGGAGGAGATGGCCGCGGCGAACGTCGCCGCGACGCTCCACTTCGAACGCGCCCTGGAGGCCGAGCACATCGACGCCTTCGCCGACGCGTGCGAGAACCGGCCGGAGACCATCGCTTCGGAGGCGGCGGCGCGGTGCGACCCGGCGGCCCTGCGGTCGCACGCCGCGGAGGTGGCCGAGTTCGTGAACAACGCCGCTCGCGGGGCGGCCGAACACCTCTACTGGGGATGGGACCGACGGCGGACGCCCATCGGTCGGAACGGGCGGTTCACCCAGTCGCTGCCGAACGGATTCCACGCCGACCTCCGAGACGCGCTAACGCGCGAGTTCGAGTGGATGTCCGACGCGGACGCCGCCGTGGTCGCCAACCTGACGCCCGAACGCGTCGGCGGCGTGGTCCGGTTCCAGCAGGGCGACAAGAAGCGGCCGACGACGGCCGACGACGTGACCGACGAGATGTCCGAGGCGGTCCGTCCGTCCGGAGACGACGCGTCCGATAACGGAGGGGCGGACGCCGACGCCGAACAGTGGCTGTGCGAACCGGACACCACGTTCGAGGACGTGGCCGCGATGGACGGCGTCAAAGAGCGACTCAGACAGACCGTCCTGAACCCGCTGTCCGACCCGGAACTGTTCGAGGCGTACGGACTCGGAACGATAAACGGTATTCTGCTACACGGACCGCCGGGGACCGGGAAGACGTATCTGAGTCGCGCGCTCGCCGGCGAACTCGGACGGCCGTTCCTACGCATCACGCCCGCGAACGTGACGAGCAAGTTCGTCGGCGAGAGCGCCGACAACATCGCCAAGATATTCGAGGTCGCCCGGGCGCACCAACCGAGCATCGTCTTCATCGACGAACTCGACGCCCTCGGAACCGACAGGGGGGCCACCCACAACACGCAGAGCGAACGGCAGATGCAGAACCAACTGCTGATGGAACTCGCGGCGCTGGACGCCGAGGACGTCGTCGTCATCGGTGCGACGAACAAACTGGAAGAACTCGACGAGGCGCTCGTCCGGACGGGTCGGTTCGACGAGTGGATAGCCGTTCCCCTCCCCGACCCCGAGTCCAGACGGTCGATACTGCGGTACCACCTCGACGGACGGCCGACCGAACTCGACGACGACGAGTTGGACGACGCGGTCGCCGCGACCGACGGATTCAGCGCGAGCGACCTCGAATCGGCGGCGAACGAGGCGGCGAGACGGGCGATAGCGGAGACGTACGACGCGGGAAGTAGACAGCCCATCTCCGCGCGGCACGTTCGCGCCGCCGTCGAGGCGGCCTCCCCGCACGACGAACGCGGAGGTACCGAGACGACGCGCGGCGGGGAAGACGAGGCGAACGGGGGCATTCGCGGCGAGTGTGACGAGTCCGACGGCGACGGTTCGGCGGACGACCACCCCGCGAGCCGACATCCGCAGATGTCGTACTGAGCGGCGGCCGGCGGTGATTCTACGCGAGGACGTTCGGATGACGGCGAGCGCCGACGAGGCCGAGAGCCGTCGCCGTCGGGGACACCGAATGCGTCGGCGGCCGTGGCATCGAAATCCCTCTGATACGAGCGGTATCGGGCGAAAAGAGAGTCGTTCGGTGGGAGTTACGACCGGCGGTCGGGGCGGGCCGGCCGGGTCGGGGCGGCGCGGTCGGACCCACCGTCCGTCGCCGGGGACACCCGTTCGTTCACCGCGGCGGCCGACCGGCCGTCCGCGGACGGCGACGGCGACGTTCCGGCGTCACCGACGACGAACTGACCGAGCAGTCGGTGGAGCCGTTCGGCCTGGTCCGCCAGCGACCGGACGCTGGTGGAGACTTCGGTCAGCGAGGAGGTCTGTTCCTCCGAGGCGGCCGAGACCTGCTGGGTCTCGTCGGTCGTCTCGGCGCTGATGCGCGCCACCTCCTCGACCCTGCTGACGACCTGTTCGGTCGTTCTGGCCTGCTCCTCGGTGGTGTCGTCTATCTCCTGGACGCCGCGGTTCGTCTCCTCGAACGCCTCGACGACCTCTTCGACGGCGACGAGCGCTCGTTCCACCACGTCGACGCTGTTCGAGACGTCCTCGCCGGTGTCGTGCATGTCGGAAGCGGCCTTCTCGGTCGACTCGACGGCGTGGGAGATGAGCGCCTCGATCTGGTCGGTCGCGTCGCTCGCTTCGCCGGCGAGCGTCTTTATCTCGTCGGCGACGACGGCGAACCCCTCGCCCGCCTCGCCCGCGCGGGCGGCCTCGATGGAGGCGTTGAGGGCGAGGAGATTCGTCTGCTGGGCGATGTCGTCTATCATCTCGACGATGTCGCTGATGCGTTTTATCTCCGCTTCGAGCGACTCCACCTCGTCGACCCGGCGGTCGGTGCGCGTCTCGATGGCGTTCATCTCGTCGATGGCGTTCGTCGCGTGGGTCCGCGCGTCGGTCCCGCGTTCGACGCCGCCTTCGGCGGTCGTCGCCACCTCCGAGGCGGACGACGCGACCTCTTCGATGGTGGCCGACATCGACGTCATCTCGTCGCTGACCGACGCGAGACTGTCGTTCTGTCGCGCGGCGCCGGCGGATATCTCCTGGACCGAACCGCTGACCTGTTCGCTCGCGCGCTGAATCTCGTCGGTGCTCGCCGTCACCTGCTCGCTCGCGGCGGCGACCTCGTCGGCGAACCGTCTGATTCGGACGACCGTTCCCTCGAGTTCGTCCATCATGGTGTTGAACGACTCCGCGATGCTCCGCATCGCCTCGTTCTCGTCGTCCGGGTCGAGACGGCGGGTCAGGTCGCCGTCCGCGCAGGCGGTCATGACGGTGCTGTAGTCCGCGGCCCGCCGTTCGAGGTGCTCGGTCGTGCGCGTCGACTCCTCGATTCGCTCGCGGAGCGTATCGCGCATCGACCCGAACGCCTCGTACAGCTGTCCGATGTCGTCCTCGCGCGTGGTCGCCACGTCGACGTCCAGGTTCCCGGCCTCCAGTTCCCTCGCTTTCGACCGGAGGTCCTTCAGGGACGCGACGGTGCTCCGACCGATTGTGGCGCCGAGGAACGCGAGGCCCGCGAACGCGGTGCCGAGGAGGACGAGGAAGTCGCGGCCGACGCCGTTCGCCACGGCGTAGGCGGACGCCTCCGGAACGTTCACGGTGACTATCCAGTCCGTCCCTTCGACGGGCGCGTAGCCCACGAGGAACGGTTCGTCGAGCAGGTCCGCAACCGGCTCCATCTCGATAATGCCCGACTCACCGCGGGCGCCGCTCTGAATCACCTCGGCGTCCATTCCGAGCGTGTAGAGTTCGGTGATAGCCTCGTTTCGTTCGTCCATCATGACCTCGCCGTCACCGGTGTCGACGACCATGCTGAAGCTCCCTTCGGTGCTGGAGTGCAACTGCGAGGAGATGGCGGAGACGTCGGCGCTGACGACGACGAGGTAGTCTTCGTGACCGTTGACGGGCGAAACCCACGAGAGAGTGGGCACGTCCCCGTCCCGGTAGACGTCCGACCGGTACACCTCGTCGCCGTCGGCGAGGGTTCGCTCGGAGGCCGCCCACGCGGCCTCCGCGCCGGTGTACGACCGACCGATTGCGGCGACGTCCGTGCTCGCGAGGACGGTGTTCGTCGACGCCTCGACGTAGTGGACGGTGTGGACGTCCTCGGGTACGGAGTCCATCTCACCGGCGAGGAAGAGACTCACCGACTCCGGGTCTTCCGTCTTCATCACTTGATACTCCGAGAGCATCTCGACGGTCTGTTCGCGCTGGTCCACCCACGTGGACACCTGTCCCGCCTCCAACTGCGCGGAACTGAGAATCTCGTCCGATGCATGCTCTCTCACCGTCGATTGGCTGTTCGTGTACGCGTACGCCGAGATGCTTCCCATCACGACTAGAATCGCAAGGATAGCTGCCAGAAACGTGAGCGCGTAACTCGCGCGGATACGTCCCGGCAGCAGTTTTCTCAACCGAGTCATCGGCTTTAGTCATACTATCTTTGATATATCAGTATCGTCTTGGTTATCAATTGAGAGTTGTTTGATGTGAGGTCCAGTCGAACGATTTCGGGCGAGGATATCGAATCTGATACGGGTTCGTGCCGTCTCCGTCGTCGGGCGAGGACGGTTCGGCGGGACCGAGTGCGGTCGACGGTCGGAACTGGACGAACGGCGGACAGCGGACGACGACGTGCGACGAAGTAGACGAGATTTCCGAAATAAAACGACGGAAACGAGGGGTGTCCTCCGAGAAGCGGTCGTCAGCGGGCGCCGGGAGAACGGTCGACGCGCCGAGAAAACGTCGGAAACACGGGGTGGGCCGACCGGATGCCAGTCGGGACGAGAGGGTGGCGAAGAAGGGGGGCTTCAGAAGGAGTCGAGCGAGGCGTTCTCGGCGTCGGAGTCCGTGACGACGAACTGTTCGTCGTCCATCGCCGTCTGGTGGACGATGTCGAGGTCGTGGTCGGGTTGGAGGCGGGCGTAGATGGTGATGCCGCCCGCGCGGCCCAGATTCTGTTTCCGAAGTTCGAGGATGTCGAGGAACGCTAGGCGCCGGACGAAGTCGCGGACGCGGCGGTCCGACCGCGTCGACGTTCCGGTCGCCTCGCAGAGTTTCGTGTAGGTTTCGATGATCTGCGCCATCGAGAACTCGTCGTCGTCGGTCCCCTTGTGGAGCGCCGTCACCGCCGAGAGGACGAGTTTCTTCTGGACGGTCAGACCGCCGATGAGGTCCCGGAAGCGGTCCTTCTCGGCTTCCATCTTCGCGTCCTCGACGTGGTCGCGGGTGACGACGTCGGAGCCGTCCCGTTGAGCGAGCATCCCCGCGTTTCGGAGGACGTCGATGGCCTGCCGGGCGTCTCCGTGGTCCTGCGCCGCGTAGGCGGCACAGAGGGGGACCACGTCGTCGGAGAGAACGCCCTCGCGGAACGCGTCGCGCCGGTGACTGAGTATCGCGCGGAGTTGGTTGGCGTCGTAGGAGTGAAAGTTGAGTTCGCGCGGTTGGAGCGACGACTTCACCCGGTCGTTCAGGTCCTCCGCCCACCGGACCTTGTTGCTGATGGCGATGAGTCCGATGCGGCAGTCGGTCTTGCCCGTCTCGACGGCGCGCGAGAGCGACATGAGAATCTGGTCGTCCGGATGCATGTCCGCCTCGTCGAGAATGATGATGACCACGTCGTACTGCTGGTCGAGGATGGCGTACAGGCGCGTGTAGTACGCCGCCTTCGCGAGTCCCGTCTCCGGGACGCGGATGTCGGTCACCGCCTCGTCGTTGAGCGTCCGCGCGATGCTGGAGATGGCCTGCGTCTCGGTGTCGTCGGTAGAGCAGTCGACGTAGACGGTTCCGATGCGCACGTCGCCGGCGTTCGACTTGGCCGCCTTCGCGACGTGTTTTGCGACCAGACTCTTCCCCGTTCCCGTCTCCCCGTACAGGATGACGTTCTCCGGCGAGTCGCCGTTGACCGCCGACCGCAGTTCGGTCGACAGGGCGCGTATCTCGTCGTCGCGGCCGACGATTCGTTCGGGACTCGGGACGTGCTCCACCTCCACGAGGGATTTGTTCCTGAAGATGGGGTCTTCCTGAGCGAAAATCTCCGCGGCGATGTCCTGTGACCCATCTTTCTCCATGACAGTGTCGTGAGAGCCATCGTATATAAATCCATCCCGGGAGGGGCCCCGAATTTCCGACGTTTCTCTCGGTTCAGAACTCTCTCGGTACCGTGTTCGGCGTTTTGTCGCTTATCGGTCGGATACCGTATTTCCGCCGTTCCGACACACACACCCCACGTTTCCGTCGTTCCGGGGGAAAGAGGAGGGGAGGGGAGGGGGTGGTCGGGGTAGCGACGGTTATGACCGACGTATCGTTCAGTCGATGGAGTCTGCGAGAGAGGAAAGCGGAACTCGGGGAACGGCGGTCTTCAGTCGAAGCACCGGCAGCGAAGCACTCGCTACCCTTTCGTTGACTTCCCGTCTTAACCTCAGTTTCCGCGTTTCTCGACACCTCACCCCACGTTTCCGTCGTTCCCGTTCTCTCGTCATCCCGTTCTCCCCTCACCCACCCACCCCACGTTTCCGACGTTCTTACTCTCGAAGGTTGGGGGAGAAACTCTCAGTGACACACACACCCCGCGTTTCCGTCGTTCCCGCACGAAGGCCGGGTAGGTCTTCACCGCTATCTCTCGACCAGTATTCCTCTAGAATAGTTTGACAAAAAGTCGGCAGAAGCCACGTAGTAGCTAGCCAGAAAACTAGCTAAGGGATAGACAACTTTAATACGTATAAGAGACGAATAGTTCACTAGCCGCTTTAGATATTTTAACGGGGGAGGCGCCCGATGCCTCCCCCTCCCCACCCGAGACAGTTAACGACGGAAACGTGGGGTGTGGGTGTGGCCCCACTTCACCGGGAACAATGGAAAGGTGGAGAAGCGGCCAACAACGCCTGCTGGCACCTCTCACGACCGAGAAAGGAAACACCGAGAGACGCCGGACGAAGAACGACGGAAACGTGGGGTGGGAGACTACCTGGCCCGAGAAGTCGAGACCTCTGGCGGAGAGGGTAGAGGAGAGAGGAACAGGAAAGGAGGGCGGACCCGGGTTACGACGTCTCCAGCAGTTCGACGAGATTCCCTTCAGGGTCCCGTAGGAACAGAATCCGAGAACCTGTGTCGGTCGTCCGGGGTTCGCTGAGCGTTTCGACCTGTCCGTCCAACGACTCGTATAGTGAGTCGATATCGTCGACGGAGAACCCGAGGTGTTTCGCGCCGGGTTGATTCACCGACGATTCTCTCTCTCGTTCTCCTTCCGGTTCGTACTCTACGAGTTCGACGCGGACGCCGCCGGCGTCGAGGTGAGCGAACCGACCGGTGGCACTCTCGACGTCGACGGCCGTCGCGAACGCCTCGCCCGAGACGGAGAACTCGCTCTCGACGGGGAACCCGAGCGTGTCCCGGTAGAATTTGACGGTCTGTTCGAGATCCGCGACGGTGACGCCGACGTGGTGTGCGCTGAGTTCTGTCACGGGTGCGGGTTCTCCGCCGGCACCCGAATAGGCACCGAACTCGCTCTCGTTTGCCGCCTCCGTACCGCCGCGGGGTCTCACTCGTCGTCCGCCTGTCCGTCTTGGTCACCTGCCTGTCCGTCTTGGTCGCCTGCCTGTTCGTCCTCGCGGTCCGCCTGTTCATCGTCGCCGTCCACTCGTTCGAGGAACTCGGGCGGAACGCGGGCGGCGGTGTACGTTCCGGCCCCCCGGCGGTCCACCTCGAATCCCTCGCACTCCATCGCCTCCGCGTCCACCGCGAGGAGCACCGGATCGTCGGCGTGTCTCCGGCCGACCTCGCGCCCCTCGTCGGCCGTCTCCGAGAGGTGGACCTGCTGGCGGTCCATCGGCTTGAGACCCTCGTCGAGTATCGCTCCGACGTTCCGGGGTGCGGTCCCGTGGTAGAGGCGTTCCGGAACGTCGGACTCGGTCGGTTCCAGCGTCACCGCTATCGAGTGACCGTACGCCGCGCGAATCCGGTCTCCGCGACGCTCGAAGCGACCCTTCGAGTCGGTCGCGGTCACCGCCTCGACGTGCTTCGGTTCCGCCCACGAGTACCGCTCCGTGACCGCCGCGACGAGTTCCCCGTACTCGGTCCACCCTCGGTCGTCGACCGACAGTCCGGCGTCGTTGGGAAAGTGACGCAACGCCCCGCTGACGAACTTCGAGAGGCGCGTTCGGCGCTCGTCGTCGAGTATCTTCCGCCCCTCGTCGCCGCACGCCGGACAGCCGTCGCCCTCGAAGTGGCCGTGGTCCTCGCAGACGCGGATCACGCCGACCCGTAGTCTCCCCGACGACTACTGACTGTCGGCCGTCGGAACACAGAGATAGTTCCGAGCACCCGTCGGCTACGCTTCCGACCCGCCGACTCGCACTCGCGACCGGACCGCCGCACCGAGCGCAACCCACCCGAGACCCAGCGGAAGGAGGACGACGTTCGTCCGGACGACGAGCGTTCCGACCGCGAGGGGAAGCAGCGACAGCGCTCGGAGGAGGAGTACGAGAACCGGCACGGCGAGTCCGGACAGGAGCGACGCGGCGGCGAGGGTCCACCGACCGGTCAGACGCCGGAGCGCGGCACCGAGAGCGCCCGCTCCGAGCGTCGCCAGTCCGACTCCCAGTACCCACGCGAGCGTCAGTATCAGACCCGCCGGGTCCTCGCCGGTCGCCGGGACCGCGCCGAACCCGGCGGCGACGACGGCGAGCGCCGACCGTCCGGCGAGTGCCGCGAGTACGGCGACGCCCGCGCCCGTCGACGCGACGCCGACGGCCCCGAACCCCCCGTATTCCGACCGGAACGCGGCCCGAAATCCGGCGACACCGACCCCCACCGAGAGGAGGCCGACGAACGAGAGCAGGTCGAACTCCGTTCCGACGTACGGCCGGTCACCGTAGACGGCGCGTTCCGCCCACGGTGCCGCCGTCCAGAGCAGTGCGCCGACCACCGCCGCGCTTCCGGCCGCGTCGACGCGGTTCGGAAAACCGCGCCGTGGGTTCGCGTCGCGATTCGCCTCGGAGTCGCTCGCTCGGTCTGCCATCGTCTCGCTTCGGCAGAACGGCGCGAACAGGAAACTGCTTTCGGCGACCCGCCGCGGAGCGGCCGTCGCGGGTGAACGAGAACACTCGCCGGTTCCGGCCTCGACGACGCGTTACTCCCGGTCGGTCTCTCTCCGGTCGGTCTCGTCCCTCTCGCCCACGACGGACGTCATCGCCTCGCCGTCGACCTGCGTCCAGTCGTACCGCCGCATCAACCCCCGCACCGCGGTCTCCGAGAGCGACCACGCCTCGCCGATCGGTTCGCCGTCCTCGGCGTCCCACGCACCGTACGTTCGGGACCCGCCCGCCCGCGTGACGAGCATCGGTTCGCGGGAGCGGATGTGAACGGTCTGGCCGCGAGCGATGGGCGGGCCGTCCCCGCTCGCGATGCGTCGCTTCTGCCGGAGGAGTTCGCGCTTCGTCTCGATTCGCTCGACGAGTTTGTGCTCCTCTTCGGGGGAGAGCACCTCCGTCTGCCGTCTGAACTCCAGGCTCTCTATCTCCGCTTCGAGTTCGTCGATGTCGTCGGCGTTCGAGTCCGTTCCTGTGGTCATGAGTCTCGCCCCCGTCCCGGCCTCCGTTCCGCGGTTCGCGGCGCCCGCCCGGACCGTCGCCGTCGGTACCGGCGGCCGGCGAGGATCGTACTCCTCTCTACTGCCCTCTCTACCTAAACGAGTTCGTTCGCTTCGGGAGCCTGCGTCGGCGTCGGCCTCCCGAGAGCCCGACGGCTCAGTGGTGCGAACAGCACCCGTCTAGGTGGTACCGGATCGGCGCCTCCTCGAACCTGAAGAGCGCCGACAGCGACTCCGTCGAGTAACCGAGTTCCGAGGCCGAACGCATCTCCGCGCACTCGTCCGCGTCTATGGGGCCGAATTCGTCGTCGAGTTCCGCTTTCGTGTACATACTCTCCAATTCGGTTACCGGGAAATCGAACTTGTGCGTATATACATAGCCACGCGAGAATTCGACCACTATACTACAACTACGTGCGAAGCGCAGTAATTTCTCTCCGTACAGATATAGCAAAACTTCTGTATTTCACTCCCGGGTTGACTACACGCAGAGCTAGAGACCGATTCGGACGCCGGGCGTTCGGAAGAGTTTACCAACTCTCTCACGCAGGGGCAATCAGTTCAACGTACCAGCATGAGCCGCCTCCTCCCTCGATTCGACCGACGCGTACTCACCGCGCTCTTACTCCTCGGCCTCGCGCTTCCCGCACTTCTCTGGGCCTCGGGGGGTGCAATCGGCGACGCGGATCCCTCGGTCAACGCGAACGTGACCGAGCGGTACCGATCCATCGGCGCTCTCACCGGAACGCAGACGGTCGAGATGCGCGCGAACGGAACGGTCACCTCCCGAAGCGTCGCCGCAGTCACGCGCGTTCCGGGAACCGACCGGCGGCGGGTCCGCTTTCGCGACGAGTCGGACCGACGGTACGGGATACAGGTCTCGAACGGGTCGACGCTCTGGCTTCGGGACACCGACCGGAACGCCGTGACCGTCATCGAGTTGACCGGTCCGCCGACCGAATCGCGCGCGGCCGTCCGACTCCAGCGACTCGTCGTCGCCGCGGGGTTGACCGACGACTCGGGACGACCGCGGTCCGTCGAAGTGTCCCCGCTGCCGGTCGTCCCCCGACACAGCGGTACCGCTCCCCGGGTGGACGCTCGCGACTACGTCGTCGAGTTCGTCGAGACCACCGCCGTCGATGGACGGTCGGCCTACGTCCTCGACGTCAGGCCCGAATCCGACCGAGGGGAGACCCGCTACCGACAGCGACTGTGGGTGGACACCGAGCGGTTTTACCCCCTCCGCCAGCGGACGGCGTGGGTCGACGACGGCGTCCGGCGGTCGGTGACGACGACGTACACGAACGTGACGTTCGACGCGTCGGTATCGGCGGAGACGTTTCGGCCCCGGTTGGGCGCCGATACGACGGTGCAGCGTCTCGACGTCCCCGAAACGGAACTGTACCGAAGCAGCGCCGAGTTGGCGTCGCGGAGTTCGATGGCGATTCCGGATCCGACCGTGCCGCCCGCGTTCGAGTTGGTCTACGCCACGCGCACGACCGGTCGCGTCGACGGGGTCGGACTCCGCTACCGCGACGGCGGACGCGAACTCGCGGTCGCGAAGTTCGACTACGCGGTCGATATCGACCCCGACGAACGCGACGCGACGGTCGACGGCCGACCCGCAACCTTCGACTACGGGCCGACCCTCTCGCTGTCGTGGAACTGCGGGGGGTACGGTTACACGGTCCGGGGGACCGGTGTCGGAACCGAGCGGCTGATCGAAATCGGCCGGTCGGTGGGCTGTCGGGCCTGAAACCGTGCGAACTTCTGACCTAGAAGTTCGCCCCGCCCGTATATGCTCGGCCGGGCCGTCGGTCAAGACGCGATGGGCTTCGATGAGCGACCGACGTGCCGCACCAACTACTGGTGACGTGCCTCTGACAGCACGACGCTCCCCATCGCCGTTGCCGTTGACGCATCGGCCCTCCCTCGGTACTGCACCGACCGACCGACTCTCCGGCACGTCCGCAACCGGTCGCCGCGACCGTCCGCGTTCGATATCCACGGTCCTATTAATCAGACGGGCGGCCGTTCGACCGAAACGTGAGTGAGGATTCCGCGCTGGGTGAGCTTCTCGACGTTCTCAGCGACGAGTACGCCCGGGATATCCTCGCAGCGACGAGTATCAAACCAATGTCCGCACAACAGCTTGCCGACGAATGCGAGATGTCCGAACCGACAGTCTACCGCCGGGTGGAACGGTTGCGCGCGCACGGACTCCTCGAAGAACAGACCAGAGTTCGGACCAGCAACAACAACTACAGCGTCTACACGGCCACCCTCTCGGAGGTATCCATCACGCTCGACGACGGAGCCTTCGAGGCGGCCCTGCGGCGCACGGACGAGGAGTCGTTCCCCGGTGAGGGGGAGAGCGACACCGCCGACCGGTTCACGAGGATGTGGGAGGACCTCTGAGATGGCTCCCGTCTCTCCCGGCGCCGCGATGGAGTGGTCCATCGTCGCGCTCGCTCTCGGTTCGACGCTCGTCGGTGCCTACGTGGGCTATCAGGCTTATCGCGGATACCGCCGCCACGACAGTCGGCCCATGCGGGCGCTCTCGCTGGGTCTGTTCCTCCTCACGGCCCTCGCGTTCGGCATCGCCTTCGTCGGTTCGCTGCTTCTCCGCGAGGGTGTCATCGGCCTCCAGTACCAGCAACCGCTCACGCTCCTCACGCGCCTGTTCCAGTTCCTCGGCGTCCTGCTCATCGCGTACTCGCTGCACTCGCGAGGGTAATCCGCCTATCGTCGCGAACCGCCGCTCCGTCGCTTCCGTCGTGCCATCGTCCGAGCAGTCGATATATCGGGATGGAGTTTACCGTCGGTCGGAGCACTGAAATTCTCGGCATCCGAACATCTCTACGAGGCGGGTGAACTACCTTCTCTCCCCGCGAGTAGAACTAAGCGGCGGCCGTCGTATTCCTAGCCGATGTTCTCGACAGAATGTGGAGGCTACCGCTCTCCGCGCGCCGCCGGCGGAGTGCCGAAAGCTAATGGATAGTTCGGACCCGTGGTATCGAGGTGCCGCCGTCCCCGACCGGAGCGACGAGTGACGGGTCACGGCGGTCGCTCGCCGTTCGCTCGCCTCCGAGGAGACGTTCGTCTGCGAGGCGACCGGAGCGGAGGTGCCGGCGAGTTCGACTCACCTCCTCGTCACCGTCCGTCGAGAGGGGCGATTTTGGAACCGGACAGAGGAGTTCGTCGTCCTCGACGAGCACACCCTCCGAGAGTGGTTGAAACCGACCGAGTGACGAACCGCCCAGTACGGCGGCGATTCGCCGACGCCGTTTGCCTCGGACTTCGTATAGTCTGTTCCAGAAACACTCAGTCTCACTATAGGTGTATCTTGGAAGATCGTAGTCCCCAAATACGCAGTTTAGAGAATAAGAAACCTGCAGAAGTTCTAAACACCGTCCTTGAACATAAAATCGGCTATCGTACAACCGAAAAATCGAAACAGCAAACCAAGAGCCCGAAAATAGAGATACGTTTTCTCAGAACGAATCTATATCGCACTCGTACCGAACGCTGTGATGGGGGACCAGAACACAGCGAACGTTCGAGCGGGTGGATCGGTCCCGGCCCGGAGCCGAAATGCCGACGATGGTATCGCGATGGAGACGGAGAGTCGTCCCCAGTGCGTTCACCTGTACAGAGACGCCTCCCAGAATCTCCAGTCGTCTCAAAGACAGCGAAAGATGTTGCAAGCATCTCTTAGAAGCGGAATACATCCTTAACGGCTTAATCACGGTTTTTACTGTACAGAACAGAGGTCCGCTGAAGAGCGAGCATACGAACGTGGTCTGCTCTGTCGCCCGGAGCGAAACCGAAACCACAGAGTCAGTAGCTGATGAAGTACGACTAAAGACGTCTGTGGGTAGTTCGTCTCCCTTAGACCGGAATTACAAAGTTATGCTTGTAATGGACCATCCAGCCAGCCAGATAGGACGTTGTGTTTTGTCACGCAGAACAGTAGTAGACGGCCGCTATCGCGTGTACGAAACCGCACCGGAGGCGGACAGCGGCGGGTTCGGGGCCAACCTATTTGTGGTTCGTCTCCGAAGCGAGAATCGTCAATGGCAGAAGAACTCAGTCTCGAGACGGCGACGGAGATAATCGCCGCCGCGGAGGAAAAGGCCGAAGAGATCGAACAGCCGATGGTCGTCACCATCGCGACCGACGAGGGTAACCTCATCGCCCAGCACCGAATGGACGGGGCGTGGCTCGCGTCCGTCGAGATATCGCGCAACAAGGCGTACACGGCCGCTGCGCTGGAGACGAGCACGGACCAGCTAGCCGAACCCAGCGAACCCGGCAACTCTCTGTACGGACTACAGACGACCGACGAGAACCGCATCGTCATCTTCGGCGGCGGTTACCCGCTCACCGTTGACGGCGAAATCGTCGCCACTATCGGCGTCAGTGGCGGCGAAGTCAGCCAAGACATGGAAGTCGCCCAGGCCGGCGTAGACAAGTTCGAAGACCTGCATAGCTGATCGGGAGACGACCGGACGCGCGCGCCGTCGGAGCCGAGGCGCCGCGTCCGGGCCGGCGGTCCTGTAGGCCCGCGAGTCGGCTCCGCCCGAGTCTTTTTGTGGCACTGCGACGACGTGCGCGCATGACGAACCGAGAGCAGACCGCGCGCTCGGCCGCGGCGACCGGGGCGGACTACGCGTACGACCGCTTCCGCACCGCCGTGGACGTCGAGCAGAAGACCAGCGAGGTGGACCTCGTGACCGAGATAGACCGCGAGACGCAGCGTCGGACCGTCGCGGCGATACGCGAGGCGTTCCCCGACGACGAGATAGTCGCCGAGGAGGGCGACGAACGGGAGACCGTCCCCGAGGAGGGGTACGCCTGGATCATCGACCCCATCGACGGCACGCAGAACTACACCCGCGGGACGAGGGCCTGGGTGACGAGCGTCGCCGTCGTCGAGGACGGGCGGCCGCTAGCGTCGGTCAACGCCGCGCCGGCGATGGGCGATACCTACGTCGCGAGCGAGGGGTCGGTCTATCGCGACGGCGACGCGATGGCGGTGAGCGAGACGACCGACCCCGCCGCGTCCCTCGTCGCCTCGACGCTCCGACTTCATGACGAAGAAAGCGCCGCCATCGGCGCCTTGGCCGAGAGCGTCATCGCCGACTTCGGCGAACTCCGCCGCACCGGGTCGGCGCAGTTGACGCTCTCGATGGTGGCCGACGGTGCGCTGGACGCGACCGTCGGACTGAGCGACGCGCCGAACTCGTGGGACACCGTCGCCGGCATCCACCACGTCCGCGAGGCGGGCGGGACGGTGACCGACGTCGAGGGCGACCGCTGGGAACCGGGCGCTTCGGGTCTCGTCGCCACGAACGGCGAGTTTCACGACGAGGTACTCTCGATGACGCGGCGAGCGGTCGAGCGGGTGGAGTGAGGCTGAAAGGGGAACGACGGAGAACGACAGAGAAACGAGGGACGGAACAGAAGGGGAGAGGACGACGGAGGACGGGAGCGGGTGGGAACGCGCGGTAGTCGGTTCGTTCGGGCGACCAGCGATTCGTCGATAGTTCGCACGCGATTCGTCGGCGTCGATACCCCCCGTTCACTCCGCGTCGGTCTCGCTGGCGGTGTCTCCCGTCACAGCGGCGGGACCCACGAACTGTGCGGGAACACGCCGACGGCCGACAGCGCCGCGACGAGGAACGTCCCGAAGACGATTGCCGCGGCCGGCGGGTCGAGGTGCGTGTCGCCGTGCGCGTAGAAGACGCGCTGGAACAGTTCGCCGAACAGCGCGCAGATCACGCCGAAGACCGCACCGACGACGACGACCTGCGTCAGGGGCAGCGACCCGACGGAAGCGCCCTCCGGCGCCAGCGCGAACACCGCCGTACTCGCCGGGAACGTGATGTGGTGCGTGACGGGGAACTCCTCGAGCCCGATGCTGAGGAAGATGAGCGAGACGGCGCTGATGCCGAACACGAGGTAGACGCTCCCGCTGGCGTATCCGGTGTACGCCCCGAGGATACCGGCGACCGCCCCCAGGAACGCGACGCGCGTCCACTGGTACTGCTGGGGGAGCCACGGTTCGACGAGGAACCGGTTCAGCCGGCCGCCGCGGTCCGTTTCGGGTTCGCTCTCGACGGTCTCGTCCCATCCACCGTCGGTCACGCCCTGCGGCTGGTCGCGGAAGCGGTCGTCCTCGAACGGCTTCATGTTGAGCCAGCCTTCGGCGGGGCGGCCGGCGACGTCGTAGCCGAACACCACGCGGTGGAGCACGCCCGAGAGAACGACCGCCATGGCGACGGGGCCCCACGGGGCCGCGAACGCGGTCATCAACTGCGCGAGACCGTAGCCGGCGACGCCGAACAGGCCGCCCACGGCGAGGACGTCCGGCTTCGTCCCGAAGGCGTAGTTGATGTCCTTCGCGGCGAAGTAGTCGAAGTCCGTCTCCATGTACCCCTTCTGCGCCGCGTACGCCGAGGCGGCGGCCCCGGCGGCGAAACTGATGTGCGGGCCGAACACGGGACCGAACGCGATGCTCCCCGTGAGGCCGAGGGCGCTGAGTTGCGCGGGGTCCGCGTTCATCGCTCCGGCCGCCGCCTCGGCGGCCAGGTTTCCCGCCTCCCCCGCGATGACGAGGAAGCCGGTGAAGATGAACGCCGGTTGCGCGCCGATGGACGCGCCGAACGCGCCGCCGGCGAAGGCGGCGACGAGCATCCCGACGTTCCAGAGCGCGGAGAGGTCGACCATTCAGTCGTTCCCCACGGTGTCCTTGCCGGTCACCGACTTCTTCGCCGGCCGGGACGCGCCCGTCTTGCTCATGTGCCGCAGGTCCTCGACGGCCTCGGCGCGTTCGTCCCACACCTCGAACGTCGCCTCGTACGCCTGCTTGTACACGTCGTACCAGCGCCGGTACTGCTTGACCTTCTCCGGCCGCGGTTCGAACGACTGAGCGGTCGAGGCCGTCGCCTCCGCGGCGCTCGACAGGTCGTCGTAGTGGCCGCTGCCGACGCCGGCGAGGAGGGCGGCGCCCTTCGCGCCGAACTCCGACCCCCGGGGGATGACGATGGTCGCGTTGAGGCAGTCGGCGAACATCTGACACCAGAAGTCCGAACTCGCGCCGCCGCCGCTGAGATACACCTCGTCGGCGTTCTGCGGCAGGTGCGTGTAACAGTCACGCATGGCGAGCGAGATACCCTCGTACACCGCTCGCACGAGGTGCGCCTGCGTGTGCTCTTGGTTCAGCCCCATGAACTGCGCTCTGGCGTTCGGGTTCACGAACGGCGCTCGTTCGCCCGCCGAACTGAGGTACGGTTGGTAGATGACGCCGTCCGACCCGACGGGGATGGATTCGACTTCCTCTTCGACGAGGTTGAACGTGCTCTTGTCCATTATCTCCTCGATGGCCCAATCGAGGTTGGGCGTGCCCGTCATCGAGGACATGAACTTCGTCCACAACCCGTCGTCGATGCCGAGGGTCAGGAGGATGCCCGCCTTCTCGCCGTCGCTCGGCGGTTCGGTCATGATGGTCTGATTGACCGAGGTGGTGCCGACGATGGACGACCCCTCGCCCGGCAGGGAGGCGCCGCTCCCGAACGCCGAGGCGGCGATGTCGATGAAGCCGGAGACGACGGGCGTCCCTTCGGGCAGGCCCGTCTCCACCGCGGCGTCGCGCGATATCTCGCCGACGACTTCGTCGCCGGGGACGAGTTCCGGTCGCATCGACGCCACCTCGGGCATCTCGACGAGGTCCAACACCTCGTCGGAGTACGCCTCCGCCTCGGCGTCGACGTACGGCAGCGACGCGTCGCTGTAGTCGGTCGTTATCTTCCCGGTGAGCTTGTACTTCAGCCAGTCCTTGCAGAAGAACACCGTGTCGGCTTCCTCGTAGCGCTCCGGTTCGTTCTCCTTCAGCCAACTCAGGAGGACGAGGCTGCTGCCGGGGAACTGCGTCCCACCGCAGACGTCGAACACGTCGTCGGTCACCCCGCTCTCCTGCCACTCCTGGACGTGGGAGTTGGCGCGCCCGTCCGACCAGAGCATGGCCGGCCGCACCGGGTCGCCCGCCTCGTCGAGGAGCCAACAGCCGTCGCCCTGCCCCGTCACACCGAGGGCGACGATTTCGTCGTCCTCGGACAGTTGGTCCTCGACTTCGCTGAGCGTCTGTGCGGTCTTCTTCCACGTCGTCACCATCGATTGCTCGGCCCAGCCCGATTCCGGGCGCTTGACCGAGTTCTCGACGCTGCTGTGACACAGTTCCTCGCCGTCGAGCGTGAACGCGACGGACTTGATGATGGTCGTACCGGCATCTACGCCGATGGCTACTTGCGCCATGATTGTTCGTTATCGTTCATCACTCACATATGTTTTTTGGTCGAGACGACCGACGGAAACGAGCCGCCGGTAGACTTATGCATTCGCTGTCCAGACGTGGAATCGCAGCAACAATCACGCAGGATACGGAACCGCGAGCGTGACGGACCGAGGTCCGAACCGCGGAATCGGGCGCTCGGACCGCCGCGTCCGGCGGCGTTCCGGCCCGGCGGACGGAGCAAACGCGTGTCGAGCACACACCCACACGAACGATGAAAGCAGTAGTAACAGCCAACCTCAGCGAGAGTGCGCTCTCGCGTCTCCGAGACGACTTAGGTATCGACATCGAGTACCGCCCCATCGAGGAGCGAGAGGGGCGCCTCCCGGACGACGAGTTCCGCGCCCTCGTCGAGGACGCCGAACTCCTCGTCGTCGGATACGAGGGCGTGTCCGCGGAGGTCATCGAGGCGGCGTCGGACCTCCGACTCGTCGCCTGCGCCCGCGGCGGCCCCGACGCCAACGTCGACATCGAGGCGGCGACCGAACGGGAGATTCCCGTGCTGTACGCGCCCGGACGGAACGCCGTCAGCGTCGCCGACTTCACGTGGGGGGAGATTCTGAGCGCGATGCGGAACATCGCGCACGCCCACCACCTCCTCCGCACCGGCACGTACACCGGCGAACCGCAGGAAGACGCCGCCTCGGGCGGCGAGCGAGAGGACGTGACGTGGGGGATGGGTCGGGAGTCCCCGTACGTCCAACTGAAGGGTCCCGAACTCGCCGGCAAGACCGTCGGCGTCGTCGGTATGGGCGCCGTCGGCCGAGAAGTAGCCAAGCGGGCGGCCGGGTTCGAGGTGGACCTCCTCGGCTTCGACCCCTACATCGATGCGGACGCGATGGCGGAGTACGACACCGAGAAGGCCGAGTTGGACGAACTCCTCGAACGAAGCGACGTGGTGACCGTCCACGTCCCGGTGACCGACAGCACGCGCGGTCTCATCGGGGCCGAGGAGTTCGAGACGATGAAGGAGAGCGCCTACTTCGTCAACAACGCCCGGGGTGCCATCATCGACCAGGAGGCGCTCCTCGAACAGTTGCAGACCGACGGCCTCCGCGGCGCCGCACTCGACGTCTACGACATGGAGCCGATTCCGGAGGACCACCCCCTTCTGGAACTCGACAACGTCGTCACGACGCCGCACCTCGCGGGCGCCGCCGAAGAGGTCATCGACCGCCACTCGGAGATGCTCGTCGACGACATCGAGGCGTACCTCGACGGCCGCGACCCCGAGTACGTCGCCAACGAGGAGACCCTCGCGTAGCGACCAACGGAGAAGCGACGGGCAAGCGACGACGATGCGGATGCGAGGCGAATCGACCGGACGAACGCACACGCGGACGAAGACGATTCAAACACACACCATGAACGAAAACCAGTCTCTCGATCAGTCGGCGGAGGAAACGCGCAGCACGATAGCGGAACACGGACGCAAGATGCTCGAACAGGGCCTCACGAAGGGCACGGGCGGGAACATCAGCGCCCGCGTCGGCGACGACCACATCGCCATCAGTCCGTCGGGCATGCCGTACAACTCCGTGGAGACGGAGGACGTTCCGGTCATGGACTTCGACGGTGAGCGAGTCCGGGGCGACCGGGACCCCTCCTCGGAACTCTCGATGCACAGTCAGGTGTACCGCCGCCGGGACGACGTGGGAGCGGTCCTCCACAACCACTCGCCGTACGCGACGACGTTCGCCACCATCGACGAACCCATCCCGGCCTCCCACTACCTCATCGCCTTCGCGGGCAACGAGGTGCCCGTCGCCTCCTACGAGACGTACGCGACGGAGGAACTCGGCAACGCCGCCGTCGAGACGCTCGGCGACGACCACAACGCCTGCCTGCTCCAGAACCACGGCGTCCTCGCCGTCGGCGACGACGTCGAGTCGGCGTTCGAGACGGCGCTGATGGTGGAGTACTGCGCCCGCATCCAGTACCAGTCGATGGCCATCGGCGAACCGACCATCATCCCGGAGGAGGAAGTCGACCACCTCCAATCCAAGTTCGAAGGCTACGGCCAGAGCAACTGAGACGGTCGTCGGCCCCTCTCAGCGGTCCAGTCGCCCGTACAGGTCGTTCACGCGCGACCAGTCGTCGGCGAACTCCTCTTTTCGTTCCCGGTACGCCTCCCGGAGACGGTCGTCCACCGGCACCTCGCCGTTGACGCGGAGGAGTCTGTCGCTCGCCTCGTCGACGTCGCCGTACACAGAGGCGGTCAGCGCCGCCGGGATGAGCGGTCCGACCGTCGCCCGCGGCTCCATCTGCAGCACCTCGCGGTCCCAGACCGACGCCCGGAGCGTGTTCCACCAACTGAACGGGTCGTCCCGGCCCGCCTCGCCGCCGCTGACGAGCCGAACTTCCTCGATGTCGCGTCCGAAGTGCTCCTCCAGGAGGGGGAAGTAGGTGTACTCCGAGAGGGCGATGCTCGACACGATGCCGCGGACGAGTCGCCCGCGGGCCTCGTCCGTCGAGCGGTCCTCGCCGGGCCACAGGTCGAACATCGTCGTCCCCATCTCCGGGTCGAAGAACGGGCTCCGGTTGCCCTGCAGGAACAGTCTCGGCTCCTCGCCGGCGTCGACGCCGCGCGCCAGTTTCAGCCCCTCGTCCCGGTCGATGTCGAGGATTCGCTCGCAGAACCACCGCAGTATCACCCCCGAATCGAACGCCGCGCCGGGGAGGTAGCCCTCGATGGGGTGTCGGTGGTAGTAGAGGGCATCGTGGGGTTCTATCTCCTCGGAGACGTACTTGACGACGCTGGTGGAGGCGCTGACGATGCTGCAGTCGCCGGGTTGGAGGCATCCGGAGGCGAGGACGGAGGCGTTGCCGTCGGTGAGCCCCTGGTACAGTTCCGCGTCGGCCAGACCGACCTCCTCGGCGAGTCGGCTCTCCGCGTGACCGACGAACGTCCCCGGAGCGCGAATCGCCGGGAAGAGGTCGACGGCGACGTCGACGGCGTCGAACAGCGGTTCGAACCACTCGGGCGGTCGCGTCGTCACGTCGGCGCCGAACTTCAGCGCGTTCGTCCAGTCGGTTTCGAGGTCGGTCCAGCGTTCGCCCTCCGGGACGGCGAGGCGGTAGAGCAGCCACGTCGCCGGGCTGAGTATCCACTCCACGTCGTCGAAGCGGTCCGGATGCTCCTCGCGCAGTCGGAGAATCTTCGCCAGCGGACTGGACGCCGACAGCGAGACGCCGCGCGCGGAGAGTTCCTCGGCGAGGTCGAGGTCGGTCAGTCGGGCCTCCTGTTCGGGCGCCGTCTCGTAGTACCACTGCGGGTCGAAGACGGCGTCGCCGCGCGCGTCGACCGGAACGACGGTTCCCGACGTTCCCACCGTCGAGACGACGGTGCGCTCGTTCGGGAGGTAGACGGCCGCCTCCCGAAGCGCCGCCTCCCACCCTTCGGCCGACGGTTCGTCGACGTCGGCGCGCCCGCTCAACGCGACGTCGCCGTTCTCGTCGTACGCGGTGACGCGGACGCTCGACAGGGCGAGGTCGACTCCGACGAGGAAGGTGTCGTTCATTCCGTGAACCTGCCCCGCCGTCCGCATCAAAGCTTCGCTCGCACGGTCGGCCGAGCGCAATTCGTTCTGTAGAATCGAACGGAGTTGAGTAGTCAGAGCCAAGATAGACCGCATGAGGATGGGGAATTAAATGGTTTCGGCGCCTATCGGACGAATATACCCGATATATCTGTTCCGGACCGTTCCGTTTTGACAGTCAGAACGCTTTAGTGGTCGACGGCGGAGTATGGACCATGGACGGAGACTCCGCGAACGTGCCGGTTCGGTCCGTCGAGACGACGCTTCGCCTGTTAGAACTGCTTCGGGAACGAGACGTGGCGGGCGTCTCCGAACTCGCGGCCGAACTGGGCGTCGCCAAGAGCACCGTGCACAACCACCTGCGAACGCTCGCGATGCGCGATTACGTCGTTCCCGAGGAGGAGGGGTTCTCGCTGGGCTTTCGGTTCCTCGACTTCGGCGGGCACGTCCGCGCGCGCGTCGGCGAGTTCAGACAGGTGGAACCGAAGATTCGTGAGATAGCGGACGAGACGGGTGAGATATGCCAGTTCTTCGTCCGAGACTCCGACGTCGCGGTGGTCGTCTTCATGGAGGAGGGGGCGCAGGCCGTCAACACCAAGATGCGAATCGGGGCGCGAGTCCCACTCGACAGTCTCACCGCCGGCCGCCTCCTCCGCCTGTTCGACGACGCCGCGGACGGGGACGCCTCGGACGCCGAGACGCTGGACGCCGACGGTTACCTCGCGGGCGACGAGGAGTACATTCAGGGCCTCCACTCCATCGCCGTCCCGGTGACGAAGACGAACGACGACTTGGTGGGGGTTCTCAACGTCGCGGGGCCTGCCCGCCGCCTCCGCGACGAGGAGTACGAACGCGACGTCGCGGACCTACTGCTCAACGTGTCGAACGAACTCGAACTGAACGTGAGTTACACCCGCTACTGAGCGCGGTTTTGGCGTACAGAACGCTTCGGACGGATATCCGAACGAGTTCGGCCTGAACGCTCCGACGCGGCGGATGCGAGTCAGAGAACTACCGCACTCGAAAGGAATTACGATAATAGAACTGTAATGAAGGGCTTCCCGAAAGTTGGAACGTATCCAACGACTATGAAGGACACGTTCCCGCGTCTCGGCGCACCTGCGGTCGAAAAAGAAGGTACGAAGCCCGTCCCGGAATACGGGATTCAGAAAAGGGGACAGAAAAGGCTATATTTTCTCTCTGACGGCTTCTTCAGCTCCTACACTCCGCTTCGATCGGTTCCACATAATAAGATACCTATATACTGGGTGCTGAGGCCTCCAATCCCCGACAAAAGTCCGAGAGCGCTCCGAAATACGGTCTCTCTCTTTTCATCTTCCGGAACGCTTATCCATCACCGACGGAATCAGTGCATAATGACCATGAAAGACCGCGTGTCGACGACCGAGAAGTCGCTCGAAGTCGTGTTCGCGCTACAGCGACTGCGCGGGGCGACGCTGGCGGAACTCGCCGCGGAGTTGGACGCGCCGAAGAGCACGGTGCACCGCCACCTCTCCACGCTGGCCGAGCATAGTTTCGTCCGCACGGACGACGGCCGCTACGAGGTCGGATTTCGGTTTCTCGAACTGGCCGAGTACGCGCGGACCCAGCGGGAGTCGTACGAACTCGCGGAGGCCACCGTCGGGCAACTCGCGGAGGAGACGCAGGAGCGCGCCCAGTTCGTCGTCGAAGAGCACGGCCGCGGCGTCTATCTGTACGTCGAGACCAGCGAGCACGCGGTGCAGACCGGCCACAGCGTCGGCAAGCGGATTCGGCTCCACTCCACCGCGGCGGGGAAGGTCATCCTCGCGCACCTGCCGGACGGCCGCGTCGACGACATCCTCGACGCGCAGGGGCTCACACCGGAGACGGACGCGACCATCACGGACCGAGCGGTCCTCGACGAGGAGTTGGCCGAAATCGCTGAGCAGGGCTACGCGTTCAACCGCGAAGAGAACATCAAGGGTCTGTGCGCCGCCGCGGCCCCGGTGACCGACGACGACGACGAACTCATCGGCGTTCTCAGCGTCTCAGGCCCGTCGAACCGGATGAAAGGCGAGTGGTTCACCTCCAAGATTCCCGACCTGATTCTGGGGTCGGCGAACGAACTCGAACTCCGCATCGCGTACGCGTAGCGCCCTCACACGGCGCCCCGGGCGCCCCGGGGGTGAACCGCGTTCGCTCCACGACTCCTCGCCGGAACGACATCCCTAAGTCGCCCGCCGGCGAACCGCGTGACGAGTTAGCAATGATACGCCACGACGTCGCCATCGTCGGCGGCGGTTGCGTCGGCCTTTCGGTCGCGAAGCATCTCGCGGCGCGGACGGACCTCGACGTCGCCGTCCTCGAGAAGGAACACCACCTCGCGGACCACCAGAGCGGCCGGAACTCCGGCGTCCTCCATCCCGGTTTCAACTACCCGCCCGACTCGGCGAAGGCGCGCTACGCCACCGAGGGAACTCGACGCATGAAGGAGTACTGCGCGGCCCACGACGTGCCGTGCGAGGAACTCGGGGTGCTCGTCGTGGCCAAGACGGACCGCGAGGCGGCCCACCTCGAAACGCTCGCCGAACGGGCCGAGGCCAACGGCGTCGCGTACGAACTCCTGGACTCCCGAGACGAGATTCGCGAGCACGAACCGCACGCCGTCGGACGGGCCGCCCTCCACGCGCCCGAGGCGGCGTCGGTGGACTCACAGCAGTACGTGTACGCACTCGCGCGGGAGGTGCAGGGAGCGGGCGCCTCGCTGTACACCGGCCATGCTGTCTCGCGAGTCGAACGGACCGACGGGGGCTACCGCCTCGCGACGAGCAACGGCGACGTGGAGGCGTCGTACCTCGTGAACGCGGCGGGCCTGCACGCCGACACGCTGGCCCACCAGGTGGGCGTCGGGGAGTCGTACCAAATCGTTCCGTTCCGCGGCGAGTACTACGAACTCGCGCCGGAACGGGCGGACCTCTGCCGGACGATGATCTATCCGACGCCGGACCCCGACCTCCCCTTCCTCGGCGTCCACTACACCCGGCGGACGGACGGGAAGGTCATCGTCGGGCCGAACGCGGTGTTGGCGTTCGGACGCGAGGCGTACGACAACACGGACGTGAACCCGGTCGAACTGGGCGAGACGCTCGCGTACGAGGGATTCAGAAAGCTCCTCGCGTCCAAGACCATGCTGTCGGTGGCGTGGGAGGAACTGAACAAGTCCTACCGGAAGCGGAAGTTCACCGAAGCCTCGCAGCGTCTGGTTCCGGAAGTACGAGGCGCCGACCTGACCGAGAGTTACGCCGGCATCCGCGCCCAACTCGTCAGCGACGGGGGCGAACTGGTGAAAGACCCGCTGCTCATCGAACGGGAGGACGCCGTCCACGTCCTCAACGCCGTGTCGCCGGGACTGACCTCCTCGCTCCCCTTCGGCGACCACGTCGCCGAGACGCTCGCCGCGAAGGTCTGAGGCGAACGCGGTGGGGTCGAACCCGACCACTTATCATCGCCTGCTCGGAACGGGAAACGATGGCAACCCTCACGACAGCGCAGCGCGAGTTCGCCGAACGCGCCGAATCGGTCGCCGCGGAGTTCGCCGCCGACGCCTACACGTGGCACGGGGACGTTCCCTGGGAGAATCTCGAACGACTGGCCGAGGCCGACCTCTACTGTCCGTCCGTCTCCGAGGAGTACGGCGGGCGCGGACTGTCCGACCTGACGGCGATGCTCCTCACCGAAGCCGTCGGGCGTGAGTGTCCCGACACCGGCTGGTTCACCTACATGCAGAGCATGGTCGCCCCGCGGGCCATCGATCTGTTCGGCTCGGAGTCCGTCAAAGAGGAGTTCCTCCCGGCCGTGACGGCGGGGGAGAGTTTCGTTTCCATCGCCATCTCCGAACCCGAGGCCGGGTCGGACGTGGGGTCGATGACGACGGAGGTGGCCGAGGAGGACGGCGAACTGGTCTGCAACGGCGAGAAGACGTGGGTCGGCGGCGTCCCGTTCGGCGACGCGGCGGTGACGTGGGTTCGGTTCCCGGAGGGACTCGGTTCGGTCGTCATCCCGTACGACGACCCCGGTGTCGAGATAGAGGAGGTGTACACCAACATGGCTGGCTACTCTCAGACGCACTTCACCATTGACGACGTGGTCGTTCCGGAGACGCACGTCCTCACCCGCGGAGAGGAGGCGTTCAAAGAGCAACTCGTGTCGCTCAACTGGGAGCGACTCGGGAGCTCCATCCTCACCGTCGCGTGGGCCGAGGCGGCGCTGGAACGGGCGCTGTCGTACGCGAGCGAGCGAGAGCAGTTCGGTCAGTCGATAAACGATTTTCAGGGCATCGAGTGGAAACTCGCCGAAATGTACCGACAGGTCGAAACCGCCGCTTCGCTGGCGTACGCGTCGGCGACGGGCGCGGAGGGGCACGAGCGTGCGCCCCCGCGCCTCCAGACGTCGACGGCGAAGCTCCACTGTTCGCAGGTGGCCGAGGACGTCGTCAGCGAGGCCGTCCAAATCGTCGGCGCGCGGGCGTACCAACAGGGACACCCGCTGGAGCACCTCTACCGGTTCGCCCGGAGCAGGCGCATCGCCGCGGGTACCGACGAGATGCAGTTGAACACCATCGCTCGGGCGCTGAAGGAACGGGGGCTCCCGGCCGTCTCGGAACGGTAGCCGACGCCCCGGGGTCGTCCGTCGCCTGCTCTCGCTGACTCCGTCGGCTTCGAAACCCGGTCAGTCGTCGTACGAACGGTCGAACTCGGGTTCCCGACCCTCGTTGAACGCGGCCACGGCCTCCTGATGTTCGGCGTCGACGACGCAGTCCCACTGGTACTCGGCCGCCTTCCGGCAGTACTCTTCGAAACTCCGTTGCGGGTCGACGAGGCGGTTCGTGTGTTGAACCGCGGTCGCCGGCTTGTCCCGAATCTCCGCGGCGAGTCCGCCCGCCGCTTCCAAGGCGTCGTCGGCCCGTTCGACTGCGAGGCCGATGTCGACGGCGTCCTCGGGCGTGATGTCGCGGCCGGTGAGCAGGTACTCGCGGGCCTTCGACTCGCCGACGAGGCGGGGGAGAAGCCACGCGCCCCCGTCGCCGGGGACGAGGCCGACGTTGACGAACCCCTCGCGCATGACGCCGTTCTCGCCGACGACGCGGAGGTCGCAGGCGAGCGCGAAGTCGCATCCGGCGCCGATGGCCGGTCCGTCGACGGCCGCGACGGAGGGCGTCGCCATCGTCCTGAGGTTGTAGACGAACTGCTGAATCAACCACAGGAAGGCGCCGTACTCCTCGGGCGACTGCTCGTCCCAGTCGGGCATCTCGGTCGTATCGGCGCCCGAACAGAACCCCTTCCCGGCGCCCGTCAGCACGACGGCGTACACCCCGTCGTCCGCCTCGGCCGTCCGAGCGGCGTCGTTGAGTTCGAGCACCGTGTTCCGGGTGAAGGCGTTGTACACGTCCGGGCGTTCGATGGTTATCGTCGCGATGCCGTCGGTCACGGCGTAGCTCACGTCGTCGTATCCCTTCATACGACGGCTATCGACCCGCCCCCACATATAACCGCGGCCCGCGCCGTCGCCTCCTCGACGAACCCCGAACCCCGACGAACGCATCCCAACGATTTATTGTCTCAGATACGGAACTGCGACCATGTCTCACCCGACGGACGACGGCGCGACGGCCGTTACCGGCGATAGAACCGACGCGCGGGCGCTCGCTTCCTCCCGCCGGAATGCCGAGGAGACTCGCCCATGACGGGCGAGACATCGGCGCCGGCCGGACCGGTCGAACGCCGACTCGGCGGCGACCTCCCGGTCGTCGACGCGGCCGACGCCGCGGCGCACATTCCGACGGACGCGACGGTGCTCACCAGCGGCTTCGGGAGCGTCGGCTACCCGAAGGCGATACCGCTCGCGTTGGCCGAGGACGACCGCGACCTGGAACTCACGCTGGTTCACAGCGGGAACGTCGGCGAGGAGATAGACGTCGAACTCGTCGAGTCGGGCGCCGTCGCCCGCCGGTTCTCCTATCAGTTCTCCAGCACGGCCCGCGAGGCGACGAACGCGCGGGAGATAGCGTTCAGCGACCGGAACGCGTCGTCAATCGGGGACGAGGTGCAGTACGGCGGGTTGGTCGACCCCGACGTGGCCGTCGTCGAGGCCGTCGCCGTCGGCGAGGACTGGTTCGTCCCCTCGACTTCGCTCGGGCAGGTCCCGGCCTTCGTCGAGGCGGCCGACGCCCTCCTCGTCGAACTGAACCGGGCGCAACCGCTCGAACTGCAGGCGCTCCACGACATCTACCGCCCCGAAAGCCCCCCGAACCGAGAGCCCGTGCCGCTCTCCGAACCGGGCGAACGCATCGGGACCAGCCACTGTCGGTTCGACCCCGAGAAACTGCTCGGCGTCGTCGAGACGGACACCGCCGACTCGACGTACTCCTTCCGCGACCCGACGGACGACGACCTGGCCATCGCGGCCAACCTCGGGTCGTTCCTGTCGGCGGAGATGGAGCGCTCGCCGGTGTTCGACGACGCGATTCACCTCCAGTTCGGCGTCGGGTCGCTCGGCAACGCGCTCATGGGCGAACTGAAGGAACTCGACTTCGGGGACCGCGACGTCGTCTACTTCGGCGAACTCATCCAGGACGGCCTGCTCGACATGCTCGACGCCGGCCGACTCAGGTGCGCGAGCGCCACGTCGATGGCGCTCACCGAGGAGGGACAGACGCGGCTGTTCGAGAACGTCGAGCGCTACGCCGAGGACGTCGTTCTCCGGCCGGCGGACGTGGCGAACCATCCGGGGCTCATCAACCAGTTCGGCGTCGTCGGCGTCAACAGCGCCATCGAGTTCGACATCTACGGCAACGTCAACTCGACGCACGTGAACGGCACGCGGATGATAAACGGCGTCGGCGGCTCCGCCGACTTCAACCGCAACTCGCTCGTCACCGTCTGCGCGCTCCCCTCGACGGCGAAGGGCGGCGACCTCTCGCGCGTGGTGCCGATGGCGTTCCACGTCGACCACACCGAACACGATATCGACGTCTTCGTCACCGAACGGGGCGTCGCCGACGTACGCGGACTCGCGCCGGTCGAACGCGCCGAGGTGATAATCGAGCACTGCGCGCACCCGGCGTTCGCGCCGGACCTGCGGGACTACCTCGACGACGTCTGCGAACAGGACGCCCACATCCCGCACGACGTTCGGCGCGCGGCCGAGTGGCACGAGTAGCGCGGAAGAACAGCCCGCAGAACGGCGCCTACAGGCTGACGGCGCCGCCGTAGAAGTAGAGGTACACCCACCAGACGTAGCCGACGGCCAGCGCGACGGCCGTCAGAGCCTCCAGCGCCGTGACGTAGGTGTTGCCGTGGGCTTCTCGGAACGACTGTACCCGCTCGACCCGTCGCCAGACCGGTAACAGGGGGTCCGGAATGATCTCTCCGAGACCGCCGACGTCGGACGTTTCGACCTTGTCTTCGGGGGCTTCCCTGCTCGGACTCATTGTTTCATCTCCTTGCTGAACGGCAGGCTGAGGTCGCGGACCATCACCTTCTCGGCGACGAAGACGGCGACGAAGACGGCGATACCCGCGAGTTTCGCGAGCGCCATCGGGTACGTCATGATGAGGACGCCGAGAACCGCGAGCGCGGTTCGGGCGAGAAGCAGGTTCCCGAGCGACAACTCGAACGGGTAGTTCAGACCGTAGATGATGGAGATGGCGCCCAACATCACCATGAGGCCGACGAAGAGCGTGTTGAGCCCAGGTGACATCGTGATCAGTTCGGGGTTGTAGACGAACGCGACGGGGAGGACGAACAGCGGCGCGGCGATTTTCAGCGCCGCGCCGCAGGTCCGCCAGAAGTTCGCCTCCGCGATGCCGGCGGCGACGACGGCCGCAGTCGCCACCGGCGGTGTGATACCCGCCAAGATGGCGGCGTAGAACATCGTGTAGTGGGCCGTGATCTCCGCGATGCCGAACTCGGAGACGAACGTCGGCACGATGAGGATGGCCACGATGACGTAGGCGGCCACCGTCGGCATCCCGACGCCCATCACGATGGCGACGGCCATGCCGAGAAGCACCGCGAACAGCAGGATGCCGCCGGAGAGGTTGATCATCAACAGCGCGATTTTCGCGGGGACGCCGGTCGTCGAGAACAGGTTCACGACGCCGCTGATGACCACCAGGATGATGGCGATGGGCGCGAGGATGATGGCGCCCCGGCGGAAGCCGTGAATCGTGTTCTTGACCTGCGCGACGAACTCCGAACCCGGCGAGGTCTCGGAGGAGTCGACGAGTCGCTGGAGCGGCGGCATCAGGACGCCGGTGAGAACCATCGCGAACACGGTGTACATCGCGGACGTCATCACCGTGAACTGGGCGAAGCCGAGGTAGTAGATCAGGACGCCGAACGGGATGCCGAACCGGAGCGCCTCGGCGATCTTTTGATTACGCGAGAGCGGGTCGTCGAAGAACTCCGAGAACTCCATGTCCTGGTCGCTGGTGTCGCTGATCGCGGTGTAGTGGACCGCGATGGCGATGGAGGCGACCAGAATCGCCGCGGGGAGCAACCCCGCGACGACGATGTTGAGGTACGCGACGCCGAGGTACGACGCCATCACGAACGCGGAGGCGCCCATGACCGGCGGGAGCACCTGCCCGGCGGTCGAGGCGACGGCTTCGATGCCGGCCGCGCGGTGGCCGGACATCCCGCTCTCCCTCATCGTCGGAATCGTGAACGACCCCGTCATGGCGGCGTTCGCCGTGTACGAGCCGTTGATGGAGCCGATGACGGCCGAGGAGAGCACGGCCGTCTGCGCCACGCCCGACCGGATGCGTCCGGCGGCGACGATGGCGAGTCGGAGAATCAGGTCGAACGCCCCGTACGCGAACAGCAGCCCCGCGTACAGGAGGAACGGCGCGATCCACGACGCCGTCAGCTGCGTGAGCGAGCCGTAGAACCCGTACAGGTCCGTGACCGTCGCCTGGAGGAGTGTCAGCTGAGACATCCCCGCGTGTCCGAGGACGCCGGGGACGGCGTCGCCGAACATCGCGTACAGCATCACGCCGATGACGAGTCCGAGGAACAGGTTCCCGAACTCGCGCCACGTGAGGTACAGCAGCGAGATGATGACGAGTCTCGCGAGCATGTACTCGTGCTCGGTGGCGAACCCCTGCCGCAGGAGGTACACCGTCTCGAAGTTCAGGAAGAAGTAAAACGACGCCGTGATGAGCACGCCGGCCGACGGCAGCAACACCAGAGCGTCTACCCGGCTGCCTTCTTCGAGCGATTCGCGCGTCTCGTTCAGGGCGTACACCGTCATGATGCCGCCGACGAACAGGACGGCGTATCTGACAGTCGACCACGTTTGCGTGTAGGCCCACCAGAGGACGACGCACCAAAACAGGGCGGCTACGACCGTGACGCCGATGTCGAGGCCCCGTAGCCACCCTGTGGCGCCGGTCTCTCGTTCGGATTGTGTGTCCATGTGTTGGTGTGGTTTGTGTGTAGTAGAATCTTGGTTGGCTTCGTCGCGAACTGGGACGGCGCCGCGGAGGGATTACGCGGTGTCGCCCTCTTGGAGGCTGTCGTCCCAGGCGTCGTTCTCCTTGTAGTACTGCACCGCGCCCGGGTGGACCGGAATGCGCTCCTGCGCGTATCCGAGCATCTCCCCGGCGGCGTCGTAGTCGTTGAACTGCTCTTCGCCGTTGTTGACGACGTCGTTGTGCTCGTGGACGACGCGACAGAGTTCGTAGACGGCGTCGGGATTCGCGCTGGGGTTGAAGGTGTAGTTGACCTCGAGGTCCCAGGTGAACACCTCGTCGGTACCGATGTCGGCGTCCGCGATCTGCCACTCGCTGTAGGGCGTTCGGGTCGTCCCCGCCCCGGAGTACGACTCCGCGGACTCGATGAGCGCGTCCGTCGGTTCGACGTAGTGGAGGTCGACGCGGGATGCCATCTCCTGCACGAAGCCGGTGTACCGGACGCCCGGCGAACCGTACGCGATGGACGCGTCGATGCTCCCCTCCTCCATCGCACCGGGCGCGTCACCGACGCCCATGTTCTGGATGTTCATCTGGTCGTGGACGTCAGCGGTCGGGTCCTGCGACCAGACGTCGAGCGTCGTCGCGCGCGTCGAGTAGCCCGGCTCGGCGGGGTAGACGTTCTTCCCCGCCAGGTCGGCGAACGTCTCGATGTCCGTGCCGTCGCGGGCGACGATGTAGATGCTGTACGGGAACGCGCCGAACCCGTACTGGGGGATGCGGGACACCGACTGCTCGGAGAAGCGACCGCGGCCGTCGAGCGCCTTGTTCAGGGAGTTGTTGTCGGTGATGCCGGCGTTGAACTGGTCTTGTGCCATCCGGTAGATGGTCCCGATGTAGCCGGGGCTCTCGATGGTCGAGTAGTCGAGGTTGTCGCTCTCTTGACTGACGGCGCGTTCGACGGCGAGCCCGACGTCTTGGGTCCCGCCGGCGGACGTTCCGACTCGAAGCGTCATATCGCCGCTTCCGCCACCGTCGCCACCGCCACTGCCGCTTCCGCTGCCGTCGGTTCCGTCTCCTCCGCCGCCCCCGCCTCCTCCGCCGCCGCCACCGCCGCCACCACTGCACCCGGCGAGGCCCATTGTACCCGCCGTTGCCGCACCATACAAGAACTTGCGCCGCTGCATACTCTCTTCGCGCATGTCCATTGGTGACAAAAAACGGGCGTACTTAACAATCTATCTATTTAGAACACAGACAATCGTTATGAATGTCGTTTTCTCGATATCTCCCGACTCCGCGTCGGCGACTCGCCTTCGGTCTAACCTCGACTCGCCCGCCGTCGGGACGAAATCCGCCGGCGGCGCCTCAGCGCGTCACCGGCGCCTCGACGGACCCGATAGACTCGACGGTCGTCCGCACTCGGTCGCCGGGGTGGATGGGCGCCGCACCTGGCGTCCCGGTGCTGAACAGGTCGCCCGGTTCGAGCGTCGCCACCTCCGAGTGGAAGGAGACGAGTTCCGCGGGCGGGAATAGCATGTTCCGTATCTCGTTTTCCGACTCCACGGTTCCGTTGACCTCCGTCCGGACGGTCAGGTCGTCGAGGTCCGGCGGTTCCTCGGGGACGGCGAGCATCGCGCCGACGACGAGGAACGTGTCGTAGCTCTTCGCGCGGGTGAGAAACCGGGGGTTGCGCTGGAGGACGTCCTCGGCGGTCATGTCGATGACGGGGAGGTAGCCGGCGACGACGTCGTGGACGTCGGCCTCCTCGACGTTCCGGCACTGCCGGCCCATCACGACGGCCAGTTCGGCCTCCGCCGTCACGCGTTCGCTCTGGGAGGTGGGCGGCAGGCGGATAGGACCGCCGGGACCGACGAGCGCCGACGAGGGTTTCATGAAACTCGCCGGCTCCTCCGGGCGCTGTTCGTCCAAGTCGCCCGCGTGCTCCTCGTAGTTCAGGCCGATTCCCCAGAGCTTTCCGAACCGCTCCAGCGGCGGACCGAAGGCGTGGCCTTCGGCCGGGACCCGCGCCGCGGGGGCGTCGTCGACGTCGCCGAGCGTCCCCGCCGCGGCCCGCGGGAGCGCCTCGCGGACGCTTCCGAGGTCGGGTTCGACCGATTCGAGCGGGACGAACCCCTCGTCGTCGCCGAGGAGCGGCCGACCGGTCGCCGTGCGCGCGAGGTACTTCATCTCACTCCTCGCGGTCCGTCCAGAAGTCGAACGAGCGACCCGGCGCGAACACGTCCAGTCCGACCGCCGTCTCCTCCCCCTCGTTCTCGACCCGGTGGGTCTCGTTCGATTCGAGCAGCACCGAGTCGTTCGGTTCGAGGGTCACCTCGTCGTCCTCGGTGACCACGGTGAGTTCGCCCTCGAGGCAGAGGCACACCTGCTCGTTCTCGTGGTCGTGCATCGGCGAACTGTGGCCCGGCGGCTTCTCGAACCACTCGAAGGAGAACCGGTCGCTGCCCGCCATCGAGACGCGCCGCCAGCCCTCCTCGGGTTCGTACGTCTCGGCGTCGTCGAACGGAACGGGCTTCACAGGTTCGCCCCCGTGGACCCGCCGTCGATGGGCAGAGCCGTGCCGTTGACGAAGCCGGATTTCGGCGAGGAGAGGAACGCGACGGTGTTCCCGAGTTCCATCGGGTCGCCGATGCGCTCCAAGGGGTTGCCGGCCCACCCCTCCAGTCCCTCCTCGTAGGAGTCGTAGTCGCCGCGGTCGACGGCGGCGTTCACGAGGTCCTGAATCCGAGACGTCTCGTGCGGGCCGGGGAGGACGGCGTTGGCCCGTATCTCCGGTGCGAACTCCTTCGAGAGCGTCTTCTCCAGTCCGATAACGCCCATCCGGACCGAGTTCGAGAGGACGAGGTTGTCCAGCGCCTCCTTGACGCTCCGGGAGGTGATGGTGACGATGGTGCCGCCGTCGCCCTCGCGGAGGTGCGGTTCGGCCTCGCGGGCGAGTCTGACGACGCTCATCACGAGGAGGTCGTACGCCTCCTGCCAGTCCTCGTCGTCGGTGTCGAGGAACCCGCCGGACGGCGGGCCGCCGGCGCTGGTCACGAGGTGGTCGAGGCGGCCGAACTCCTCGACGGTCGTCTCCACGAGGGTCGTCACGTCGTCGGCGTCGGTCAGGTCGCCGGCCTGCGCGACCACCTCGCCCTCGGCCACTTCGGCTATCTCCTCGCGCGCCTCGTCGAGTCGGTCCTCGTCGCGGCCGTTGATGACGACGTCGACGCCCTCGCGGGCGAGCGCTTTCGCCGACGCCTTGCCGAGTCCGCTGGACGACGCCGTCACGAGCGCCGCGTTACCGTCTATCTGTAGGTCCATGTGATACCGCATCAAAGTCCATGGGCAAAACGGTTTCCGTCCCGGCGTCTTCGGGGCCTTACGACTCGGAGAAGACCGCCGTCCCGTCGTCGAAGCCGAGCGACCCGCGCCCGACGACCCGCGCGGCGTCGGGGAGGTCCGCGACGACGGCCTCCGAGACCCACATCTCCCCGAGGTCCTGCGTGTTCCGTATCCAGAGAATTCGCACGGTCTCGGGGTCGTAGCCGCCCAGCGCCGCCAGCGCCGTCCGCAGGGCGAACTCGTCGTCCGGCGCCACCACCGGGAGATTCGCCTTCGCGAGCGACCCGCTGGTGAGGGCGTTCGCGTACGTCTTGCGCAGGTCCAGTCGGTCGAGCGCGGCCCGCCGGGTGAGGTCCGCGAGGCCGATGCCGTTCCCGTTCCCCTTCGTCGCCTCGGTGAGGCCGCGGGCGTAGATAAGCTTGATATCGGGTGTCTCGGGTTCGTCGCGGTTGAGAACGCGGTAGCGACCGATGACGTTGGTGTCCATCCCGGCGCCGGACACCTCCTTGCCGAGTTCGTCGACGACGAGGAGGTCCACCTCCTCGACCGGCAGCGTCGGCATCTCCTCGTCGGCCAGCCTCAACAGTTCGGGTTCGCGGTCGAGGAACGACCCCGCCGGAATCGACTCGACGCGGGCGATTCGCTCCTCGAAGTTCTCCACGAGCGCGATTCCCCCCACGAGCGGCGTCTCCGACTCGACGACCGAGAGGGCGGCCCGGAGCGTCTCGACGTAGCCCTCGGCGATGGCCGTCGAGTGGAACGACTTCGCGCCGCGCTGTTTGCCCAGTCCGACGACGCTCATCTTCGTGAGCCCGCTCTCTACGGGTCCCGAGAAGTTCGTGTGGGCCTTGACGCGATTGACGACGAGGACCGCGTCGGCCGCCAGCGCCGCGGCCGAGAAGTACACCGACATCTCCGTGCCGCCGACCGTCACCGCGCCGAGTTCCTCGGCCTCCATCCGCGCGTCTATCGGCGCGCCCGTCCGGTCCTCGGTGACGCCCAGCGACTCCAGCACCTCCCGCTGTCCCTCGGCGGTCGCCCCGCCGTGGCTCCCCATCGCGGGCACGACGACGGGGTCGAACCCGCGTTCCCGGAGTGCGGCGACCACCGACGCCGCGACCTCGTTGATGGCGTGAATCCCGCGGCTCCCGACGCCGACGGCGACGGTGGCGCCCTCGTCCAGTCCGTCGAGAGGGAGACCGCCCAGTTCCGCCCGCGCCGCGTCGGACGGGTCGGCGACAGTCTCGACCGACGGCTCGTACCGGACCCGAGCGAACGGCGGGAGCGGTTGCGGGTCTATCAAGTGGTCGACGTCGCCGCGCGTCGGGACGTTGATGTTCATCCGGGCGGTGCTTCGCGGAGGGACACGAATAATCCTGTGGTAAGTATTGTCGAGACGGGGGCTTATTACTCCGTGTGCCGCGGCGCTGTCGTATGGAAATCGAAGCAGTGGAGTCGTTTCCGATAGAGATACCGCTCTCCTCGCCGGTGTCGTTCTCCAACCGGACGCTCACGTTCCGCGACCACGCGATAACGTACGTCCGAACGGCGGACGGGCGCGAGGGTGTGGGGTACTCGCTGGGGTACGAGGGCGCCGGACTCATCTCGGAGGCGGTCGAGTCGCTCCTCGAACCGATGCTCGTCGGCGAGGACCCCCGCGACACCGAACGCCTGTGGCACGAGATGTACGAGGGGACCGTACAGATCGGACGGGCGGGCCTGCTGCTCCGCGCCATCTCGACGGTCGACATCGCGCTGTGGGACCTGAAGGCGAAGGCGGCCGGCGAACCGCTGTACAAACTGCTCGGCGGGTACGCCGACAGCGTCCCCTCGTACGCCAGCGGCGGCTACTACCGCGACGACAAGGGTCACGAGGGTCTGCGCGAGGAGATGCGGCGGTACCTCGACGAGGGCCACGACGTGGTCAAGATGAAGGTCGGACGCCGGACGGTGAGCGAGGAGGTCGACCGCGTGGCGGCCGTCCGCGACGAAATCGGCCCGGACCGGACGCTCCTCCTGGACGCCAACGGCGTCTGGTCCTCTCCGCCGGAGGCGATTCGGGCCTGCCGCGCCTTCGAACCCTACGACCCGTACTTCATGGAGGAACCGGCGATGGTCGAGAAGGTGGAGACGATGGCGGCGGTGAACGACGCCATCGACTACCCCGTCGCCACCGGCGAACTCGAAGGCACGCGGCAGAACTTCGCTCGCCTCCGCGATACGGGCGCGGCGGGCATCCTCCAGCCCGACGCGACGGTGTGCGGCGGCATCACGGAGTGGCTTCGCATCGCCAACTACGCGGCGGCGTACGACGTGCCCATCGCGCCCCACTACAACTGGAACCTCCACGCGTCGCTGTTAGGAGCCATCGAGAACGGCCTCTGGGTGGAGTACTTCTACCGCGACATGGACGTGAAGGTGTTCGATGACGTGGTGGCGGACCCCCTCGAACCGGACGACGACGGCAGGATTCCGCTCCCCGACAGACCCGGTCACGGCGTACCGCTCGATAAAGACGCGCTCGAAGAATTCAGACAATGAGAGACTACTCAGACCAGATAACGACCCGAGACCCGGACCGCGACGTGGAGATAACCGACATCAAGACCTGTGTGGTCGAAGGGAACTTCGAGTGGAACCTCATCAAGGTCGAGACGGACGCCGGCGTCACCGGCATCGGGGAGTCCTACCGCGGCGGGGGCGTCCCGGAACTCGTCGAGTACACGAAGCGGTTCCTGCTCGGGGAGAACCCCCTCGACGTGGAGCGTCTCGTCCGGTACATCTTCCAGGAGATGTCCGGGCACGGCGGGACCACCGGTAAGGTCGTCACGGCCGCCTCGGGCATCGAGGTCGCCCTCTGGGACGTCGCCGGGAAGATTCTCGACCTCCCGGTCTACCAACTCTTAGGGTCGAAGTACCGCGACGAGGTGCGCCTCTACTGCGACTGTCACGCCGGGGAGGCCTACGCCGTCGAGGACGGCGCGACGGCCTACGCCGGCGCCGAGGCGTACTCGCCCGAAGCGTACGCCGCCGAGGCCGCCCGCGTCACCGACATGGGGTTTACGGCGCTGAAGTTCGACCTCGACCTGCCCGCTGACAACGACCCCGACCCGTACAACGGCCGCCTCTCCAACCGGGCCATCCGGGAGAAGCGCGAAATCGTCGAGGCGGTGCGAGACGAAATCGGGTACGACGTCGACCTCGCGTTCGACTGCCACTGGGACTACTCCGTCGAGAGCGCGAAACGCCTCGCGCACGAACTGGAGGAGTACAAACTGATGTGGCTCGAAGACCTCGTTCCGCCGGAGAACATGGATGCCCAAAAGGAGGTGACGAAGGCGACGCGGACGCCCGTCGCCACCGGCGAGAACCGCTTCCGCGTCTTCGAACTCTCCGAACTCGTCTACGAACACGGCGTCGACGTCATCACTCCCGACCCGACGACGGTGGGCGGTCTCGCCGAGACGATGCGCGTCGCGGACCGGGCCGAAGAGAACTACATGCCGATGTCGCCGCACAACGTCTGTAGCCCCGTCGGGACGATGGCCTGCGTCCACCTCGGGGCGGCGACGCCGAACTTCGACCTTCTGGAGTACCACGCCCTCGAAGTCGACTGGTGGGACGACATGCTCGCGCGCGAGGAACCCCTCATTCAGGATGGTCACATCGATGTCCCCGAGGAGCCCGGTCTGGGTATCGAACTCGACGAATCGGTCGTCGAAGAACACCTGCTCGACGGCACGACCGGATTCTGACCGGGCTCTCCGACCTCGAAATGAGCACTTCGAGGTCGAAAAATACTCAAACGAGTTACAATCGGTCTGATGTGCAAACAAAAATCGGATTTGGGCTATACACTACACAATCTGAACCCGGATAGGTCACCGAACCACCGTGTGCGACTACCACGTCGAAATTGACGGCGAAATAGCTCGATACGAACTCTGAAGGCGGGACTTCGGAAAGGCGAAAACTTACGCTCGTGGTCCGGAATCGTTCGACAGGAGAGACCCGAGACGATGTCCACGCCACCCGCCGACGCCTTCGACCTCCCCGAGACCACCATCGCGGACGTCCGCACCGCCATCGCGGACGGGCGCGTCACCGCCGAGGCGCTTCTCGACCGCTACCTGGCGCGTATCGACGCGTACGACGACGACCTGAACGCGATTCTCACGCTGAACGACGGGGCGCGCGAACGCGCCCGAGACCTCGACGCTCGGTACGCGGAGGAAGGGTTCGTCGGTCCGCTTCACGGCGTCCCGACGCTCCTGAAGGACAACCAGGACACCCACGACATGCCGACAACGGCCGGGTCCGTCGCCCTCGCCGACTCCGTCCCGCCGCGGGACGCCTTCGTCGTCGAGCGACTCCGGGACGCCGGCGCCGTGGTCGTCGGGAAAGCGAACCTCCAGGAGCTCTCGTTCGGGGTTGACACGATAAGCTCGCTCGGCGGCGCGACTCGGAACGCCTACGACCTGAACCGGCGGCCCTCGGGGTCCAGCGGCGGCACCGCGGCCGCCGTCGCGGCGAACCTGGCGACCGTCGGCACGGGTTCCGACACCTGCTCGTCCGTTCGGTCCCCGCCCGCGTTCAACAACCTCGTAGGACTTCGGCCGACGCGGGGACTGGTGAGTCGAACGGGAATCGTCCCTCTGAGCGAGACGCAGGACACCGCGGGTCCCGTCACCAGAACCGTCGCCGACGCGGCCCGACTGCTGGACGCGATGGCCGGCTACGACCCCGAGGACCCGGTGACGGCCACCGGCGCCGACGCCGTCCCCGACGACGGTTACGCCTCGCACCTGGACCCCGACGGCCTCGACGGCGCGCGAATCGGTGTCGCCCGCCAGTTCCTCGGTCTACAGGGGGATTCCGAGGACCTCCCCGTCGACGAGGCGGACGCCGCGGCCGTGACCGCTGTCGTCGAGGAGGCAATCGAGGAGATGGAGGCGGCCGGCGCGACGGTACTCGACCCCGTCGACGTCGTCGACGTCGACCTGCTCGGGAGCGCCCGCGTGCTCCAGTACGAGTTCGCACGCGACTTCGACCGCTACCTCGCGCGCCTCGGCGACGCGGCGCCGCACGGGTCGCTGGCCGAGGTGTACGAGACGGGGACGATAGCGCCCTCCATCGAATCGCGCTTCGAGGGGGCCGGAATCTTCGACGTCGACGCCGACTCGCTGGAGGGGGATGCAGGGTATCTGCGGCGACTTCGACGCCGCGACCGACTCGCGGAGACCGTTCTCGCGCGGATGGTGGAGGACGACCTCGACGCCCTCCTCTACCCTCCGTCGACGGTCCCGCCGGTCGAGATACCCGAGCACCAACCGTTCTCCGAGATGAACTGCGAACTGTCGGCGCACACGGGACTCCCCGCCGTCGTCCTCCCGGCCGGATTCACGGACGAGGGTCTTCCCGTGGGCGTCGAACTCCTCGGACGCCGGTTCGCAGAACCGCGCCTCCTCGAACTCGGATACGGGTTCGAGCGCTCGTCCGGTCACCGCCGCCCGCCCGAACGGTTCGGGGAACTCGACGACGCGTAGCCGGTCACTCGAATCGCGGTACGGAACCGCTTCGGCTCCGTGCCCCGTATCCACATAGCGAGAAGAAACATACCCCGGCGGACCCATCGTCGGAGACGAGGGGGATTCTGCCTTTCCCGGTTCGCACCTCGTCCCCCTCACGCGCTCGTCTCGTCGTCTCAGACGACCCGTTCGCTCCGCGACGCCCCGCAGTAGAGACACTCCAGCAGCCGGTACGGTTGGCGCGCGAACACCTCGTTCTGCGGCTGTATCGCCTCCCGGGTCGCGTCCGTCCGGAACCTGACCGTCACCTCGTGCTCTCGTTCGCCGCCGCAGTCGGAGCACGTTCTGATCCGCCAGTCGGGGACGTCCCCGCTCGAGTTTCGGACTGCCATGTACATCGACTCCTATTCTGTGGTTACTGATACCACTTTTTGCCGAACTGATGAGTCTCATGGGAGACATAATACGCACCCGTGACGAGGGGACTCACTCCGTTTCCGGCCGATACGAAGTGATAACGGGCGCTCACTGCCACGAACCGGCTTCTCCGAGTCATGTCTTATATATTACTCATCGAACGTTAATTCTATATCTAATCACTTAAATCGTGTAAAACTATAAGTAACCACTCGAAGAACGTCGAGTATGTCTGACCAGGTGGACGGGGTGCTCGGACTGATAACCGCGTGTGCGCTCCTCGGCGCCGTCGCGTGCGGTTGGTCGCCGGGGTCCGCGGACGCGCTCCTGATCGGGTTGCTTCAGGTCGGGGCGTTCGCGGCCGTCGGGGGAAATCTCGTGCGAATCGCCGTCAGTCGGTGACGCGGTAGTCGTCCGGTCGCTCGGCTTCCGGTCGCCGGCCTCGACTGCCGACGCCGTCGGGAGCGGAGCGTGTCACCACTCCCGTCGCGAGACCCGCGCGGAGGGCCTCGCACTACTCCGACGGCGCTTTCGGTAGACGGACGAGGAAGACCGACCCTCGGGGGTCGTTGTCCTCGACCCAAACCTCGCCGCCGTACCCGCTCACGAGCGTCTCGACGAGGTAGAGTCCGATGCCCGTTCCCGGGCTTTCGAGCCCCTTGCTGCCGCGGCCGAATATCTCCTCGCGACGTTCGGGGGGTATCCCGGGTCCGTCGTCCGCGACGGCGACGACGACGGCGTCCCCCTCGTCGCTCGCGGACACCGTCACGCTCGGCCGCTCGGCGTCGCTGTGTCGAATCCCGTTCGTGAGCAGGTTCCGGAACACCGTCCCCAGCGCCTCGTCGGCGAGGACCTGCACGTCGGGGAGGTCCTCCGAGACGCGCAGCGCGCAGTCGTCGTCGCCCGCCCGCGCGGAGTCGACCTCGCGCCTCAGAACCTCCCGGAGCGACACCGCTTCGAGGTCCGACGCGTCGTCGAGCATCGTCTGCATCAGTCCGCGCATCGTCTCGGTGAGTTCGACGGCGTGCTCGCCGTTCCGGACGATGGTTTCGAGCCGAGTCCGGGCCTCCTCGCCGTCGACGAGCGATTCGAGGAGGTGCGCGTTGCCGAGGACGACCGACATGTCGTTTCGGATGTCGTGTCGGACGATCTGATTCAGGAGCCTGAGCCGCTCGTTCTGTTCTTCGATGGCGTGTTTCCGCTCTTGGAGAGCGGTCACGTCGCGCAGGACGACCACCCAGCCGACGTGCTGTCCGCGCCGGTCGAGCGTCTGCGTCCGGACGCTCAGAAACCGCACGTCGCTCCCGTCACTTCCGTCGCCGCTCTCGCCTCCGACTCGGACGGTGTCCGTCTCCGGCTTTTCGAGGTCTACCTCCGGAAAGCCCGCCTCGAAAGCGTCGCCGACCGCGCCCCCGCCCGCGGCGAAGAACCGCTCGCCGGGGTCGTTCGCGTGGACGACCCGTCCGGTTCCGTCGACGACGAGGACGCCGTCGGGCGACGCTTCGAGCGCCGTCGTGTAGGCGATGGGCGGGAGGTCCAACAGCCGGTATCGGAACAGCGCGACGCCGAGCGCCGCGGCCGTCACCGCCGTGGACGCCGGGACGAAGTTGACGTGATCCGCGGTGAACGGCGGGATTCCCGCGTACGTCGCGCCCACCACCAAGAGCGGAGCGCCGATACCCAGACCGAGGAGCGACGCCTGCGGGACGTACTCGCGGCCGAGTCGGAACGCCTCGACGCCGACGATAGCGAGCGCGACGAGCGAGAGCGCGGCGTTGTAGAGCAGTTGCAACAGCACGTGCGCGGGGCCCACGTCGACCCGGAGGACGAGGAGTCCGCCCGTCTCGACGAGGCGCGTGCCCTCTATCGCGAGGCCGGCGGGGTTCGCGAACACGAGACCCACGTAGAGCGCCGGGACGCTCAGCATCGCCGCGACGGCCGGCGGCCGTAGCCACTCGTCGCGGTCGGTGTACGACAGCGCGAACAGGAGGCTGAACGCGCCGATGGGCGCCGCGCCCACGTAGAGCAGACGGTAGGCGAGCAGTTTCACCGCGGGGTCGGTGCTGAGGAGTTTGACGGCCGAGAAGCCCGACCAAAGCGAGAGCGCCGCGGCGGCGCAGATGAACGCCGTCAGAACGGGCGTCCGACCGTTCCGACTCCGATACGAGAGCGCGTAGACCCCGAGAAAGACCGAGAGGAGCGCTGCGAGCAGGGTCGGATACGCGTAGGGAGTCTGTTGCCACATCTATCGTCTTCCGGTCGGTGACTGTCTCCGTGGCTAGAATATAAAGCATTCGCCCGATTCGACCGCGGTCCCGGTGTTTTCTCTCTCCCGTCCCGGCGACCACCGTTTCCCCGACTGCATCCCGAATGTCGTTTCCACCGCGAGCGAATCGACAGTCAGGACCTGCGAATAGGGCGAGCAGCTATGACACCGATCCGATACTACTGAGCATGGGTCCCTCCAAGCGCGAACGGATGCAGGTCAGTCGCCAGGATTTCACGCGGGTGTGGAAGCAACGCGACATGGACGCCATCCGGGACATCTACTCGCTCGACTTCCGAGGACACGGGTTTCCGGGCGACCGAACGGTCACGCGGTCGCAGTACCGCCGAACGGTCGAACTGTTTCAGCGGGTGTTCCCCGACTGCCGAATCGAACTCGAAGAGATGCACGCGGACGACGAGTTCGTCTACGCCTCGTGGGTGTTCTCCGGCACCCCCGCGATACCCGGACTCGGTCCGAACGCGTCGCCGGTTTCGTTCCGCGGCACCGGGCGGCACAGACACCGAGGCGGGAAAGTGGTGGAAGTGTGGGTCGATACCGACTGGCTCTCGGTCGCGAAGCAGGTCGGACGAACGTACTCGCAGTCCGTCCACGCGGCGATATCGTAGTTTCAACGGCCTCTCGACGTTCCCCATCGATGAGCGAGTTTGGACTTATTTTTCGAGCTGATTAGATCGATACCGCGGGTACAACATCGGAAAAGAGTTCTATAAGTACATCCTCCGCGAGAAGTACCTCGATTCGGGCATTCGGGATTAGAATCGAACTGTGTGGTAGTGAAGAGCAGCAGACCGCGGACGTGTTCGCGGTATGCGCTTCGGCCGATACCGATTACACCGTCTCTCCGGCGCCTCGGCCGGCACGTACGTTTATGGGGTCACACGCCGACTCGGTGGTCGTATGCATCTCATCGAGGCAGCGCTGTCGGAGAGCCACCGGACCGTCCGCGACAGGGCGGACGCGTTCGTCGAAGAGGTCGTCGCGCCCCGAGCGGAGGAGATAGAGGAGACCGACGAGTTCCCGCGCGACGTCGTCGAGGCGGCGGGCGAACGCGGTCTGCTCGGACTCCTCCTCCCCGACGGCTACGGCGACCTCTCCTCGGACTTCCTCGGCTACTGCTTGGCGGTCGAGCGCATCGCGGCCGAGAGCGGCGCCGTCGCCGAGACGATTCAGGGGCACACGTTCGCGGCCCTCCCCATCGCCCGGTTCGGGACCGAGGAGCAGAAGGAGCGATACCTCGAACCGATGGCGAACGGGGAGGCCGTCGGCGCGATGCTCCTGACCGAACCCGGCGCCGGAAGTTCCCCCTCCGAGTTGGAGACGGTCGCCGAGGCGACGGACGACGGCTACCGACTCTCCGGCGAGAAGGCGTTCGGGACGAACGCCGGCGTCGCGGACGTCCACCTCGTCGTCGCCCGCAAGCGCCCGCAACCCGACGACTCCCACGGCGTCAGCGTCTTCCTCGTCCCCGGTGCGGACGAGACCGACGGGTTCGCCTTCGACCGCGTCGAGTACATGGGGATGCGCGGGCACGTCACGGGCGACTCGACGTTCGAGGACGTGGCGGTCCCCGCCGACGACCTCCTCGGGAGCGTCGGGCAGGGCTTCCGCATCGCCATGGGTACCATCGACATGGCACGAACCGGCATCGGCGCCATCGGCGCCGGCATCGGGCGCGGCGCGTTCGACGCCGCCGTCGACTACGCCGGCGACCGAGAGCAGGGGGGACAGCCAGTCGGCGAGTACCAGGCGGTGCAGGTACTCGTCGCCGATATGTACCAACAGCTCTCGGCCGCCCGGCACGCCGTCTACTCGTCCGCCTACGCCATCGCGGACGGAGACGGCGAGACCAGACTGTCGAGCGCCGCCAAACTCGCCGGGAGCGAGGCGGCCGAGTTCGTCACCCGCAACGCGATGCAGGTGTACGGCGGGAAGGGCTACCGGACGGACCTACCGCTCGAACGCTACTACCGCGACGCGCGCATCCTCAGCCTCATCGGCGGCACCTCCGAGATACAGCGGACGACCATCGCCCGCCAGACGCTCGACCTCTGAGACGCCGCCCTCTGCGGTCACACCCTCTTCTCTCGCGCGAAAAAGAAAAACGGAACTCGAAGTCGGATTCGGATTCGGATTCGGCGTCGAAGCCGACGGTCGGACTCGCCTTCCGAGAGCGTCGCCGGTTCAGTCGTCGTCGCTCGTGACGGCGTCGTCGCCGAGTTCGGCCTTGATGAAGTCCGGGTCGCGCTTCTCGAGGAACGCGCTGATCCCCTCCTTCGCTCCCTCGGTGTCGAACAACTGGTTCTGCAGTTCGCGCTCGTGCGCCAGCGCGTCGTACAGCGACATCTCCATCCCCTCGTTGATGGCGACTTTGATGTGCCCGACCGCCTTGTTCGGAAGGCTCGCGACCTGTTTCGCGAACTCGATGGCCTCCTCCTCGCAGGTGCCGGGTTCGACCAGTTCGTCGATGATGCCCGCGTCCGCCGCCTCGCTCGGCGTGAGGCGCTCGTCGTTGAGCATCATCTTGAGCGCCTTCGACCGGCCGACGTAGCGGGGCAGGAGTTGGGTCCCCGCCTCGCCGGGGATGAGGCCGAGTTTCACCTCGGGGACGCCGAGGTTGTAGCCGTCGTCGTCGCCGCAGTAGCGGATGTCCGTCGCGAGCGCGAACTCCAGACCGCCGCCCATGCAGTGGCCGTCGACGGCGGCGATGAAGATGGTGTCCGTCGAGCGCATCTTCAGGATGGACTCCTTGCTGGTCTGACTCGCGTAGCCGATGTGTTCGGGGCTCTCGTCCTGCAGCGCCTGGATATCGTACCCCGAGGAGAAGAACTTGTCACTGGTGCTGCTCAGCACGGCGGCGCGGACCGTCTCGTCGAAGCGGATGGTCTCGACCATCTTCTGGAACTCCAGCACCATGTCGGCGTCGTGGGCGTTCGCGGGCGGCTTGTTCAGACGCACGATGCCGACGTGTCCGTCCTGCTCGGTCTCGAAGTTCTCTAGTTCGAGTTCTGCGAAGGTCTCCATACGACTCCTACATCCATAGGACAGTATAAATAGTTACCGACACGCAAACCGGGAATACGGCTAGTACAGCCGCTAACGCCGCTATATGCCGACTTTCGAACTCGGCAGTTACCGGCCCGAGTCCGCGACCTCTCCGTCGTACTTGATGCGCTCGAAGACGGTGTGACAGCCGTTGCAGTAGTACTGGCTCTTCGAGACTTCCGAGCCGAACTGCGAGTGTCGTTCGGTGTCCGTCGACCCGCAGAACGGGCACTCGGGGTGCGTCGCCGACATGTCAGTCCATCCTGAACTCGGCGTTCTGGACGCCGCTGAGCGATTCCACGTCCCCTTCGGAGACGGTGCCGTCGCCCGTCCGCCGTCGGCGCTCGTCCCACTCGTCGAGGGAGGGGGCGTCCCAGTCCACGTCGAGGGCGTCGACGTCGACGGCCGTCCCTTCGAGTATCTCCTCGAGGCGGCCGACGAACGCCGCGCGCAGGGCCGAGGCCGGTCGGTCGGTGAAGCCGGACGCGACGAGGGGGTCCGCCTCCTCGTCGTACGCGGCGGGGCCGAGGAACGCGAGCACCTCCGGGAGCGCGGATTCGAGCGCCGCGCTCACTTCGTCCGTCCGCTCGTCGCCCATCGTCTCCAGACGGCCGTCGAGGAACTCCAAGTGGAAGAACTCGTCCTGCCCGATGCGGGTGCCGAGGCCCTCGAAGTCCTCGTGGTCGATGGCGTCGATGAGGTACCACGCGGCGCGTTCGGTCAGACCGACGCGCACGACGAAGTCGACCCACGACCCGGGTTTCTCGTCGACCGTCGCCGCGTTCGCGAACTCCGCCGGCGTCCGGTCGCCTTCGAGCCAGTCGTCCTCGCGTCCCTGCTGACCGAGCAGTCGGAACAGTTGGCGGACGTGGCCGAGTTCGTCCTGCGCGGCGCTCGCGCCCGCGATGTCGTCTTCGAGCACCGGCCCCGAGAACATCCACTCGGCGTACCGCTGCGACAGCACGAGTTTCGTGTCGGCGACGGCTTGCACGTAGTCGACCGCCTCGTCGGACCACTCGCTCACGCGGCATCACCCGGCGTGTCCGGCATGTGGCCGACGTTGGTGGCCTCCACCATGTGCTCGCGGCGGACGACGACGAGTCGGTCCCAGTCCTCCTCGTCGAACGTCCGGTAGGCGTACACCTTGGCGAGTCGGTCGTTCTCCGCGTCGACGTTGCCGACGTTGATGAGTTCGTCTCCGGCGTTGATGCGAGCGAACACCTCGTACTTCATAGCGCGATACCGGACTCCCGCATCTTCTCTCGGACGTCCTGCGTCAGCATGCTCTTCTCCCAGACGGGGCTCCACACGACGTCGACGTCGACGTCGTCGACGCCCGCCATCGTCCGCAGGCACGCGCGCACGTCGTCGAGTATCATGTCGTAGGCCGGACAGCCCATGCAGGGGAACGTCATCTCGACGCGCACGTCCGCCCCGCCGGCGTTCTGTTCGACGTGCACGTCGTATATCATCGCCATCTCGACGAGGCTCACCGGAATGTGCGGGTCGGGAATCTCGTCGAGGTTCGCCCATATCTCCTCCTCGAAGGCAGTGGCGTCCTCGGTCGGTCCGAGCGGTGCCGCGTCGGAGTCGGTCCGTTGTTGGATGCTCATGCTGAGACGGGGTCCAGTTGGTTCGACTGCAGGAGGTTCACGTACTTCTCGTTGGCCGGACCGCGGGAGCGCCAGCGGTCGATGACGTCGTCCCACGTGGTGTTCTCGTCGAAGTGCCAGGTCTTGGTTTCGGGCTCGAAGTGCGCCGGCATCTCGTACTCGACGACGTACTCGTCGGCCTCCTCGTCGTAGTGGGCGGGAACGTCGATGTCCATCTGGTTGCAGACGGGGACGGCGCTGTCCATCCACTTCTGGCGGAGTTCGTCGTTGCTCAGGCCCTTGATCCGGTAGGCGAGTTGGTCGTCGTGCTTCTTCTTGTCGTCCGGCAGTCCGAACCACTCGAGGGCGATGGGGAACATCCAGTCGACGGCGTCCTGCACCTTCTGCTTCGTCTTGTCGTTCTTGTTGGAGAGGCGGCGCATCCACGTCTCGCCGTGGCGGAGGTGGAACTGCTCTTCTTTCCCCACTTTCGTCAGCGCCCGCTTCCACGGGGCGTAAGAGGTGTTCTCGTGGATGTCCGACAGGAGCGCGATGCCCGCGCGGTCCCACAGACCGTGGGCGGTGACCAGTTCCGCGAAGTTGTCGAGGTGCTGGTCGAAGCCGTAGGTGTTGCGGAACTCGTGGGGTTCGCGCCCGTGGATGAGGTACTCGCGGTCGTATCCCAAGTCCTCGAGCAGGCGGTACGCGATGTGGCCGTGACCGAGTTCGTCCTGGATGACGCTGATGCAAGAGGCGCGCGCGTTGACGCTCGGCGCGTTCAACGAGGGGCCGTAGTAGGCCGGGGCGCTCATCAACTCGGTGTCGCCGGACACGAGGAGCGTCTGCGTCAGCGCCTTCTTGTAGTCCTCGGTCATCTCCTCCTCGGACTCTATCATCTTCCCGTCTTGCAGCTGCTGCTTTAGCTTCTTGTCGGTCACCATGCTCGTGTCTCTCGTTGCCGTTCACACCTATTAATTGTTTGCATCGTGTGAGATTCGAGCGGCGGACGGCGCTCTCCCCCCTCCGATACACCTTTTTGCTCGGGGGTCCGCATGAGTTGACATGGACGTTGAAATCCGGCGGGCGACCACCGAGGACGGACAGGCCCTGCTCGACCTCTGGCACGGGTTCACCGAGCACCTCTCGGAGTACGACGAGCGATACCAGCACAAGGAGGACGCCGACGACCGGTGGCTCCAGTACTTCGAGAACCAACTCGTCGACTCGAAGTACGGCGCCGTGTTCATCGCCGTCGACGGGGACGACATCGTCGGCGTCATCGAGGCCCGACTCACGGGCGACCACCCCATCTTCCGCCTCTCCGACCACGGCTACATCAACGGCCACTACGTCGCCGAGTCCCATCGCGACCAGGGCGTCGGCGATGCGCTAGTGGAGGCGGCCGTCGAGTGGTTCTCGGAGTCCGACCGCGACGTCACGTTCTGCCGCGTCGACGTCATCGAGGGCGACGACCAGGGGCGGAAAGCGTACGAGCGGATGGGGTTCTCTCCGGTCGAACACGTGTACGAGCGACAGGTGGACTGATGACAGAAACGTACGAAGTGGAATTCGTGAACGAGGGGCGCACTATCGAGGTGCCGGCGGACAAACCGATACTCGAAGCGGCCGAGGAGGCGGGCCTCGACCTCCCCTACCAGTGCCGGATGGGCGTCTGCGGCGTCTGTAGCGCTATCCGCGTCGTCGACGGCGACGTCGAACAGACGGAAGGGATGTTCCTCTCCGGCAGCGAGAAGGAGGAAGGCTACGTGCTCACGTGCGTCGCGCGGGCGCGTTCGGACCTGAAACTCGAATCGAACTCCGGCCCCTAATCGCTCCCCGGTTCCCGTTCTCCGCCGGTCTTCGACCCCGAACGGAGCGCGTTTTCGATCCGCCGTTTACAAATCTGCTAACGGCATCTGCGAACTCGACGGTGAAGATTCATGAACGTCCGCCCCCATCGTGCGAGGGATAACCTGCAGGCGAACACGAAGGGAAACGACCACTTCTACTACTGTAATGGTCGGAGCCGGAGATTGTTCTCGACGCTGCGACCGCCGGGACGTTGACAACGTTGTAAACGGGCGACTGCGAGCGAATTCGGGACGATTCGGTGGCAACGAGAGCGCGCCTCGCGCGCCGGACCGCGACGACCGTCCGAGGGCGGACCCGCGCTCACTCGAAGAGCGAGTCGAGGACTGCCTCCGCCGAGCGACCGGTGAGCGCGTAGCGCTCGGGGTCGGACCCGACCCGCGAGACGGGCGACTCCGCCGCCGCGGCCAGCGCTCTCAGGTGCGCGGCCGACTCCCCGGCGCCGAACTTGACGTGGACGCCTCGCATCTCGCCGAACAGGTCGACCGCGAGTTCCCACGGCGTCGCCTCGCCGTGCACGCCGAGGCGCTCTGCGACCCGTCCGGCCCGCTCTCGGTGGTGCGAGCGAATCTCCCCGACTCGTTCGCGGAGCGACAGGTCGTCGCCGTGGCCCGGGTAGCACTCCCCGTCGTGTCGGAGCAACCGCCGGAGGGTCCGGAGGTAATCGGGCAGAGGGTTCTCAGCGCGGGTGTCGCTCCCGCCGACGTTCGGCGTGTACGTCGGCAGGACGGCGTCGCCGACGAACAGGGCGTCGTCGCACCGGTACGCGAGGTGTCCCTCGGTGTGTCCCGGCGCGTGCAGGAGTTCGCCGCCGGCGACGACGTCGCCGTCCTCGTGGGCGACGACAGGCGTCCGGTCGGGCAGCGGCGAGGGAGCGTCCCGCTCTCGGACCTCCTCGATACGCTCCTCGGGGACGCCCCACCCGGCCAGCACCGACGCGTCCCGTCGCACTCGCCGGCGGCGCGCCTCGCGGTACTCCGCGAGTAACGGCGCGTCCCGTCGGTGCATGTGAATCGTCGCGTCCGCGGCGTCGGCGAGTCGCGGCGCGAGGCCGACGTGGTCGGCGTGCCAGTGCGTGAGAACGACGTGCTCTACGTCCCCGAGAGCGAGTCCGCTCGCCTCGACACCCGCCCGCAACCGCTCGAAGTCGTCGTCGCCGGGCGGTCCGGGGTCGACCACCACGCCGCGGTCCGGGAGCACGTAGGCGCTGTTGGACCCCTCGGGCGACCCCTCGTTGACGGCGATTCGGTGCGGGTCACTCATTGCCGTCGTCGCCTCCTGCCACCGCGTCGTCCGTGTCGCTCGCATCCTCGTCGCCGTCGAACCCCAACTCCGCCCACCGCTCTTCGACCGTCCGCCGTACCTCCGGGGGGTACATCAGCTCGAAGTTCACCTCCGGCGCGATGAACTCCTCGTCCCAGCGGGGGTCCCACGCGGCGTTGACGAACAGCCTCGACCCCGTCTGCCCGTCCCGCCGGTACGCCGGCGCGGCCGCGGCGGGCGCGGCCGCCTCGCTGAACACCCAGTCGTGCGAGGGATGCGCCTTCACCCAGATGTCGTCCAGCGCCCGCGCGAGGTCCTCGAACGCGGCGTCGACGTCGAGGACGACCACCTTGTCGAACGACGTGGCGAACGAGAACAGCGTGTTCGCCAACTGCCACTCGAACCCGGCGTACAGTATCTCGCTGGCGACGAAGCAGACGCCGAGTTGCGCCTCGACCGGTAGCCCGATCCAACTGACCGGCGAGACGCCCCAGTAGCCGTTCACGCGGGACTGGAGGCGCGCCCCCTCGACGAGGCTCGTCTGGTGGATGTCGTCGCCGAGCGGTTCGCCCACCGGGGCGAGGGGGACGAGCGGGTCCGGCCGGGTCGCCACCCGGTCGACGGAGACGGTCACCGCCGCGGCGTCCGCGACGCCCTCCCACGCCGCGCGGGGTCCGGCGGCCGGTTCGCCGGTCGGAGCGACGTCGCCGTCGAGAACGACTTCCGCGCTCGCCGGGACGAGGCCGCCGGCGTGCGGTGCGACGGGCACGTCGTCCAGCGCCGCGGCTATCTCCGGGGCGGTCCACGCCCGCCACGGGTGCGTCCGGGCGCACGAGAGATGCGCGGCCATCAGCGCCGCCGTCGGCACGCCCAGCGCCACCGTGGCCGGCCCCGGTTCCACGCGGCTCGCGACGGTGTCCGGGACGTGGAGGCGCAGCGTCGTCCGCCCGCGCACGTCGCCGCGGACGGGCGCCCAGAACTGCCGCCCGTCGACTTCGACCGCGAGCAGTCCCTCGGAGATAAGGGGCCGGTCGCTCGACGACACCGTCGGCAGGCAGAGCGCCGAGGCGTCCCGGTCGTGCCCGCTCGCGGCGGCGGCCCGGCGCCGCAGCGACGGGCGCTCCGCGGGAGCGGTCGACAGCGCTTCGAGCATCGTCTCGTACGTCGCGTCCGCCGGCAGCCCCAATCCCAGCGCGATTCGGCTCCACGGCAGTCGTCGCCGCCGGACCATCCGGTCGGGGCCGCCCCGCACCCCGCAGGCGAGTCGCCCGACGCCGGGGACGTCCGTCAGCAGCATCGCGGGGCCGTTCGACCGCGCGCTCTCGGCGGCGAGGGCGAACGCGAGGTCGGGGTCCGAAACCGGGTCCTCGACCGTCAGGAGGTCCTCGGCGGCCGCCAGCGCCTCGACGGTCTCTCGGAACTCCATCAGCGCTCGCCTCCCGCGCCCGGAACGTCGCCCGCGCCTCTCGCGCCGCCCGCGTCGTCCCTCTCCCGTGGGGAGGCGTCCGCGACGCCGGCCGTGGCGAGCAGTTCGCGCGCGCGCTCCCTGCTCGACTCGGAGACGACAGACGGCCGCGCTCCCGCGGACCCGGTCGCGTCGATGTACGCTTTCGCGGTCTTCGCCTTCGACGTGCCGGTCTGCGCGTCGCCCTTCTCGTCGGGCGTCTGGTAGATGTTCAGGGGCACCTTCGGCATCGTCTCGACCCCGAACTGGTGGAAGTCGGCGTCGGGGTCGGCGTGCAGGGCGATGGCCTCGAACACCTCCCGCGTGTCCAAGGGGTCGACGCAGGCGTCGACGAAGATGAAGAAGTCGATGTGGAGCATCCCCCACGTCGTGAAGATGAAGTTCGCCAGTTCGTGGAGCGTCCCGGGGTCGTTCGTCGCCGTCGCCACCACGTACGCCGTCCGCGGCGTGAACTGCCACGGCACGCAGCGGACCACGTCGAACCCCGCCGCGCGCAGGCCGAGCGTCGCGTCCGGGCCGACGCAGCCGACCTCCATCGAACTCGTCGTGTTCTCGGTGTAGCCCGCGCCCGTCCCCTCGACGCAGAACGGAATGATGGGCGACTCGCGGTGCGTGACGGCGTCGACCCTGAACGCGGGCATCGACCGCCTGGGGCCGTGCATGTAGCCGAAGTAGTCGCCGAACGGTCCCTCGTCGAGTCGCTTCTCGGGGAGGAGATGCCCCTCGACGACGAGTTCCGCGTCGGCCGGGACGCGCAGGTCGTTCGTCTCGCACTCGACGAGTTCGACCGGGGCGCCGCGGAGGCCGCCCGCGTACCGCGCCTCGTCGCTCCCGGTCGGAATCCACATCACCGACGTGCACTGGACGGCCGGTTCCGCGCCGACGACGACGGCGGCGGGCATCGGTTCGTCGCGCCGTTCGTACTTGTAGTAGTAGAGGTTCGGCGTCTGCTCGCCCGCCAGGAGCAGGACGCTGCCCTGCCGGTCGTCGTGTATCATCATCCGGTGGGTCGACCAGTCGACCCACTCGGAGTCGGGGTCCGGGACGACGAGCGTGTGGAGGTTCGAGTAGCGCCCGCCGTCGCCCGAGTGGATGTACGGCCACGGCAGCGACAGCAGTCGCGCCTCCTCGCCCGTCCGAACCACCTCTTTGCACGGTGCGGCCTCGGGCGTCGCGTCGACGGTCACCGGGTCGACGGGGTCCGTCAACCGTTCCAGCATCGCGTCGTAGTACGTCTCGCTGTCCACGTCCGCCGGGAGGCCCAGCGCCGTCGCGATGCGGTCCCACGGCCTGCGCTGCGACCCGCGGTACGGGTCGCCGACCAACCGCGCGCCGGGCACGTCGCTCCCCCGAACGTTCTCGAACAGCGGTATCGGGCCGTCCCGGTCGCCGGCGCGCATTGCGACGGCGCTCGCTTCGAGGTCCCACGATAGCTCCTCCGTGACGCGGACGAGTTCCCCCCGGTCGTCGAGCGCGTCGAGGTACGACCGCAGGCTGGGTTCGGAGACGACCCGTCGGTCGGATTCGCTCACCGCTCCTCCCCGCGGAACGCCGCCGCGACGGACTCCCGCTCCAGCGCGGTCCGGAGGTCGACGTACTCCTCGACCAGTTCGGGGTACTCCCGAGAGAGCTGCGCCGACAGCAGCGACCGGACCGCGTCGGAGAGCGAGTCGTACTCGCCGGTGCGGACGAGGTACTGGAGCATCGCCCGCAGTTCCTCCGACCGCGCGTTCATCAGGTCCGAGCCCTCGCGCGCCTCGCGGAGACACTCCCGGAGGAGTTCCTCGTCGATGTGGCCCTCCCCCACGTCCGTCTCGATGAAGTCGATGAACCACTGCTCCTGTCTGTTCTCGTGCGGCCCCTTGACGACCGTCAGCGGGACCGCATCGGTGAGGTCCTCGGGGTCGCGCGAGACGCGCGCCCGGGTCCGGAATATCTCGCGGGACTCCGTGTCCGTCACCTGCAGGGTGACCTCCCCCTCCGTGTCCTCGGGGAGGTACTCTTCGGAGGTGGTGTACGTGCGTGCCATGGTCGTTCGAACGACGGTCTCTGCCCATACCGCATAAATGTTCGCACAGAATTGGGAAAACGGACAGCGAAACGCCGACTCGTTCGAGTTTACACCTCTGTGAACGGATCGGGTGAACAGCTACCGGTTCGGAAAGTAATTCACCGGATACCTGAACGAACCGCGGCTACCGACTCACTGACGGGCCTCGCTGTCCGGTTCTCGCAGGAAGATGTTCGTCGCGCGCCAGTAGACGACTTCGTCGCCGTCGCCGTTCGTCCCTTCGACCTCCGATTCGACGTAGCCGCGGTCGTCCCGACTGGTCGATTCGGTCTTCCCGAGGATGCGCGCCTCGACGCCGACAGTGTCGCCCGGGTACACCGGGTTCCGCCACCGGAGTTCGTCGGGGCCGAACGACCCCAGCGTCGCCGTCTCCGCGAGGAAGCCGTCCACGAGGAGTCGCATGCAGGAACTCGCGGTGTGCCACCCGCTGGCGATGAGTCCGCCGTACATCGTCTCCGCCGCGGCGTCCGGGTCGACGTGGATGGGTTGGGGGTCGTACCGCTCGGCGAACGACAGGAGTTCCGTCCGGTCGGCGGTGTACGAACCGAGGTCGTGCGTTTCGTCGACGTCGATGTCCTCGTAGTAGCGTGTCACGAGCGGTACGTCTCACGTTCGAGGGATAAACGCTCGCGTCTCGAACGGTAGGGGTGGCGACGGCGGTAGCGGAGGAATTGAGCGGAGCGACGGATACGGACGGCGTCGGCGGTTCGAGTGGCGTTCCGGTCGGTCAGTTCTGTTCTCGTTCGCGGAGTTTGATACGCTGGATCTTCCCGGTCTCCGTGCGCGGGAGGTTCTCGACGAACTGGACGGCGCGCGGGTACTTGTACGGTGCGAGCGTGTTCTTCACGTGGGTCTGGAACTGCTCGACGAGTTCGTCGTTCGGTTCGTGGCCCTCCTCGAGGACGACGAACGCCTTGACTATCTGCCCGCGTTCCTCGTGCGGCGCGCCGATGACGGCCACCTCGGAGACGGCCTCTAACTCCTGAAGGACGTTCTCCACCTCCGGACCGGGGATGTTGTACCCCGAGGAGACGATGAGGTCGTCGTGCCGCGATTTGTACTCCAGGCGGCCGTCCGTCCGGTGGACGTAGATGTCGCCGGGGAGGCTCCACCCGTCGACGACGGCCTCCTCCTGTTTGTCCTGTCGACCCCAGTAGGCGATACCGGTCGGTCCGCGCACGGCCAGCAGTCCCGCCTCGCCGCGCGGCAACTCCTCCTCCGTGTCGGGGTCGATGACCTTGCACTCGTAGCCGGGGACGGGGAATCCGGTCGCCGTGGGGTCCACGTCGTCGGTGTGCCGATGGCTGATGAAGATGTGCAGCATCTCGGTCGTCCCGATGCCGTCGAGGATGGTGACGCCGAACTCCTCTTCGAAGGCGTCGAACGTGCTCGGCGCCAGCGGTTCGCCCGCGCTCATGCCAGCGCGGAGCGACGAGAGGTCGTACTCGTCGGCCGCGTTCGGGTGCGCCGACAGGATCTGATTGAACGCCGTCGGTACCGTACAGAGGACCGTGATGCCGTGGTCTTCGACCGCCTGCAGGAGGTCCGCCGGTTTCGCGTCCTCGACGAGGCTCGTCGTCGCGCCGAACCGGAGGGGGAAGGTGACGAGGTCGCCGTAGCCGTAGGCGAACGGGAGCGGCGGGTTGCCGCCGAACACGTCCTCGCGGCTGGGTTCGAGACAGTAGCGAGCGTACGTGTCCGCGGTCGCCAGCACCTGCCGGTGGGTGTGGATGGCCCCCTTCGGTTCGCCCGTGGTTCCGCTCGTGTACAGCATCAGCGCGAGGTCGTCCCGGTCGGTCTCGTAGGCGTCGAGTTCGTCGTCGCCGCCCTCCAGCAGTTCGTCGTAGTCGCGGTGGTCGTGGTCGACGCCCGCGCCGCGGTCGGCGACGACCACCTCTTCGAGCGTCTCCAACTCGGGCATCGCCTTGTCGACCTCGTCGAGTAGGTCGTCGTACACCACGCAGTGGGTCGCGCCGGCGTCGTTGATTATCTTCTTCAGTTCGGCCGCTCGGAGGAGTTTCATCGACGGGAGCGCGACGGCGCCTATCTTCTGTGCGGCCAGACAGGCGACGACGGCCTCCGGGCGGTTCGGGAAGCGGACGAGGACGCGACTGCCGGGTTCGACGCCGATGTCGGAGAGCGCGTTCCCGAACCGGTTCACCCGCGACTGCAGGTCCGCGTACGAGATAGCGCCCTTCTCGAAGCTGATGTCGGGGTTGTCGTCGTACCCGGTGAACCGGATGGCCGGGTCGCCCCCGCGTCCGTCCTCGACGTGCCTGTCGACCAGTTCGCTGACGACGTTCACCGTCTCCGGGTAGTGCGCTTCGGGGACCGCGTGAATCAGTTCCGGCCCCGTACCCGAGTCTGGAAGCTTCTCCGCTGGGACACGTGCTTGCATCTCATGCCGAATTGCGTGAGCGGGGGATATAGTAGTTCCTACTGATTCTTCGTACTATATCAGTCGGCTGTCCAGAATCCGTCGGGGTCGAACCCGCGGACGAGCGAGAGCACCTCGTCGGTGGGTTCGGCCGTCTCGCCGACCGGGTCGCCCGTCACGTCCTCGCGCGTCCGCAGGTCCCACGGGAAGTCCGCGGCGACGGCGTCGGCGTCCTCGCCGGGGTGGACCGTCCGCAAGTAGAGTTCGCCGCCGTCGTCGAACCCGAACGTCGCCTTCGAGGTGACGAGCGCCGAGGGACCGCCGCCCGGCACCGACTCCTCCGCGCGCCAGTCGCCGCCCTCGCCGTGGCCGGGGCTGGTGACGTACTCGACGCGTTCGACGAACCGGCGCGGTTCGTGCGCCATGAGGATGACCGTTCGGTCCGACATGCAGGCGATGTCGCAGGCGCCGCCGCTGCCCGGTAGGCGAATCTCCCTGTCGCCGGCGTGGACCCGCGTCGTGTTGAGGTTGCCGTAGCGGTCTATCTCGGCGCCGCCGAGGAATCCCACGTCGATGTCGCCGCGGGCGAGTCGCCCCATCACGTCGAGCATCCCCGTCGTCGAGACGGCCCGGTCGAGGTTCGGCAGGTCGCACATCGTGTGGAGGAAGCCGTCCGCGGGGTCGTCGCGGACGACGCCGCTCTCGAACACCGACATCGCGTTCGGCGCGTGAGTGCTGACCGCCACCTGGAAGGCGATGAGGGGGAGGCGCATCCCGACGAACGCCACGTCGCCGTCCTCTATCTCGCGGGCCGCCGCGCTCACCATCATCTCGCGGGCGGTGTAGCCGTCGGCGCCGTCCGCCCCGTTCGTTCCGTTCGCCCCGTCCGCCCCCGCTCCGTTCTCACTGGCCATAGGTCACCTCCGCGGCCGTCGTCGGTTCCTGCACGGAGAGGTCGCGCTCCACCTTCTCGCGGTACTCCTCTCGACCGTCGACGCCGTACACCCACTCGTCGGCCCACGCGCCGAAGCCGTCGGCGTCGCGGGTCGCGTCGGCGTACTCGAGGAAGTACTCGTTGTCGCGGTTGTACCGCCCCGCGACCGGCGAGGGGTGCGCGCCGAACGGCGCCTCGACGACGGCGTCGACCTGTTCGCGGGTGATTCTCGTCCGACTGGGGTCGCTCTTGATGACGTCGAGGTCGACCACCTCCTCGGCCGTGACGAGGACGTGCTCGGCGGCCCGGACGGCCTCGTACGTGACGCCGGTGTTGCCCCAGAGGTGCGCGTCCCCGGTCGGCGCGGCGCGTTGGACGTGGACGAACGCCCAGTCGGGGGCGATGGCGGGCACCTGTACGACGCGTTCGCCCTCGAAGGGGTCCTCCGCGATTCGGAACTGCGGCTCCTCGGCGATGTCGCTGCCGAGGAGCGACCGGGTCGGCAGGTAGGGGACGCCCAGCGCCGCCGCGTGCAGCGAGAGGGCGACGGAGAAGTTCGAGTGGTTCTCCACCGAGAGGTCGCCCGCCTCGACGGCCCGCCGGAAGTTGTAGCCGCTCCCGGCGCTGACGTTTCCGGTCCACGCCGCCCGGACGCGGGAGACCAACCCGGCGCCCACGAGTTGGTCGAACAGCACGTCGCTGATGGGGCCGACGAGCGTCAGGTCGTCCGTGCCCTGCCTCGCGAGTTCGTGACCGGCCGCGAACGGGATGGCGTGCTCCAACGCCAACCCGGCGGCGACGGTGCTGCCCGGTTCGATGCGACCGACGGCCTCGGCCATGCTCGTCGTCTTGTCCGCTGGCATACGGGAGACACTCCCGGCGGCGGTGATAAATCCACGCCTCGCTGCCCCCGACTGCCGAGTCCGTGACTCGCGGGTCGTCGGACGCTGAACGCGTCACGCGGGCCGTGAGGCGCGGATCGGCGGTGTCGAAACGCGGCGCCGCCGTTTCCTTCTAATGTTCACAGATGAGAATACACTACAAAGCTATTTATACTCCTGAACAATTGTGACACTCATGGTTGACCGAAGACGATTTCGACGGCGAAGCTTCCTGAAAGCGGGCGGTGTCGCGGGCGTCGGGCTTCTCGCCGGATGCGCGGGCGCCGGGTCCGGGTCCGACGGCGAGTCCGAAACCGGCGCGGGCGGCGGCAACGACGGCGGAACGAGCCAGAGCGGGGACGGCGGCTCCGGCGGGAGTTCCGGCGATTCCATCGTCATCGGGTCGCTTCAGCCGCTCTCGGGGTCGTTCACCCCGTGGGGGAACGCCCACCGCGCCGGGTTGGCGTTCGCCGTCCAAGAGGTGAACGACGACGGCGGCGTCCTCGGCGGCCGACCGCTCGAAATCGTGGAGGCGGATACGAAGAGCGACGCCGGACAGGCCGACTCCATCTTCCGGCGCTTCGTCGAGCAGGAGAACGCGGTGGCGACGACGGGTCCCGTCTCTTCGGACGTCGGTATCCGCACCGCTCGCACCGCGCAGGAACTCGAAGTGCCGATGCTCCTGCACATGTCGGGGACGAACCAGGCCATCACGCCCGACACGACGTACACGTTCCGCGTCGGCCTCCTCCCGGCGGCCACGACGATGCAGGCGCAGGCGAACCTCGTCGCCGACGCGGGCTACTCGAAGGTCGGCGCCATCATCGGCGACTACGCGTGGGGTCGCTCCGTCGAGGCGGGCATCCAAGAGCACTTCGACGTGGACGTGAACGTGCAGGCCGCGCCGGTCGGTGCGAGCGACTTCAAGTCGTTCATCCGCAAGTACCCGCAGGACCTCGAGATGATGGTGGCGACGGGCCACCCGCCGGGCTCTCTCACCATCGCCAGCCAACTGAACGAACTCGGCTACTCGCCGGAGGTCATCACGGGTCCGAGCTTCCCGCCGGGCGTCATCGCCGGCGCCCTCGGAGAGTTGGCCTTCGAGGGCGGGTTCACCCACGTCCACAACACGGACGTCTACAGCGACGAGTTCGCGGAGGTCGCCCAGCGGTTCGGCGAGGCGCGCGGCGAGCAGTTCGACACGCACAGCGCCTACGGCTACGTCTCCGGGAAGATGCTGGCGCAGGCCATCGAGGACGCCGGCTCCGCCGACTCGACGGCCATCGCCGACGCCATCCGCAGCATCCAGTTCGACACGCTGTTCGCCAACCCCATCGAGTACACGGAGAACGGCGAACTGAAGAATCAGGTGCAGATATACAGCCAGCTGACGTCGGAGGCGCCGTCGTACTACCCGGACGGGAACTTCGGCTTCGAAGAGCAGTTCCGAACCGAGGCGCTGCCCGCACTCCCCGCAGACCAGTGACCTCGCCTCTCACGCGGGATGCCGTCGACGCACCGCTCGGCTTCCTCCGCGGAGCCGACCGTCCGCTCGACGCCGCAGGTGACTCTCATGGTGACGGTTAGCACGCTCCTCGGCGTCGCGGTCGACGGCCTCGCCTTCGGCGTGTTCCTCGCGTTGCTCGGCGTCGGCATCACACTCGTCTTCGGGCTGGGAGAGGTGCTCAACCTCGCCATCGGCACGTTCGCCGTGATGGCGGTGCTCGTGGCGACGGTGGTCGTCGAGAGCGGGATGGGTCTCGTCGTCGCGGCGGTGGTCGCGTTGGTCGCCGTCGCGGCGTTCGGACTGGTCGTCGACCGGACCATCCTCTCCCTGGTCTACCGCTCGGAGGGCGAAGAGCGCATCCTCCTCGGCATCTTCACGACGCTCGGACTGACGGTGTTCTTAGACGGCGTCCTCATCAACTACTTCCCGTCGCGGTACACGCTTCCGCTGAACGTCGGCACCGTCTCGGTCGGCGGCGCGACGCTCACCGGCGGGTCGCTCGTCATCCTCGTCGTCGGCGCCGTCGTCCTCGCCGTCCTGTTCGGGTTCCTCCGCGGAACCTTCCTCGGGAAGGCCACTCGCACGGTGTTCCAAGACGAGACCGGCGCGCGGCTCGTCGGCGTCAACCCGCGGCGCATCCGGACGCTCATCTTCGTCCTCTCGGCGGCCGTCGCCGGCCTCGGCGGTCTGGTGTTCGCGGCCGGGTCGGCCGTCGCCGTCTCGAACGGGTTCCAGTTCACGACGTTCGCGCTCATCATCTCCATCGTGGGCGGCGTCAGGAGCCTCGTCGGCGCCGTCACCGCCGGCGTCCTCCTCGGCCTCGTCAACCAGTTCGCCAACTTCTTCGTGGGGTCGTACATCGCCACCATCATCCTGTTCGTGACGGCCATCGTCGTGCTCCTCGCGCGACCGGAGGCGATATCATGAGCGCTCGACCGTCGCTCGGAGCGGAGGCGCGCAACGTCGCCGTCGTGGCGGCGCTGTTCGCCGTCGCTCCCCTCGCGGTGCTCGGCAGCAGTTACTACGAGAGCGTGCTCGCGCACCTGCTCCTCATCGCGCTGTTCGCCGTCGCGTTGAACATCGTCTTCGGCCACACCGACCAACTGTTCCTGTTCGTCGGCGGACTGGCCGGCGTCGGCGCGTACGGGACGGCGCTTCTAGCTGATGCGCTGTCCGTCTCGGCGTGGGTGACGCTCCCCGTCGCGGCGCTCGTCTGCGGCCTCATCGGCCTCCTCGTCAGCTACGTCTCCGCCAAGCGGAAGTTCACTGTCGTGCTCATCTCCATCCTCACGCTGAACCTCCAACTCGTGTTCAGCGAGGTGTTCGTCGGCGCCCGCGACCTCACCGGCGGGTCGACCGGCTTCCCCTACGAGTACTTCGAACTCGGCGTCGTCGCAGAGGCCATCGGCGTCGAGGAGAAACTCGTCCTCTACTACCTCGTGCTGCTCCTCCTCGTGGCGACGCTCGGCGTCTACCTCAGGCTGGTGCACTCGAAGTACGGCGTCGCCTTCGACGCCATCCGCGAGGACGAAATCGCCGCCGAATCCATCGGCATCGACGTGGTTCGCTACAAGACCATCGCGGGGTTCGTCGCCGCGTTCCTCATCGGCCTCACCGGGGCGTTCTTCGCCCGGGAGTCCGGTTACATCCTCCCCGGCGGGTTCACGTTCCTCGCCGTCGACGTCGTCGTCCTCATCGTCCTCGTCGTCGGCGGTCTGCGGACCACGCTCGGCCCCATCGTCGGCGCCGTCATCGTCGTCGGCATCGAGGAGTTCCTGAGTTCCGCACAGAGCCTCCAGTCGTGGCAGTCGGCCATCTTCGGTGCGCTCCTCATCGTGCTGTTCCTCTACTTCCGGCGGGGGGTGGTGCGCTCGGTCCGGGACGCCCTCGACGACGCCGGCCTCACCGGCGACCGGGAGGGCGGCGGGACCGACGCCGAGGCCGACGGGGGTAGATAGCGGTCCGGCGCTGCCTCCCTCCGTTCGCTTCGTCCCTCTCTTTCCCTTCTCTCCGTCCGGTCGTTACCTTCGACAGCGCGAGAAATACGGGTAAGAACCGACTCGCCGACCGACGACCTACAGATACGCTTCCTTCACGTGCTCGGACTCCAACAGCGCCGGGCCGGTGTCCTCCGTGACGAACTCGCCGTTCTCCAGGAGGTAGGCGCGGTCGGCCAGTCGGAGCGCCTTGTGGACGTGCTGTTCGACGAGCAGCACGGTCACCTCCTCGCTTATCTCGTCTATCTTCTCGAACACCCGATTCGTTATCTGCGGGGCGAGTCCCTCGGAGGGTTCGTCGAGGGCCAGAATCTTCGGCCTGGCCATCAGCCCGCGGCCGATGGCGAGCATCTGCTGTTGGCCCCCGCTCATCGACTCGGCGCGCTGGTCCTCGCGCTCTTCGAGGATGGGGAAGAGCTCGAACACCTCCTGCATCGTCTCGTCGAGGGTGTCGCGGCGGGTGTACGCGCCCATCTCCAGGTTCTCTCGGACGGTCATGTCGCCGAAGAGGTTCCGCTCCTCGGAGACGTGGACGAACCCGCGCTCGACGACTTCCGAGGGGTCGAGCGTCGCCACGTCCGCGCCCCACGCGGTCACGGTGCCGCTGTCGACGGGGTGGAGTCCCGACATGACGCGCAGGAGCGTCGACTTCCCGGCGCCGTTCGGCCCGACGATGGAGACGACGCGGTCCTCCTCGGAGACGTGAAACGAGAGGTCCCACAGCACCTGGATGGAGCCGTAGGAGACGTCTATCCCCTCGACGTCTATCATGCCTCGTCCCCCAGGTAGGCCTCGACGACCGACTCGTCGTTGCGTATCTCCTCGGGCGTCCCCTCGGCCAGTTTCCGGCCGCTGTTCAACACGATGACGCGGTCGGCGACGCTCATCACGGCGTCCATGATGTGTTCGATCCAGAAGACGGAGATGTCTCGGTCGTCCCGGAGACGGCGAATCGTGTCGGTGAGGTCGTCTATCTCGCCCGGCGTGAGCCCGCTCGCTATCTCGTCCAACAGGAGGAGCCGGGGGCGGGACGCCAGCGCCCGCGCCAGTTCGAGCTGTTTCTTCTGCGCGATGGGGAGGTTGCCCGTCGACAGGTCGGCCTTGTCGGCGAGGCCGATGAACGTCAGCGCGTCGCGAGCGCGCTCTTCGGCCTCCTCGCGGGAGAGGTCCTCGTCGGTGCCGAACAGCGCGCCCGTCAGCACGTTTTCGAGGACGGTCATCTCGTCGAACACGCGGACGATCTGAAACGTCCGAACGAGGCCTCTCCGGGCGATGTCGTGCGTCTCCAGGGCGACGATATCGGTGCCGTCGAACTCGACGCCGCTCCCGTCCTCCGGCGTGAGGACGCCGGTGATGCTGTTGAACAGAGTGGTCTTGCCGGCGCCGTTCGGCCCGATGAGCCCCACTATCTCGCCCTCGCCTATCTCGAACGTCACGTCGTCGACGGCGACCAACCCGCCGAACTCCTTCCGGAGGTCCGATACTGCTAACATAGTTCGTTAACGACTGTCCACTGTTATAACGTTTTCTCGTGCGCGCGTCGTGGAGGATTTGGGGTGCGGCCGGAGTCGGAGATGCCCTCAGGCGTCGCTCATCCGGAGGACGGGCTTGATGGTATCGCCGCTCTCGGAGTCCTCGACGGCCCGTTCGATGTCCTCGAAGTCGTAGTAGGTGACCAACTCGTCGAACGGGAACTTTCCTTGTCGATACAGTTCGACGAGGTCCGGGATGAACTGCTGGGGGTCGGAGTCGCCCTCCACGATGCCGGTGATGCTGCGGCCGCCGAGGATGAGGTTGTTCACGTCGTAGCTGGCCTCCGTCCCGAGTGCCGGCGCGCCGATGATACCGAGCGTTCCCCGCTGTGCGAGCGTCTCCGTCGCCTGCTCTGCGACGGCGGGGACGCCCGTCGTCTCGAGGGCGTAGTCGACGCCGCCGTCGCTCGCCTCCCGCACCGCCTCGACGACGTCGTCCACCTCCTCGGGATTCACCGTCGCCGTCGCGCCGAGTTCCGACGCCTTCTCGAGTCGGTTCGGTTTGAGGTCGACCGACAGTATCTCGGTGCAACCCTTGATACCGGCGGCCATGACGGCCGAGAGGCCGACGGAACCGGCGCCGAAGACGGCGATGGACGACCCGGCCTGCGGGTCCAGGGTGTTGATGACGCCGCCCGCGCCCGTCTGGATACCGCAGCCGAGCGGTCCGAGCAGTTCCAGCGGTACGTCCTCGTCGACGGGAACGACGTTCCGTTCGGTCGCTATCGAGTGCGTCGCGAACGACGACTGGCCGAAGAAGCGACCGCTGACTCGCTCGCCGTCCTGCGAGATGGGGGACGTCTCGTCGTGCGGCCGAGAGCCGCCGAAGTTGTGCGCGAAGAACTCCGAACAGTACGCGGGATGCCCGTCCCGGCAACTCGGACAGGTCGTGTCGTAGTCGAAGCTCATGACGACGTGGTCGCCCGGTTCGACCCGCGTCACGTCCGCGCCGACTTTCTCGACGACGCCCGACCCCTCGTGGCCGAGCACCGCCGGCAGCGGCGTCGGATACATCTGGTCGCGGACGATCATATCCGTGTGACAGACGCCCGCCCCGACGACGCGGACGAGCACCTCGTCGGCCTGGGGTTCCTCGAGGCTCACTTCCTCTATTTCGAACGCGCCGCCCTCCTCGTGCGTGACCGCGGCCTGTATGTTCATCGGTAGTCAACCACACGATTGATGCGAGAGAATACACCTATAGCTTCCGGTGAGCCGTCCGGCGAACTGGGACGCGTCGGAGGCCGGGACGCAGTTCTCGCGGGGTGCGGCCGGCGTCCCACATCCTTTTCTATGGAGGACTCGAGGGACGAGTAACGATGAGTGAGGCGTACATCGTCGGGGCCGGACAGTCGCCGTTCGGGTCCTTTCCGGAGGAGACGTACCGTTCGCTGTTCGACACCGCGTTCGACCGGACGCTTTCGAGCGTCGACGGCGGCGTCGACGCCGAGGACATCGAGGAGGCGTTCCTCGGAACGCTCGGCGTCGGCGGCCGACAGATCGGACTGAGCGGACCGGCCGTCACCGAACACGTGGGACTGCACGGCATCCCGACGACGCGCGTCGAGAACGCCTGCGCGTCGAGCGGGTACGCGCTCAGGAACGCGGTGGCGACGGTCCGCGCGGGGATGGCGGACCTCGTCCTCGCCGGCGGCTACGAGGTGATGACCGACACGAGTTCGGACAACACGAAGTGGTGGCTCGGCGTCAGCGGCGAGACGGAGTGGGAGCGTCTCTCGGGGACGACGTTCGCGGGCGTCTACGCGCAGATGGCGTCGGCCCACATGGACGAACACGGCACGACGGTCGAGGACCTCTCGCGCGTCGCCGTGAAGAACCACGCCAACGGCGCGAAGAACCCCGACGCGCACCTCGGCTTCGAGTGTTCGCTCGAAGACGCGGTGAACGCGCCGGAGGTGGCCGACCCCCTCAACCTCTATCACTGCTGTCCGACGACCGACGGCGCGAGCGCGGTGCTCGTCGCCAGCGAGGAGGCCGCGTTCGACCTGACGGACGACCCGATTCGCGTCGCGGGCGTCGGCGCCGCCAGCGGGCGCGTCGGCCTGTTCCAGCGACCCTCGCTCACCTCCATCCCGGCCACGCGGACGGCCGCGGAGCGAGCCTACGAGATGGCGGGCGTCGGCCCCGACGACCTCGACTTCGCGGAGGTGCACGACTGCTTCGCCATCGCGGAACTGCTCGCGTACGAGGACCTCGGTTTCTGCGAACCCGGCGAGGCCGGGCAACTGCTCCGCGAGGGACGGACGGACCCGGACGGCGAGTTGCCCGTGAACACCTCGGGCGGCCTGAAGTCGAAAGGCCACCCCATCGGCGCGACCGGAACGGGCCAGGTCGTCGAGGCGTTCAAGCAACTCCGCGGGAAGGCGTCGGTGCAGACGAACGACCCCGTTCGGGGGCTGACCCACAACGTCGGCGGGTCGGGCGGCGGCGTCACCGTCCACGTGTTCGAGCGGAGTTCGGAGGTGGAGTCGTGAGCGACCGCGGCATCGCGGCGGCGGGCGTCTACGTCCCGCGCGGCCGCGTGAGCGCCGACGAGGTGGCCGAGGCGTGGGGGACGTTCGACGGCCGGGGAATCGAGTCGACGGCCGTCCCGGCGGGCGACGAGGACGCGGTGACGATGGCCGTCGCCGCCGCGCGGCGCGCTCTCGACGACGCCGGCGCGGACCCCGCGTCCGTCGACGCCGTCGCCCTCGCCACGACCACGCCGCCGCTGGCCGAGGAGGAACTCGTCCCCCGACTCGTCCGCGCGCTCGGACTTCCCCGAGAGACGCGCGCGTGGCACCACGGCCAGAGCGCCGCCGCCGGCGCGGACGCCCTGGAGACGGCGCTGAACGCCGAGGGAACCGTCCTGGCCGTCGCCGCGGACGCGCCCAGCGGCGACCTCGCGGGCGACGACCACGCTCTCGGCGCGGGCGCCGCGGCGTTCCTCGTCGCCGACGACGCTCCGGTCTCGTTCGACGGCGTCGCCGCGGCGACGGACGAGTCGCCGGGCGTCCGCTTCCGCGAGGCCGACAGCGACGAGGTGACGTCGCTCGACGTCACGGGCTACGAGCGGGCGGCCGTGCGGGAGACGACGCGGAGCGCCATCTCGGGGCTCGACCTCGCCGCCGACGACATCGGGGCCGCGTCGCTCCACCAGCCGAACGGGTCGATGCCGTACCGCATCGCCGGCGAGGGCGTCGTCTCGAACGAGGCCGTCGCCGAGGGCATCGTGGTCGACCGCATCGGCGACGCCGGGGCGGCGACGGTCCCGATAGGCCTGGTCGCCGCCTTGGAGTCCGACACCGACGGGCCCGTCCTCGCAGCGTTCTTCGGAAGCGGCGGGAGCGCCGTCGCGTTCGCCTTCTCCGGGCGACTCGACGGCGACGAGGCTGCGGCGGTCGACGGCGGCGAGGCGGTGAGCTACGTCGCCTCGCTCAGAAAGCGGGGCCGCGTCGTCGACGGCGACGTGGCGGGCGGCGGCGCGAACGTCTCGCTGCCGACGTGGCGGCGGACGCTCGACAGTAGATACGCGCTGACGGCGGGTCGGTGCCCGGCGTGCGGCGCGCTGTCGTTCCCCGGCGAGGGGGCGTGCGACGACTGCTTCGAGCGGGTCGACTTCGAGCGGGCGCCGCTCTCTTCCGAAGGGACCGTCGCGGCGCGGACCGTCATCGGGCAGGGCGGCGCGCCGCCGGAGTTCGTCGAACTCCAAGAGCGCGAGGGGGCGTACGGCGCCGTCCTCGTCCGCGTCGACGCCGCCGACGGGGACGGGTCGGCGCTCATGCCGGCGCAGTTGACCGACTGCGACCCGGAGTCGGTCGCCGTGGGCGACGCGGTCCGGCGGACGGTCCGGCGCATCTACGTGCAGGAGGGCGTCCCGCGGTACGGCGCGAAGTTCGCGCCGGTCGAGTAACCGGGGCGATTCCTTCGGGAGCAGCCGAGGAGTAGGGTTTTTTACCGCTGTCCGACCGTATCGAGAGACGATGAACGTGTGCGTACTCGGTGCCGGGACCATGGGTCACGGCATCGCGCAGGTGACGGCGACGGCGGGACACGACGTGCGCCTTCGGGACGTCGAACGGGAGTTCGTCGACGACGGACTCGACGCGATCCGCTCGAACCTCGACGGCGGCGTCGAACGGGAGAAACTGACGGCCGAGGAGGCCGACGCGGCGTTCGACCGCATCGAGGGCTACACCGACCTCGGCGAGGCGGTGTCGGGCGCGGCCCTCGTGATAGAGGCCGTCCCCGAGGATATGGACATCAAACAGGAGACGTTCGAGGACGTAGAGGCGCACGTCTCGGAGGAGACGGTCATCGCCTCGAACACGTCGTCGCTGTCGGTCACGGAGGTGGCGAGCGTTCTCTCGGACCCCTCGCGGGCGGTCGGACTGCACTTCTTCAACCCGGTCCACATCATGGGGCTCGTGGAGATAGTCGTCGCCGAACAGACCGACGAGACGACGAGCGAGTTCGCCCGCGAGTTCGTCGCCGACATCGACAAGACGGCCGTCGAGGTGACAGATTCGCCCGGGTTCGCCTCCTCCCGACTGGGCGTCGCGCTCGGATGCGAGGCGATGCGGATGGTCGAGACGGGCGTGGCGTCGGTCGAAGACATCGACGCGGCGATGGAACTCGGCTACCGGCATCCGATGGGGCCGCTCGAACTGACGGACGTGGTCGGACTCGACGTCCGCCTCGACATCCTGGAGTATCTCCGCGAGGAACTCGGAGAGCGGTTCCGCCCGCCGCAGGTGCTCAAGCGGAAGGTGCGCGCGGGCAACCTCGGGAAGAAGAGCGGCGAGGGGTTCTACGTGTGGGAGGACGGCGAGGCGGTCCGGCCCGCCGACGGCGAGGGAGGCGAGCCATGACGGCGCCGCACGCCGACGACTGCGAGTTCGTCCGCGCCTCAGTCGACGGTCACGTCGTCACCGTCACCATCGACAGACCCGACGCGCGGAACGCGCTGAACGCGCAGGTCCGCACAGAACTGAAGCGAGTGGTCGAGCGCATCGCCGATAGCGACGCCCGCGTCGTCGTCCTCACCGGGTCCGACGAGGCGAAGGCGTTCGTCGCCGGCGCGGACGTCTCCGAACTCCGAGAGCGCGACACGTTCGAACAGCGCGAAGCGAGCCGTCGCCCCCGCGTGTACGAGGCCGTCGCGGACCTCCCCCAACCGGTCGTCGCCCGCCTCAACGGGCACGCCCTCGGCGGCGGGTGCGAACTCGCCCTCGCCTGTGACATCCGAATCGCCCACGAGCGTGCGAAACTCGGTCAGCCCGAGATAAACCTGGGGCTCATCCCCGGTGGCGGCGGCACCCAACGACTGCCGCGCCTCGTCGGCGAGGGGCAGGCGATGCGCCTGATTCTGACCGGCGAACTCGTCGACGCCCACGAGGCGGCCGACATCGGCCTCGTCGACGTCGTCTGTTCGGACGAGGAGTTCGACGGGCGCGTGAACGAACTCGCCGCTTCCATCGCCGACAAATCGCCGCTCGCGCTCGAACTCGGGAAGGAGGCTGTCAAGGCGAGCAGTCGCCTCGGCATGGACGAGGGCCTCGACTACGAGGCGAACCTGTTCGTCCAACTGTTCGCCTCCGAGGACAAAGACGAGGGCATCGACGCGTTCTTCGAGGACCGCGACCCCGAGTGGCGCGGGCGGTAGGCCGTCGACCCGACTCCCTGCTTCACTCGAACTCGGGCCGTCGGTTCTCCAAGAAGGCGTTCACCCCCTCCTCGTGCGCGTCGGTGTCGTAGGCGAGCGTCTGCGCCTGCGCCTCGCGTTCGAGGCCGTCGCGCCACGGCCGGCCGAGGTTCGCGTGGATGACCTCCTTCGCCAACCCGATGCTCTCGGTCGGGCGCTTCGCGAGCGTTTCGACCGTCTCGCCGACGGCGGCGTCGAGTTCGTCGGCGGGGACGACGCCGTTGAGCAGACCGAGTTCCGCGGCTTCGTCGGCCGATATCAGTTTTCCCGTAAAAGCGAGTTCCTTCGCCGCGCGGAGGCCGACGAGTCGGGAGAGCGTCACCGTTCCTCCCAAATCCGGCACGAGGCCGACGTTGACGAAGGAGGCGGCGAACCGGGCGTCTTCGGCCGCGTAGGCGAAGTCGCAGGCGGCGACGAGCGACAGTCCCGCGCCGGTGGCGTCGCCGTTCACGCGCGCGACGACGGGCACCGGCGCGGTGAGGAGGGCTTCGGCCACGCGCCCCAGCGTCTCCCGGACGCGCTCGTAGGCCTCGTGGGCCGTCTCGTCGCGCTCGGCCATCGCTTCGATGTCGCCGCCGGCGCAGAACGCGTCGCCGGCCCCCGTCAGAACCGCCGCGTCGTGCGTCTCCGGTTCCAGTTCCTCGACGGCCGCGGCGAGTTCGCGGGCGGCATCCGCGGTGAGCGCGTTCTTTACCTCCGGCTGGTCGAACGTGAGACGGCGCACGCCGTCCGTGTCTTCGATTCGCATGGCGTCGGGTACGGGGAGACGGTACAAAACGTTGGTCGGAGCGCGGCCGGTCTGGACCGAGGCCGCCCGCTATTCGAGTTTGACGTTGACGTTCTTCGTCTGCGTGTACTCGCCGACGGCTTCGAGGCCCTGCTCGCGGCCGTGGCCGCTCTCCTTCGTTCCGCCGAACGGCGTCTGCGGGAACGTCACGGGGTACTCGTTGACGCTGACCATCCCGTAGTCGAGTAGGTCCGCGACGCGGTGGGCGCGCGAGAGGTCGTTCGTCCAGATACCCGACAGCAGGCCGTACGGGGAGTCGTTGGCTATCTCCAGGGCTTCCTCCTCGTCGGAGAACTCGATGACGACGAGGACGGGGCCGAATATCTCCTCGCGGGCGACGGCCATATCGTTCGTCACGTCGGTGAGGACGGTCGGTTCGACGAAGTAGCCCGTTTCCTTGTCCTCGGGGACGCCGCCGCCGCAGGCGACCGTGGCGCCCTCCTCCTTCCCCGTCTCGATGTAGTCGAGCACCGTCTCTCGCTGGTCCGCGCTGACCATCGGACCCATGCGGCCGTCGTCGTCGATACCGGACCCGAGCGGCGTCGACTCCGCGCCCTGCACGACGCGTTCGACCACCCCGTCGGCGATATCCTCGTGGACGAGCAGTCGCGACCCGGCCCAGCACATCTGCCCGGCGTTCATGAAGATGCCGTAGTGGACGCCCTTGGCGGCGGCGTCGAGGTCCGCGTCGGGGAAGACGAGTTGCGGGCCCTTCCCGCCGAGTTCGAGCGTCACGCCCGTCACGTTCTGCGCCGCGTCGGCCATGACGCCCTTGCCTATCTCGGTGCTTCCGGTAAAGGCGATGTGCGCTACGTCGGGGTGCTGGGCGAGCGTCGCGCCCGCGCCCGACCCCGACCCGGGGAGGACGTTCACGACGCCGTCGGGGAGGCCGGCCTCTTCGGCGGCCACCGCGTAGTACAGCGCCGACAGCGGCGTCTCGCTCGACGGCTTCATCACGGCGGTGTTGCCGCACGCGAGGGCCGGCGCGAGGGAGCGACCGGCGAGTTGGAACGGGTAGTTCCACGGGACGATGTGTCCCGTCACGCCCAGCGGTTCCCGCGTGGTGTAGTTCAGGCGCTCGCCGGGCACGGGGTTGTGCTCGCCGGTCAGTTTGTCGGTCCATCCGGCGAAGTACCGGAACGTATCGATGACCATCTGCACCTCGATGCCCGCCTCGAACGGCGTCTTGCCGTTGTCGTGGGACTCGACGAGCGATATCTCGTCTTTGCGCTCCTCGATGGCGTCGGCCATCCGCCGCAGGGCCGCCCCCCGGTCGCCGGGGTCCATCTCGCGCCACTCGCTCCCCCGCGCCGCCGCGCGTGAGGCGGCGTCGACGGCGCGGTTGACGTCCTCGGCGTCCGCCGTCGCCACGGTGGCGTACTCCGTCTCGGTCGCCGGGTCGACCGTTCGAATCGTCTCGCCGGACGCCGCGTCAGTCCACTGTCCGTCTACGTACAACTGTGTGGGGCCGCTGTACTCCATTCGGTATACTCCACGAGGTCCGAATTATTAATAATTCGTGTTCCGCGCAGACCGCTCGCGTTCTCCAACCCGAGGAACCGGATTTCGCTCCCGAGGATTCAACGTTTACAACTTCGTATACGACAGACGGCTATCTCCCCGTCGCATCTTCCTCCGGTCTCGATCGCTCGCGGAGTGACTTCGACCGATTTCACCTTCTTCCAACCGCCGCGGCGTCCGACGACCGACGCCGAACGTTAACTACAAATAGTGAAGATATAGGTTGATGCGAGTTGTATACACATCTGTATTCAACTCTTTCTGCCCCTCTGCGTTACAGTTTTAGAGGTGTTACGAAATCGAACGGCGTCCGAGGAGCTTCTCTGTCGATATCACACACCGGAACGAGACTCGCCACACACGTTCGATATACTACACTTTGTTGGCGTGAAAGGTATCTCGGCATCAAATCACAGAAAACCGACGAAAGAGCTTAGAAAACGCGTATTTCTGCGGAACAATCCGAATTCGTGATTCGGGCTCGCGGCTGACGGCTCGTCCCCGGTACTCCATCCGACCGACATATTCAGGAGTGATAATCGAAACCGTACATTCATTAGGGATTCGTTCGCTCGGAGCGTATGAGCAAGACGGCACCGCGGGACGAGCGCCCGACCGGGTCCGACGCGCTGTACGCGCCGCCGGCCGGCGCGACGGAAGTCGAGCGACTCCGCCACGAGCGTGACTTCTGGCGACACCAGTTCGACCAACTCGTCGACCGCTTTCCCGAACCCGCCATGGTCGTCGACGGTCGCGGCGACCTCACCCACTGGAACGACCCGATGGCCGAACTCATCGGCCGGTCGGCGGCGGACGTCGTCGGCGAACCTTCCGGCGAGGTCATCGGCACCGACGGCGTCGAGGAGATTCTGGCCGAGACGGTCGTTCGGACCGGCCAAGTCATCCGCGAGGACGAGGTCCGCTCCGGCACCGACGCCGACGGCGCGCCGTGGCACGTCCGGGCCGCGGGCCAACCGCTGACCGCGACCGACGGCGCCGTCGTCGGCGCCTTCGAGTTCGTCAGCCGCGTGACGGCGCTGGTCGAACAGCGCGAGGAGGTCGAACGGGTCGGGCGGCGGATCGAAGAGGAGGTCGAAGGCAGCGTCGAGGAACTGCTCTCGACCTCTCGCCGCGTGGCCGACCGAAGCAGGGAGATAGACGCCGCGGCCGACGAGCAGGCCGACCACCTAGGGGCGGTTCAGGCCGAGGTCGAGTCGCTCAGCGCGACGGTCGAGGAGATAGCCTCCAGCGCCGAGGAGGTCAGCCGCCGGGTCCAGACCGCCGGCGACCGCGCCGAGGCGTCCGAGGACGCCGCCGAAGAGGTGTTGGACCTGATGCGCGAGGTGGCCGCGGCGAGTCGCGCGATGAGCGAGGACCACGAGGAACTCCGGTCGTGGGTGGACGACATCGACTCCATCGTCGACGTCATCGACTCCATCGTCGGTCAGATCAACCTGCTCGCGCTGAACGCCTCCATCGAGGCCGCCCGCGCCGACGTCGAGGGGAACGGCTTCGCCGTCGTCGCCGACGAGATAAAACGCCTCGCCGACCGGTCGAAGACGGAGGTCAAAGACGTGGAGACGGTCGTCGCCCGCGTCACGGAGAACACCACCGAGACGACGGAGAGCGTCGCGGAGACGACGGACCGCGTCGAACGGGCGGTCGACCGCGTCGAGTCGCTGAGCGACAACCAGAGCGAAATCAGAGAGACCGTCCAGGTGACTTCCACGAGCGTCGACGAGATAGCCCGAGCGACCGACGAGCAGGCCGGCAGCGCGGAAGAGGTGGTGAGCATGCTCAACGCGACGGTCGACGGCGTCGACGTCGTCGCCGACGAGGTGCGGGCGCTCGCCGGCGACAACGAGGAGCTTTCGACCCGAGTCGTGAACGTCCGGGACGCGGTGCGCGAACTCGGCGCGAGCATCGATAGTTGATACGCTTCGATCCGTCCCGACGCCGAGAGTGAGTCGAATCCCGAACGCTCCGGTTCGACCCGTCTCTGCTACCCGATGCTCGGGCTCCGGGATAGCGAATCTGTGGCCAGCTAAAACGGGGTATCGACACCCTGCTCCGCCATCGGACTGTCGGTCGTCGAACTGCTACCCGTCCGTCGCGGTTTCGCTCGGGCCGAGAACCTCGGTGGCGTTGACCGGTGGATTGTCGACCGCGCTCTGCTCGAACGTCACCGTGACGGTGCCTCGCCCTCGTCGGTCGCGGTGAACGCCTTCGTCGTCCCGGTGGCGTGGCCGACGTCCGCGACGGGGTCGTAGTTCGAGAGCACCTGCTGGCCCTCGACGGAGACGTCGAACTCGCGCTCTCCCGGTTCGCTCGTCTACCGACGTACGAGTCACCGACAAAGGGACGGATGTCGACCTGCTAGCCGGCCTCTACGGGAACTCCCACGTCATGGTTCCGTAGCGCTCGCAGTCGAACACGGCGTCGGGAGTGGAGGAGGCAACCGTGCCGTCCGCACTACGCGTACCTGCAATCGGCCGTAGTCGGGGACAGGGGGTGACGTTCGACGGTCACGGCCCCTCCGGAGATGGGAGGCGTCAGACACGTTATCCACGGGAATAGTGTCCGATATCTGTGAGTTCCCTCCCATGGGAGGGCGCCGATATAACCGGCTCTCTCGAATAGCATGGGTTGAAATATCATGGCAGACTCCGAGGCGAGAACGGCGAGAGAAGAGTGGGGGAGCCGATTCGGCTTCCTTATGGCGATGCTCGGGGCAATGGTGGGTGCCGGGAACATCTGGCGCATGCCGTTCACGACCGGACAGAACGGCGGCGGGGCGTTTCTGGTCGCCTACATTCTCCTGTTGTACGTCATCGCGGTGCCCGGTCTCATGGCCGAAACGATGGTGGGTCGGTACACGAACCACGGCGTCATCGGGGCGTTCAAACGGCTCACCGAGAGCAAGCGCGCGCGGGGACTCGGTATCGTCGTCCTCGTCGTCAACGTGGCGCTGATGTCGTACTACGCGCCGATCATCGGGTGGGCGCTCTACTACGCGGGCCACTCGCTGCTCGCGACGTTCACTCAATCGGGCTTCCGACCGGAGGCGTTCTGGGACGGCTTCATCTCCAATCCGGCGCTGGTCGTCGGGATGCACACGGTGACGATGGCCGGCCTCGCGGGCGTCCTCGTCTTCGGCATCCGTCGCGGCATCGAACGAGTGGTGAAGTGGATGATTCCGCTGCTCGTCTTCGCGCTGGTCGCCGTCGCGGCGCGCGGCGTCACGCTCCCCGGCGGGGCGGAGGGGCTGGCGTTCGTCTTCACACCGGACTGGACGTACCTCACCCGCGGGAGCACCTGGGTCGCGGCGCTCAGTCAGGCGCTGTTCTCGACGGGGCTGGGCTGGGGTATCGCGCTCACGTACGGGAGCTACCTCGGCCGCTACGACGACGTTCCGCTCGGCGGCGGTCTGTTCACCGCCATCGGGAACACCAGCATCGGACTGCTCGCGGTGTTCGCGACGTTCCCCGTCGTCTTCGCGTTCGGACTCGAACCCAGCGCCGGGTCCAACCTGCTTTTCATCTCGCTCGTTCAGGTGTTCCCGGAGCTCCCCGGCGGTGCGCTGTGGGCCGTCGTGTTCTTCGTCTCGTTCTTCTTCGCGACGTTCACCTCCGGTCTCGGCATCACCGAAGTCGGCGTGACGACCGTCTCCGAGGAGACGAGGCTCTCCCGGACCGGAGCGGTGCTCGCGGTCTGCGGAGCCATCTGGCTGTTCGGGCTTCCGAGCGCCTACTCGTCGTCCTTCCTCGGCCAGATGGACTTCATCATCGGGAGCTTCGGACTCCCGCTGGCGACGCTGTCCATCATCGCGCTCGTCGGGTGGAAGCTCGGCCCGGAGCGCGCGCGCGTCATCGACCTCAACCGCAACACCGGCGTCTACATCGGTCAGTGGTGGAGTCCGGTCGTCAAGTACGTCGTCCCCGTCGTGATGGTGTTCATCGTCGGCTACGGCGTCGTCACGAGCATCGGAACGGAGAACCAGACGCTGATGGTCGTCGGCGTCGCGCTCATGGTCGCGCTCGTCGCCGCGAGCACGGCCCTCATGGGCGCTCTCGACGGCGTCGGCGATTCACCGGACCCCGCCTCGAAGGGGGGTGACTGAGATGGCGCTCTCGACCGTCGCCTGGGTGACGATGCTCCTCTCGGTGCTCGTGCTCCCCGGCGTCGCGAGCGTCGTTCTCGTCAGGTCGCTCCGGACCGAAGAGCGGAAGCTCGAACTGCTCAGGGCGCAGGGGAGCGTCGACAGCTACTCCCCGCGCGCGCTGGCCGACCTCCGAGAGTGGATTCGGGCCCACCCGAACGACCCCTACGCGGCCGACGCCCGAGAGCGGTACAACGAGTGCGTCCGGACGCTGCGAGAGGTCGACGAACCCTACTACGACTGGTCCGACGAACAGATTGCGGAACTAGAGACTATCGACCGCTAGAACGCGCGGAAATCTGCGGCTTTTCTCTCCGTAATTTGCCTATAGTCAGATAGCCACTCGATTATATTCGTTGAATAGGTCAAACGGTGGGGCTGGGGCTCGAACAGAGTGTAATACTTACGTATCGAAACTCACATTTTCGCAGACATATTCGCGATTCGATAGAGAAGGGAGACGAGATGAATACCGTTCGTAAATTTCTCCAGACACGTTTCTACGGCGGGTCGATATCGACTCGGGTCCCGTCGAACTGCCGAGACGCCCTCGAATCGGTTCCCTCGCCGCTATCGCCGACGCGAAATCGGAAGGGGATTCGAGAACGCCCCGAGAGACTCATTGACATTACAGAGTTACGTGTGTAACACCGAAGTGTGCGCCCGCGTCGCCCGAACGGACGGATTCGCAGATTGTGAACGCACTCCGGATGCCTCTGGGGTAAGAACGGATGATGCTCCTATCCGTCCTCGACTGTTCGTCTATCTCCGAGAGGGGCGGACCACGTTCGTCCGCATAATGTGAACGACCGAGTCAGAAACTCCGCTCCAACGCCGCGGCCGCCTCGACCAACGTGTCCGCGAGTTCGCCGTGCAAGCGGTCGGAGTCGATTCGGTACTTCGGCCCGCCGACGCTCAAACCACCGAGAATGCCACCGTTCCGGTGCACGGGGACGCCGACGGCGACCAGTCCCAGCGCCGACTCGTCGTCGAAGACGCCGTACCCGCGGTCCGACGTCTCGTCGAGCGACTCGAAGAATCGGTCGCGGTCGGTGACGGTGCCCTCCGACTCCTCGGATACCGGCCACCGGTCGAGGATTCGCTCGACTCTGTCTCCGTCCATCTCCGCGAGTATGGCCCGGCCCGCGGCCGTGTTCTGGAGGTGGTAGTCGGTCCTGAAGTTCGCGTCCTTCTCGGCGGCCGCCGAGTCGCCCGCGGCCCCGTGCGCGAACAGGAGTCGCCCGTGTTCGAGTACGGTGAAGTTCGCCTCCTCGCCCGTCTCCTCGGCTAACCCCTCGACCGCCGCACGGATGCGGTCGTAGTCGGGGAACCGGTCGGCGACCACGTCGCCGAACAGCGCCACTCTGAAACTCACCCTGTAACGGTCGCCCTCGCGAACCAGGTACCGACCGTCTAGGAGGGTCTGTAGGTGGCTGTGGAGCGTGCTCTTGGGCTTGTCGACCAGTCGGTCCAGGTCGGCGAGCGTGAGTCCATCGCGTTCGAGAACCAACTCGAACACCCGCAGCGACGTTCGAGACGTCTTCAGGATTCGACCCGTGCTCTCGTCTTTCATGTCGACTCGTAATCGGAGCGACACAATAGATGTTTGCATAATGCGAACGGAGGTCTCCTGCTCGCTGGCTTCTCTCGGTCCACGGTTCGAATCGGTGTCGAGAGGAGAGAACGGGCGACACCCAGTTCGGGATTCGACGGCACAGAAGCTTTACTACGCCTCGACTGTCATTTACTATCAGTGATGACCCGAGAGACCGAACGCGAGCGAGGGGTCGAAACGCCGTTCGACGGCCTCGAAGCGCCGACGGGGCACCGGGAGTTCGTGGCTAGCGTTCAACGGCTCGCGGGCGTCGGCGTCTGGTGTCACGACCCGGCGACCGACGAGACCCGGTGGAGCGAGCGCGCGCGGGAAATCTGCGGCATCGGGCGGACGCACCCGACCGTCGCGGGTCTGGTCGACCGGCACACGAGGACCGACCGGTCGGCCGTCGAGGACTGGGTGACGGGCGCGGCCGAGGGGGACGGCCCGTTCGAGGTGGAAGCCGAACTGGCCCGCGAGGGGTCGACCCGGCGGACGATACGCCTGCGCTGTGAGCCCCGCGAGACGGGCGAGGGGGGTGTCGCGCTCTACGGCGTCGTCGAGGACATCACGGACGAGGTTCGCACGGAGCGACGCATCGAGGTTCTCCGTCGGACGAGCAAGCGACTGAAGGAGGCCGACTCCCGGCAAGGCGTCGCCGACATCTTAGCCGACGCCTCGAAGAACATCCTCGGACTCGTCAACACGACGGTCAGACTGGTGGACCGACGCGACAACACGCTCCGCCCCGTCGTTGCGACCGAGGAGTGCGTCGAACGGGCGGGCGAGCGCCCAAGCTACCCGATAAGCGAGGCCACGCCGGCCGCGCGGACGTACCGAACCGGCGACCCCGAACTCCACACCGACCACCGGGCGACCGAGGACGACTACGACCGCGGCGAACTCCGCTCGGGGCTGTACGTCCCCGTCGGGAGCCACGGCGTCCTGAGCGCCGGGGACGTCGTCGTGAACGCGTTCGACGAGGCGGACCTCGAAGCCGCGGGCCTCCTCGGGCAACTCGGCGCCGAGGCGTTCACCCGAATCGGGCTCACGAAGCGGCCTCGGGCAATCTGAGCGTTCGGACGGGGTCGGAATCTCGCTCCGACGTGGACGTTGACGACGCTTCCGGACAGTCTCGAAGGAACGATAGTGACACTTATGTGCCACGCGTTAGAACGAGGCGTACAGCGATGAAGATAGATCGCGAAGAGTCGCTCAGACGACTCTCCGAGACGGCGGCACAGGACGAACCGATCATCGGCGCCGGCGCCGGCACCGGCATCTCCGCGAAGTTCGCCGAACGGGGCGGCGTCGACCTCCTCATCATCTACAACTCCGGTCGGTACCGGATGAACGGACGGGGGTCGCTCGCGGGAATGCTCCCGTACGGCGACGCCAACGAGATAGTCGTGGAGATGGGTCACGAGGTGCTCCCGGTCGTCGAGGACACGCCGGTGCTCGCCGGCGTGAACGGCACCGACCCGTTCCGCCAGATGGACGTGTTCATCGAGGACCTCAAGCGCCGGGGGTTCAGCGGCGTCCAGAACTTCCCGACGGTCGGCCTCATCGACGAGGACAGCGAGTTCAGGCAGAACCTCGAAGAGACCGGCATGGGGTACGACGAGGAGGTCGAGATGATACGTGAGGCCAGCGAACAGGGGATGCTGACCTGTCCGTACGTCTTCGACCCCGACCAGGCGCGCCGGATGACCGAGGCCGGGGCCGACGTCGTCGTCGCGCACATGGGGTTGACGACGTCCGGCGATATCGGCGCCGAAACCGCGATGGACCTCGACGAGGCGTCGGACCGCGTCCAGTCGATTCGCGACGCCGTCGCGGAGGTCGACGAGGAGACGATGGTCATCTGTCACGGCGGCCCCATCGCGTGGCCCGACGACGCCGCCTACGTCCTCGAAAACACCGAGGGCGTCGTCGGCTTCTTCGGCGCCTCCAGCATCGAACGCCTCCCCACGGAGGAGGCCATCGAACGGCAGGCGGCGGAGTTCAAGGACATCGACCTCGGGTGAGCCGATGACGGAATCACCGTACTTCGTCGAACCCGACAGCGTCGAGACCCTCTCCATGGACTGGGGTGCGCTCAAGTGGATGAGCACGCCCGAGGTCACCGGCGGCGACCGCTTCAGCGCCGGGGTCGTGAAGCTCGAACCCGGCAAGGGCCACGAACGCCACACCCACCCCGACAGCGACGAGATACTCTACGTCATCCGAGGGGAGGGAGAACAGGAGGTCGCCGACGAGTCGCGGGAGATAGCCGCGGGCGACGTGGTGTACGTTCCCGAGGGAGTCGAGCACGGGACGGTCAACACCGGGTGGGAGCCGATGACGCTTCTGGCCGTCTACGCGCCGCCAGGACCCGAGTCGGAACTGCGGGAAGACCCCGACTGCACCGTCGTCCCCGCGGGCGAGGTCCCCGCCGAGAGAGAGACCGAGGACGCGACGGAATGAGACGATGTCTCAGAATACTATCGTACTGATCGGAACGCTCGATACGAAGGGCGAGGAGATACAGTTCGCAAAGGAAATCATCGAGGGCCGCGGCGTCGGCGTCCACGTCGTCGACGTGGGCGTGATGGGTGACCCCGAGTTCGAACCGGACACCCCGGCCGCCGCCGTCGCCGAGGCCGCGGGGGAAGACTTAGAGCGCCTTCGGGAGGACGGCGACCGGGGCGCGGCGATGGACGCGATGGGACGCGGGGCGGCCGAGGTGGCCTCGCGGCTCCACGACGACGGCGTTCTCGACGGCGTCCTCGGACTCGGCGGGTCGGGCAACACCTCCGTCGCGACGGCCGCCATGCGAGCGCTGCCGGTCGGCGTTCCCAAGTTCATGGTCTCGACGGTCGCCTCGGGCGACACCGAACCGTACGTCGACGCCACGGACATCGCGATGATGTACTCGGTGGCCGACATCGAGGGGCTGAATCAGCTCTCGCGGCGTATCATCGCGAACGCCGCGCTCGCGACGGTGGGCATGGTCGCCAATGAGGCGGACTTCGAGACCGAGGAGAAACCGACCGTCGGCATCACCATGTTCGGCGTCACGACGCCGTGCGTCCGGACCGCGCGCGAGTACCTCGAAGAGCGCGGTTTCGAGACCATCGTCTTCCACGCGACCGGCACCGGCGGCCGGGCGATGGAGGAGTTGGTCAGGCAGGGCATCGTCGACTGCGTGCTCGACGTGACGACGACCGAGTGGGCCGACGAGCACGTCGGCGGCGTGTTCGGCGCCGGGCCGGACCGCCTGGACGCCCCCGGCGAGATGGGTATCCCGCACGTCGTCTCGGTCGGCGCCCTCGACATGGTGAACTTCGGACCGCCCGACTCGGTCCCCGAGAAGTTCGACGGCCGCACCTTCCACCACCACAACCCGCAGGTGACGCTGATGCGGACGACTTCCGAGGAGAACCGCGAAATCGGCGAAATAATCGCCGGCAAACTCAACGACGCGGGCGGTCCCGTCGCGGTGTTCCTCCCGCTCCGAGGGGTCTCGCAGATCGACGTCGAGGGCGAGGATTTCCACGACCCCGAGGCCGACGAGGCCCTCTTCGACGCGCTTCGAGAGAGCCTCGACTCGGACGTCGACCTCGTCGAGATGGACGCCGCCATCAACGACGAGTCGTTCGCGCTGGCGCTGGCCGAACGCGTCGAGCAGTTCGTCGGGGCGGGCGACCCCGACTCCGCCGCTGTGGGAGGTGAGTCCGATGCCTGAAGAGACCCCTCGCGTCCCGCTCTGGCTCGCGGTCGCGATAACCGCGTTCGTCTCAGTCCCCTTCGGAACGCTTCTCGGGGTGTACAGCATCCCCGTCTGGGCCTCGTTCATCGCGTGGGCCGAGTACTTCACTTTCGGCTCCTCGCCGGGGCAGTTGAAGTGGATCTACGGGCTGTTCCCCTTGGGGGCGTTCACGATGGCGGTCTTCGGGACCGTCAACAACTATGTCGTCGACGTGATGGGCGTCAACCTCGTCGCGTCCTCGGCGGTCCTGCTGTTCGTCATGGTCGCCGCGGCGACGTACCTGCTCACCCGGATTCCGAACGGGATGGACAAGAGCCTCGCGTACTTCAACGGGCTGTCGATGTTCCTCGTCCTCTACTTCGCGGGCATCGTCGGCGGTCCCGGCACCGGCGGCGGTCCGCTGGTCTCCGGCGACCTCGCGTGGCTCGTCAATCCGTGGATTCGCTGGGTCTGGATCAGCCTCGCGGGTGTCTTCGGCGGATTCCTCGGCTGGTTCAACATCCTCATCACCTTCCCCGAGGTGGACGGCGAACCGGTCGAGGTGAAACCCTGGGAGTGGGTCGGTATCGGCGCGACCGTCGGCCTCTGCGCCCTGCTGTGGGTGCTCTATCACCCGTGGTTCAGCGTGCTCGACGGCACGCCGACGCAGTTCCTCGCCATCGTGGTCGGCATCGGCGCCCTCATCTTGGGCTTCGGCGGGCAGGCGATTCGGAAGTCGAGAGTACAGACGGCGTAGTTCACGGAACCGGCCCAGCGGATGGCGACACCGAGCGGTCGGTAGAGCCACCAAGTCCGTGTAGCATCGTCAGACGTCCCGACTTAGATTCTTTTTTGGTCACTATGGAAACACAGTATACGATATGAATCTCAAATAGACTTAGAGATATCAAAACACGTACAAGGGGATTCACTTCTGAAAATAGAGACCTACTCTCGCATACAAGGACGTGGTCGACGAGAGCCGCTCGGGACGCCGCCGTCCGTCGCCGGACCGCTCTCGAACGTCTCCGAACCGGGGCGACGACATCGTACATGACACATTTTCGGACGTATGATCGATTCGAGGCATCGTCGTGAGCGTATCGAACGAATCCGACGATAATCACCGACGAGCATTCACCTGAGTGACATCCGGGCGTCCATGGTCGGGGTGGGTTATACGACCTCCTGCGGATGTGTGACACTCACTCATGGCGAGTGGTAACAGCAATGCGACGCGGAGAGCAGTTCTGAAAGGAGTGGGTGCGGGCGGCATCGCGGGACTAGCGGGATGTCTCGGGGTCGAAGACGGCGGGAGTGGCAACGGCGGGACGGAGGGAAGCGGCGGAAGCACGGACGCGAGCGGGGGGACGGGGGGCGGGGGCGGTTCGCCGGACAGCATCGCCTTCGGGCAACCCGCCGCGCAGACTGGTCAGTGGGACTTCCTGCAACCGGGCGTCTCGCAGGCGACCGACGCCGCGCTGCAAAACATCAACGACGCCGGCGGTCCGCTGGACACCGAAGTCGAACTCGTGCGCCGCGACACCGGCGTCAACCCGCAGGAGGCCCGGACGGTGGTCACCCAACTCGTGGAGAACGACGGTGCGTCGGCCATCCTGGGGCTCTTTTCGAGCGAAATCAATCCGCTCTGGGACTTCTTACAGGAGCAGCAGACGCCCGTCGTCACGCCGTGGCCGGGGTCGACGTTCCTCGACACGCGCGGCGGCGACAAGGGGACGCCCGAGAATCTGGACGACGACGAGTGGGTGTGGCGGACCGTCGTCGGTGACACCGTCCACACTGCCGGGAACGCAAAGCGGACGCTGGACGAGGGCTACGAGACCATCGGCGTCATCAACGGCAACACGGAGGGAGAGCGGAGTTACGTCGAGGGGTTCCTCGCGCCGTACGAGGCGGAGGGGGGCAGCGTCGCCCAACGTGTGGAGGTCGGTCTCGGGGAGTCGAGCTACCAGTCCGCGCTCGAACGCCTGTTCGGAGCCGACTTCGACGCGTTCCTCGTCAGCCTCCCGCAGGAGTCCGCCATCACGATGCTGAGCGACTGGGCCGACGGCGGCTACGGCGGCCAACCAGTCCTCTCGGACACGCTCGGCACGCAGGCGGTCATCGACCAAGTGGGCGACGCGCTGAACGGCGCGTGGGCCGCCTCGCCGGGTCAGTCGGGGCCGAACTACGACACGTTCGAGCAGGCGTTCCAGAACGCGGGCGACGCGGAGGTCAACGCGTGGTCGCCGCCGGCGTGGGACGCGATGCACGTCGTCGCCCTCGCCATCGAACGCGCCGGCGAGGCGACGCCGGAGGCCATCGAGCGGAACCTCGGACCCGTAAGTAGTGGGGAGGGAACCGCCGTGTCGACGTTCGCGGAGGGGAAGGAGGCCTTGGCGAACGGGGAGGAGGTCAACTTCGAAGGCGCGGCCACCCCGACGAACTTCACCCAGCACGGCAACGTCTTCGGTTCGGTGACCATCAGCGTCGCCGAGAACGGCGCGTTCACCGAAGCGGAGGTCATCCCGGCCGAGGAGGTTCGCGGGTTCGTCGAGGAGGGTGAGTACTGAGCGATGGGACTCCTCCAGAACGTCATCTTCGGCCTCGTGACGGGGTCGTACATCGCTATCGCCGCCATCGGGTTCACGCTCATCTACGGCATCGTGAACATGATCAACTTCGCGTACGGCGAATACCTCACCGTCGGCGCGTTCGTGGGGCTGCTCACCGCGGTGACGCTCCCCCTGCCGCTTCCCGTCGCGGTGCTGGTGGCGATGGTCGGCGGCGGCGTCGCCAGCCTCGTGCTCGCGCGCCTGTTCTTCACGCCCATCAACCACACCGGCCCGGTGCCGATGCTTCTGACCTCCATCGGACTGGGCATCGCCCTCCGCAACCTCATCCGACTCGCCGCCGGGCGGAACGCCCGCTACTTCGACACCGAGACGGCGACGTTCCGACTCACGGGCGTTCCCGACGTGCCGGTCGGACCGTTCGACCTGCTCGGCGACTTCTTCGTCACCTCCGAGCACCTCGTCGTCGTCGGCTGTGCGGTGGCCGTCTTCCTCCTCCTCCACGGTCTCCTGACCCGGACGGACGTGGGCATCGCCATGCGGGCGATGGGCGACGACGAGGACCTCGCGCGCGTCCGCGGCGTCGACACGCAGTGGATTCGCGACAGCGTCTGGGTGCTGGCCGGCGTTCTGGCCGGACTGGCGGGCGTGCTCATCGCGATTCAGACGAACGTCAGCGCCGGGACGGGCTACAGCCACATCCTGCAGATTCTCGCGGCCGCCATCCTCGGCGGCGCCGGAAGCCCCTACGGCGCCATCGCGGGGTCGTACATCATCGGACTGGTGCTGTCGCTCTCGACGGCGTTTCTCCCCGGCGGGATGGCCGAACTCTCCTCGGCGATGGCGTTTCTCATCCTCGTCGTCGTCCTCCTCGTGAAGCCGAGCGGACTCGCCGCGCGGGAGGTGCGCGAGGCGTGAGCGTCGCCGACAGACTCCCGCTCGGAGACGTCGAGGGAAACGGCGCGCTCGTCCTCGGCGCCGTCTGCGTGCTCCTCGCGGCGGTGTTCGCGCTGACGCCGCTGGTCGTCTCGCTCCCGGGGTCGCTGTACGTGTTCTTCGAGGTGGGCATCCTCTTCGCCCTCTACGGCGTGTTGGTGCTCGGACTGGACCTCCAGTACGGCCACACCGGCCTCGTGAACTTCGGGCACGTCGCGTTCTTCGCCGTCGGCGCGTACGCCGTCGCGATGCTGTCCGCGCAGGACAGTTTCGCGGGCGTCAGCCTCGGCCTCCCGTGGCCCGTGGCCCTCCTCGGCGGCGTCGTCGTCGCCGCACTCTTGGGCGCCGCCGTCGGCGCCACCTCGATTCGGCTCCGCGACGACTTCCTCGCCGTCGCCACGCTGGCGACCGCCGAAATCGTCCACTCGCTGTTCGTCAGCTTCGAGGGTATCTTCGGCGGCAACGTCGGCATCGGCGGCGTCCCGCAACCCGTCTCGGACCTCGCGGGCGACGCCGACACCGCGATGCTGGCGACTCTCCTCCTGTTCGGGGGCGTCACGCTCGTCACGCTCGCGGCGGTGACGCGGCTGACCGAGGCGCCTTACGGGCGCGTTCTACGGGCGATTCGGGCGGACGAACTCGTCACGCGGTCGGTCGGCAAGTCGGTCATCACCTACAAGATGCAGTCGTTCGTGTACGGCGCCGCACTCGCGGGGCTGGCAGGGGGGCTGTTCGCCCTCTACACGGGCGCGGTCGCTCCGGGCTACTTCACGATTCAGGTGACGGTGACCGTCTGGATCGGAATGCTGCTCGGCGGCGCCGCCAACCACCGCGGGGTGCTGGCCGGCCTCGCCGTCATCATGGGGCTGCGCCTGCTCTCGCGGTTCGCCCTCGGCGTGACGCCGATATCAGCCGACGCGTTCGCGTCGGTCCGCCTCGTCGTCGTCGGTCTGATACTGGTCGCCGTCATCCGCTACCGGCCGGCCGGCATCTGGGGCGACGCCGAGGAGTTGGGGGTGGACACGTGAGCCTCCTCGCCGTCGAGGACCTGACCAAGACGTTCGGCGGCCTCCGCGCCCTCGACGACCTCTCCGTCTCGGTCGACCGCGGCGAACTGGTCGGCGTGATGGGACCGAACGGCGCCGGCAAGTCGACGTTCTTCAACTGCGTCAGCGGCGTCGTCGCTCCCGATGGAGGCCGCGTCCTCCTGAACGGTACGGACGTGACCGGCGAGTCGCCGGAGTCGCTGGCCCGAACCGGCATGGTCCGGACGTTCCAGCACACGAGAGAGCTAGAGACGATGACCGTCCGCGACAACGTGCGTCTCGCGGCGCCGGACCAACCCGGCGAGCGCACTCTCTCCGCGCTCTTCCGAACGGAGTCGATGCGCGACCGAGAGCGCGCGGTTCGAGAGCGGGCGGACGGACTCGTCGAGACGTTCGAACTCGACCACCTCGCCGACGAGTACAGCGGGAGCCTCTCGGGCGGGCAGCGCAAACTGCTCGAACTCGCCCGCGTGCTGATGCTCGACCCGGACCTGCTCCTGCTGGACGAACCGTTCGCGGGCGTCAACCCGACGCTCACCCGCAAGATAGCCGAGCGCATCCGCGCGCTCAACGACGAGGGGATGACCGTCGTCGTCATCGAACACGAACTGGAGACGCTGACCGAACTGGTCGACCGACTGGTCGTCCTTCAGCAGGGGTCGCTGCTCGTCGAGGGCGACCCGGAGGCCGTCCTGTCGGACGAACGCGTCATCGAGGCCTACCTGGGAGAATGAGATGAGAGAGACGACACGACGAGACGGACGCGAGGACGAACCCGCGAGTTCGGAGGGTCGTACGTGACGATTCTCGACGTCTCCGGGTTGGACGCCGGCTACGGCGACCTGCGGGTGCTCGACGACGTGGATTTGCACGTCGACCCCGGTGAGTACGTCGCCATCGTCGGTCCGAACGGCGCGGGCAAGTCGACGGCGATGAAGGCCGTCTTCGGCCTCGCCGACCGACAGGGCGGCACCATCACTTTCGACGGGACGGACATCACGGACCGCCCGCCCGAGTCAGTCATCCGGGAGGGTCTGAGCTACGTCCCGCAGGTCGACAACGTGTTCCCCTCGCTGACCGTCGCGGAGAACCTGCGGCTCGGGGCCTACATCCTCGACGAGCAACCGGAGGCGCGCCGCGAGGCCGTCTTCGAGCGCTTCCCCGTCCTCCGCGACAAACTCGACGCCAACGCGGGGACGCTGTCGGGCGGTCAGCAGCAGATGCTCGCGATGGGGTGTGCGCTGATGCTCGACCCGGACCTGCTCCTGTTGGACGAACCGTCCGCCGGCCTCTCGCCGGACCTCGTCACCGAGATGTTCGACCGCGTCGACGCCGTCAACGAGGCCGGCACCGCGATACTGATGGTCGAACAGAACGCCAAAGAGGCGCTCAGGCGCTCCGACCGCGGCTACGTCCTCGCCAACGGCGAGAACCGCTACGAGGGCTCCGGCGACGACTTGCTCGACGACGAGGAGGTGCGCCGGCAGTTCCTCGGCGGGTGAACGCCGGACCGCGGGGTCGGGCGTCGCCGCCGACGGTTGCTACGGCCGTTTGCGGACGGCTTGCGACTCCGACTTCGAGTCTAAGGGGTCCTCCAACTGGCCCGCGATGGCCTCGAACGCGTCCGTCGCGGTGATCAACCCGACCGTCCGCTCGTCCTCCGTGACGACGGCCAGTTCCTGGTCGCTCTCCTGGAGTTCGTCGATCAGGTCGCTGATCGGGAGGTCCGGCGCGACGGTCAGCGCGGGCGAGGAGATGTCGGTGAAGTCGGCGTCCCCCGATTCGAGGGCGTCCTGCGAGCGGACGAACGCCGGGAGGTAGACGACGCCGACGACGTCGTCGAGGCTCCCCCCGACGAGCGGGAACCGTGTGAGGGGGCTGGATCGAATCGTTTCGACGTTCTCGGCGACCGACTTCTCGGTCGAGAGCGCGACGATATCGTCGCGGTCGATCATGACGTCAGACGTCTGAATCCGGTCGATGGCGATGGCGTTGATTATCTCCTCGCGTCGCTCCTCGGAGACGTCGAGGTTACCCAGAACGCTGCCCATCCGGTTCATGAGTTCGCCCCGGGAGGTCGCTTCTACCTCTCCGTCCTCGCGTTCCTCTTCGGCCCACGAGCGGGTCATCTCGACGCCGAACGCCGAGAGGATGGCCTTCGCCATCCAGTCGGCCAGTCGGATGACCGGCGAGAAGACGCGCGTCCACCAGTAGAGGATGGGCGCGCCGTACTTCGCGATCTGTTTTGAGCGCTCGATGCCGAGGTACGTCGGCGCTTGCTCGCCCACCGTCAGGTGGAGCAGGTTGATTATCGCCAGCGCCGTCAGCGCCGCGAGCGCGGTGTGACCGCCGCTCCCCGGTCCGAGCAGTCCCCCGATTCCCAGCGCCGCGAGCGCCGGGTCGAGCAGCGCCGCGAGCGCGGGTTCGGCGATGACGCCGAGCCCGACGCTGCAGATAGTGATTCCGAGCTGACAGCCGGAGAGGAATACTTCCAGCCGCTCTGTCATCTCCCAGGCACGTTCGAGCCCCCGGGAGCCTTGGAACTCCGACTCCTCGAACTGCCGGACGCGGGTCATCGCGAATTCGACCGTGACGAAATACCCGTTGCCCAGCAACAGCCCCAGGCCGGCAGCTAGCTGTCCGATTGTTGCAACCGTAGCCATTCTCTTTCTTCCAAGCCGCCACCGGTGGGTAAAGATTGTTGCCGACGGCGCGGTGTTCGAGTGCAAATCACACGACAGCGAGGCGAGAACTCCGCGCGGATTCGAGCGGCTCGAGGGGTGTGAGGCGAACCGGGACAGGCAGATTCCCCCTCGCACGACACGGTACAAACGACCCTCGGATAGTTCTACTCGCCGAACGGTTAGTACACCCGTTCGGTCGCGATTTCGGCGCCCTCGACGAGGGCCTCCAGTTTCGCCCACGCGATTTCGGGGTCGACCATCCCGATGCCGGCCTGCGTGCCGAACCCGCAGTCCGGCGCGGCCACCAGCGGCGTCCCGTCGTCGACGGCGTCGGCGACCCGTTCCAGTCGGTCCGCGATGGTCTCGGGGTGGTCGATGATGTTCGTCTTCACGTCGACGACGCCGGGGATGAGCGTCCACCCGTCGGGGACCGGGTGCTCGGCGAACGCGCGGTACTCGTGTTGATGGCGGTGGTTGGCCTGCTCGACGCTGAGGCCGGTGATATCCGCCTCGTATATCTCCGGGAGCATCTCGACTAAGTCCGTGTCGAGGTGGCCGGGGCCCTCGTAGCTTCCCCAGCAGGTGTGGAGCCGAACCTGCTCCTCGGGGACGTTCGACAGCGCCTCGTTGAGCGCCTCGACGTGGAGGCGCGTGGCGCCCTTGATGTCTTCGAGGGATTCGTCGGCGTACGCCGCCGTCTGGCCGACGGTGAGTAGTTCGGGGGCGTCTATCTGGAGAGTCATCCCCGTGTCGGCGACGAGTTCGTACTCCTCGGCCATCGCGTCCGCGACGGCGAAGAGGAACTCCTCGTAGGAGTCGTAGTAGTCGTTGACGTGGGTGGCGGTGACGACGCTGGGCGACGCCGAGGTAACGAACGTATCCTCGAAGTCGGCGCCGACGGCGTCGAGGGCGTCGTCGAACGCGGCGAGTTCGGCCTCAGCCTCGTCGTGGCCGGTGTACTCGACGGCGTCGGCGACGACGGGGTGCATCGAGAGGTCGATGATGTCCGTCTTGAACGTCTCCTCGGCGTAGTCGGGGAACTCCTGCAGGTCGGCCCAGAGCTCCTGTTCGCGCTTGCCCTCGATGCCGCTGAGTCGGTCCGCGACGTACCAGTTGAAGGAGACGCGGGACTGCTCGCCGTTGTTGGCGGCGTCGATGCCGACGTCGGCCTGTCGCTCGACGACGCGACGCGTGGCGTCCGCGACGGTTTCCTCCCACTCCTCGTCGTCGACCTCCTCGCCGTCTTGGCGCTTCTTTAGGAGGTCGAGCAGTTCCGGGGGCCGTGGGAGGCTTCCGATGTGCGTCGTGCGGATTCGGTCGTCGTTCGCTGTCATTGAGTACTCGCCTTGGTAATAGTTAGTGCGAACAATATAACCTGTGGTATTCACCGCTGAGGGGTGGCCGGGCGGGGCGTCGGCCTCGGAGATAGCTTCGGTCAGTCGCCCGAAGCCTCGCCGGACCGGTCGGACGCGCCCGCTCGCGCCGGTTCCTCCATGACGTACCCGGCGACCGCCGTGAGGAGGCTCGCGGCCGCCAGCGCGACCAGCGCCGGGGCGAACGTCCCCGTGCGGTCGTAGACGACGCCGACCGTGAACGGACCGAGGAACCCCCCGACCTCTCCGACGGTGAAGATGAGGCCCGTCGCGACGGCGGTGAGGCCCGGGCCGATACCGTCCATCTCGATGGGAATCGCGCGGACGAGCGGCGCGAGTCCGCCGATGGCGAACACGCCGACCAGCGCGAGCGAGGCCGACAGCGTCCAGACGGAACCGCCGGCGAGCAGTCCGACCATCCCGACCGTACCGGCGACGCCGCACGCGATTATCGGGAGTCGGCGGGTCGAGAATCGGTCGGAGAGCGCGGGAACGCCGACGATTCCCAGTATCCGGACGAAGACGAACAGGCTCGCCAGCGTCCCCGCCAGCGCGGGCGCCATCCCGCGCGCCCGGAGTATCGCCACGAGCCAGTTCGACAGCCCGTGGCTGATGAACAACTGTACCGTCCCCACGACGACGAGCAGCAACAGGCCGCGGTGGGTCAGCACGCGCGCGAGGTCGCCGGTGACGGAGGCCAGCGCGAACGTCCGCCCGTCGTCGTCGCCGAATCGCTCGACGCGGTCCCAGAGACCCCACGAGACAGCGAACCAGAGCAGCGCGAAGGCGACGACGGACGCGCCGGTGTAGGTGAAGAACTGTCGCCATCCGGTCACCAGCGGGTCGACGAGCGGCTGTGCGACCGCGAACACGGTCGCGCTCCCCAGCGTCGAGCCGATGGTGTACACCGAGGACATCGTGCCGGCGCGCTCGGCGGGGAACAGTTCGGAGACGAGTTTGGGGAGGCCGAACGTGACGGCGGTCCCGCCGACGCCGAGGAGGAGCGTCGGCGCGACGAGCGTCGCGAACCCGGTGGCGGACCCTCGGAGGACGTGGGCGACGCCGACCACGAGCAGTCCGACGCCGAGCGAGACCCGCGAGCCGAGGCGGTCGATGACGAGTCCGGAGACGAGCGCCAGCGGAATGTAGCTGAGTTGGACGGCGCCGGTGACGATGCCGGCTTCGGTTCCCGATAAGCCGAGCGCGTCGATGACGGGGACGAGATACGCCGCGAGCGAGAACCACGAGAAGGTGTACAGGAAGTAGCCGAGCGTGGCGAGTGCGAGCAACGCGTAGGATTCGGTCGAAACGCCGCGGTTCTCGGTCATTCGGATACGAGGATACCGCGGCCCCACGCACATGGAGGTGACTGAACCGGCGGCGGTGGCCGTCGATTCCGTGGACTACACCCCGGAAGCCGGAACGGAGACGACGGTCAGAATCGGTAGCCGTCCTCCGACGGCCGTTCGGTGTAGTCCGACTGCAGGCCGAACGACCCTCGAACGGCGTCCCGGAGCGTTACTTCCTGTATCTCGACGCCGGCCTGCGCGCCGTAGACCGCCATCATCGACGTTCGCTGCCGCCGCCGGAGACCGGCGAGGAGGGCGAGGAACAGGACCGCCGGTGCGACGCTGAGCACGGCCATCGTGGCTACCGCGTAGAGTACGGACATACTTCGGGATTCGCGGCTCGTCGCCTAACAGCTCCATCTAGACGTATAGTGAGTCACCGAGAGCGGGGCTAGCCGAGTACCATCGGAGCGAAATCCCGGGCTCCGAGCCGGTCGCTCGGGTCGAACCCTGATTCTCGTCGGCACCGATGCCTCTATGCCCCGCCTCGCGTATCGCTACCGAAATGACGTCCGAGCCGATAACCGTCCATCTGATCGGAGACTCCACCGCGGCCGAGAAGGCGGCGAGCGAGCGTCCCGAGACGGGGTGGGGAACGCCGTTCTCGGAGCGCGTCGACGACTCGGTGACAGTGGAGAACCACGCCCGCAACGGGCGCAGTACCCGCACCTTTCTCGAAGAGGGACGCTGGCGGCCCGTCGTAAACGCGCTGGAGGCGGGCGATTACGTGTTCGTCCAGTTCGGACACAACGACGAGGTCCCCTCGAAGGAGCAGTACACGCCCGAGGAAGAGTTCGAGGCCAACCTCGAACGGTTCGTCAGAGAGACGCGCGACCGAGGGGCGGAGGCGGTGCTCCTCACGCCCATCGCGCGGCGTCACTTCGACGAAGGGGGTGACCTGAAAGACACGCACCGAGTCTACTCGGAACTCACCCGAGGGGTCGCGAGGCAGCACGACGTACCGCTCGTCGACGCGGACGAGCGGAGTCGGTCCCTCCTGCGCGAACTGGGCCCCGAGGCGTCGAAATCTCTCTACAACCACCTCCCGCCGGGCGACCATCCGAACTACCCCGACGGCGTGATCGACGACACGCACTTCAGCGGGGCCGGCGCCCGCCGGATGGCCGACCTGATTCTCGACGGCGTCGAAACGTTGGACCTCGGATTAGCGACCCGTCTCGACCGAAACCGTAGATAAGCGTTCGCCTCGCGCGGGGTGCGACCGAGGGGCTATCCGGGGCCGAGCGCGGCGATGTCGGCGCCCACCGTCGCCAGCGCGTCGGCCGGGTTGGGGTCGCTGTCCGCCAAGTGCGTGTAGCGGTGGTCGGGAACGTCCGACAGCGCCGCCGCGATGGCCTCGCTGTACTCCTCGACGCCCGACTCCGTCGGGTCGTCGCCGCCCCAGACGTCCCGGATGACCGTCATCGAGTCGATGCGCACCTCCAGGCTGCGCGGTTCGTAGCGGGCCAGCAGTTCGGAGAGTCCGAGTCGGAGAGCGACGTACTCGGCGACGTTGTTCCCGGTTCGAGAGCCGGCCGGCCGACCGAGGCGGGCGAGTTGGGTGTCCTGGGAGTCCACGATGACGGCTCCCGCCCCCGCGGGCCCTGGGTTGCCGCGCGACCCGCCGTCGACGTAGAGAACGAAGGCGTCGCCTGCCGGTTCGGCGGCGGGCGGCCGGGCGAGTTCCGACGCCGACAGTTCTTCGAGCGCCCGCCGCAACTCGGTCGGTTCGGTCGACGGTTCGAAGAGGCCGCCGTAGCCGGGAACGGCGCCGTCGATGACCTCCGTAGCGGCCGCCATCTCGTAACCGACGCCCGCGAGGACGTCGTCGACGCGCACGGCGAGCGGTGAGAGATATTCGGCCGGGAGGCGTCCGTCGGTCACGACGCCTCCTCCTCGCCCGAATTCCGGGCCCTCTCGCCCGTCGTTCGGGGCGATTCCGCGCACGAGTGGTACCGCTGCATAGCGGTCCTCGGCGGTCGAGCGACATAACACCTTTCGCTGACCCCTCGAATCCGTTCTTCGAGCGGACCGTGCCGACTCGACGGAGCGCCGAGCGATAGGCCCGCAGAGAACGGTCGGTGAAGTGGTAGTATATTCTCTAAAAGTGCGCTCATACCTGGAATGTACAGACATATATCGTGCGAATACGTGCTCAAATGCCGTTTGAATCCCAACGCCGGTTTCGAACGCCACCCCGGACCGTCCATCGGGTCGAGAGCGCCGGACGGTATCCACACGCTTATGCGCCGGGTCGCCGTTCCTACGCCCGTGCGCACTGGTGCCGTCTCCGGACTCGCGGACAGGCTTCCGCCGATTCCGATGATCGCACTCGCGGTTCTCGCGGTCAGCACCAGCGCGATTCTCGTTCGGTACAGCTCGGCCCCGAGCCTCGTCGTCGCGCTCTACCGCGTCCTATTTACGACCGTTCTACTGGTTCCGTTCGCGGTTCGGCGGCATCGAGGCGCCTTTCGTCGCCTCTCGGGTACGGACTGGCTCGCGGCGAGCGCCGCCGGTGTCGCCCTCGCTCTCCACTTCGCCTCGTGGTTCGAGAGTCTGGCGTGGACCAGCGTCGCAGCCTCGGTCACCATCGTCCAGGCCCAGGTCCTCTTCGTCGCCGCCGGCGCGGCGGTCTTCCTCTCCGAACGCGTCACGCGCGGGACCGTGCTCGGCGTCGGTTTCGCGCTCTGCGGTATCGCGGTGATGTCGCTGGGGGATGCGGTCGCCGGCGTGGCAGTCACCGGACGAGCGCCGCTCTACGGCAACGCCCTGGCGCTGGCCGCCGCCGTCTGCATGGCCGGCTACCTCCTCACCGGGCGCTCCCTCCGCCAGCGCGTTCCCCTCCTCCCGTACGCCGTCTTGGTCTACTCCGTCTGCGTGGTCGTACTACTCGCACTCGTCGTCGCCACCGGCACTCCCGTGGTCGATTATCCCCCGCACGAGTGGCTGCTGTTCCTCGCGATGGCCGTCGGCCCCGGCGTCTTCGGTCACACCGTCCTGAACTGGGCGCTGGCGCACGTCGACTCCAGCGTGGTCAGCGTCTCGCTCCTCGCGGAACCCATCGGGAGCACCGTGCTGGCGTTCGTCCTCCTCGGCGAGGTGCCGACGGAACTCACCGTCGCCGGCGGCGTCGTCGTCCTCGTCGGCATCGCCCTCACCTCCGGGTCGTGACGAGAGCGGGCCGCGTTCGGTCTCTCTCTGAGCAGTAGTTGAGACTGCGGTTCTCAATGCGTGCGGACTCGAATCGAAGCGCAAAAGCTATCCAATAGCGGTTAGCAGCACCCACTCAGTCTCATATATTACGGTATTTTCAGTGTTTTCATACCGAACTCCTATATCACTCGAACGCCCAGTTACGAGTGACCATGTCCATCGACCGAGAAACGTTCGAGAACGCCTCCGAAGACGAGCTAAAGGACCTCTCCACTCCTGACCACGTTCTCGGGTTCCTCGCCGCACACGAAGACCGCGCGTTCAAGGCACGCGAGATTGCCTCCCAACTCGAACTCGACGAAGGGGCCGTCAGTACAGCCCTCTCACGATTGAAGGATCGTGGTCTGGTCGAACACAAGGCGACGTACTGGGCAGTGACCGACGACGCTGAGCGCCTCGCCGGATATAGCGGGTACGAACGAGCAACGGCTCTGTTCAACGAGCAACTGGGTGCGGAGGATACAGAATCCTGGCGCGAGCATGCACCGCAGGAACCACACCCGAGCGTCGAGGACGAGTCGTGACCGACGAAGAGCCGAAACCGGTCTTCGAGCGGGGCGACGTCGTCCACGGTGACGACCCGTTCAAAGGCGCAGAGAATTCTCGACCCTGGCTTATCCTGTCAAACCACGAAGGACGCCCGTTCTACGGCGAGCAGTACATCGCACTGACGCTCACGACGAAGTCGTGGATTGACGGGCTACTCGACGTTCCCGCCGAGAGTTGGGTGTATGGTGGGATGCCCGAGGAGAGTCGAATCGTCCCGTGGGGCATCCAGTCGATTAGCTACGAGGACATCGACTTCTGGCAGGGTCGGCTCCGAGATGGTATCGTCGATGAGGCAGTATCAAGGCTCGTCGAAGAACTTCAGTAGACGAGTTTGTGCTTGCTCAGTAGTGTCAAATATACATTGTATGGCAGAACCAATAGCTTAGTTAGCCAAGATGAGAGATCAACGTAATGTGAGCGCTGAAAACTAGTGCAGTCGTACTCACTCCCGTTCTCTTGACTGCGGGTTGCGTTGGTGTTGTTCAGACGCCCCATCGAAGCAGACTGTGCCTGTTCAAATTGTTGCGAACAATACCGCAACCTCTCCATATCCGTTCGAGGTATTTATAACTAACATCCAAACAAACCGGAATAGACTCTTAGTTGAGACTGCGGTATCAAAAGCGAGTACGATAACTACACCAAGGTTGATGCTGTAACCATTATTCTGGGGGCCAAGCGAGAATGGGTCACCTGACGCCAGCGCGATATCGGGAGCTTTCGACGATTGGTTTCACGGAGATTTCACGACGTGACAGGACTCCACTCAATCACACGGACAAGAATTGGATAGACTACCTCCTCATTTCGACGTCTGTCCGGTGGTGAGCAACAGGTCTCTCCTGACACTCGGAGTCTACCAAGGCTAGCTGGATTCGGAGAACAACCCGACTATCAGAGCGGGAACTGGAACACACTTCCTTCCCCAATTCGGCTAAATCCACGAATAAAGCCCTTCTATGCAAGGTATTGTTTCAAATTCCTATCCCTGAGCCACCTACCGACAACGGAGACCGCACCCGCCGGTCACCGACCGATGGCGAACGGACCGATATCGAGAGACGGTTCCTCGCCGCTCGCGAGTTCCGCACCGAGTTCGCCGAGGACGCCGGCGAACTTGTACCCGTGCCCGGAGAACCCGCCCAAGACGACGACGTCGGAGTGGTTCGGAAGCGTGTCGACGATGAAGTCCCGGTCGGCGGTGTTCGTGTAGATGCACGTCTCGAAGCCCAGCGGTTCGTCGGCGTCCACGGCGAGATATCGCCCCGCCGCCTCCGCGAGTATCGCCTCGTCGTGCGCCGTGGCCTCCCGGTCCATCCCGTCGGGGTCGATTCGCTCGCGGAGGTGGTAGTGGCGACCGAACTTCACGCCGGGCCTGCCGTAGGTCGGAAAGCCGTAGTGGATGTCCTCGCCGTCGGAGACGAGAAACACGGGGTGGGTCTCCGGGGCGAAATCCTCGGCTCGCTTCGGTCGGAACCAACTGAGGACCTGCCGCTCCGGACTGACCGCCGACGCCAGCGAGTCGACCACCTTCCCGAGCCACGGACCCGCCGCGACGACGAGGCGGTCCGCCTCGTACCGTCCGTTCTCCGTCGTCACCTGCACGCCGTTCCGCGTCGACCGCCAGTCGGTGACTTCCGTCTCGGTTTCGACGGTCGCTCCGAGTTCCCGCGCCAGTCTGACGTGCGCGACGGTCGCCGCCTCGGGCCGCACGAACCCTCCGTCGGCCTGGTAGACGACTTCGTACTCCTCCGGGAGCGTGAATCCGGGGAACCGTTCGGAGGCCTCCGCGCCGCCGATTCGCTCGTGCGGAATCGAGTGCACCTCGCAGGTCCGCCGCGCCCCCGACACCAGGTCGCTCGCCGCGGGGCCGGCGGCGACCGACCCGGTCTTGAACAGCAGTTGCTCGCCGCACTCGTCCTCGAGTCGCTCCCAGTAGTCGTATGCCCGGTCGATCATCGCCATGTACTGGGGATGCTCGTGGTAGGCCCGCCGGATAATTCGCGTCTGACCGTGCGAAGACCCCCGCGAGTGCGGGATGTCGTACCGTTCGAGTCCGAGCACGTTCTTCCCTCTCCTCGCGAGTTCGTAGACCACCGCGCTCCCGACGCCTCCCACGCCGACGACGATTGCGTCGTACTTCGACCCCTCTTCTGCCGTCATACGACTACGGTCGCGTGCCACCAGTATAATACTGTGGGAACGAGACCCACGGAGCGTTCGGCCTCCCGGAACGTCGGTCGGCGCGTGACCAAAAATCCGAGATAATCGTATTTCCGCACTCGTTACAGGCGTAGTGGTGTAATCGAACTTCGCTACGACGATACTGGGTCGACTTGTCCGACGAAGGCCTTTCGGAAAACGCTCCCGTGGTCCCGCCCGAACGGCTTCGAACGCGAGGACGGCGACCGACTTTCGGACTCGTCGCCGGCAAAACACTTTATGCAGACCCGCGAGAGGAGACCGCATGGACTACGTCGAAGAAGGTGACCGCGTCGTCGTGCGACTCGACCCGGGCGAACGGGTGCTCGACTCGCTGGCGACCGTCCGCGAGGAACTCGATATCGAGAACGCCTTTCTGACCGGTATCGGCGCCGTCGACACCGTCACGCTCGGCCACTACGACGTGGACGAACAGGAGTACGCCGAGGAGGAGTTCACCGGGCAGTTCGAGGTGACGAGTTTCCTCGGCAACGTCGGCCCGGACAAGATTCACACGCACATCCAGGTCGCCGACCGCGAGTTCGAGTCGCTCGGCGGGCACTGCTCGGGTGCGCGCGTCTCGGGGACGTTCGAGATGGTGCTCACGAGAGGCGAGACGCCGCTGACGCACCAGTTGGACGAGCGAACCGGTCTCGACGTGTTCGACCTCGACTGAACGTTGACTGAACGCGTCCGCGCGGTGCGGCCCGCGGACGACCCCGCTCGCGCCCGCCCCGCGCCCCTCCCGCAGTTTTATGTCGAACTCGACCGTCGCGCCTAGCATGAACACAGACGACGCGAACCCGAGCGAGTGGCTGTCGGTCCCGGAGGACGTCATCGTCGAGGCGTGCGGCGACCCGCCCCTCCCCGAGATGGGGGTTATCGAACAGCAGTGGGAGACGGACCCGATTCCGTCGGACGAGGTGGCCGCGGCGGCCGCGGCCGCCGTCGAATCGCTCTCCTTCGCGGACGTTCCCGAGGGAGGGGAAGTCGCTCTCGGCGCCGGCAGCCGCGGCATCGCGAACCTCCCGGAAATCGTCGCGGGCGTCGTCGAAGCCGTCTCGGACGCCGGGTACGAGCCGTTCGTCTTCCCCGCCATGGGGAGTCACGGCGGCGCGACCGGCGAGGGACAGCGGGGGATGCTGAACGAACTTGGCGTGACCGAGGAGCGTATCGGCTGCGAGATTCGCTCCAGCATGGACGTGGTGGAGGTGGGGCGAACGCCGGACCGCGACGTGCCTGTCGTCGCCGACGCCAACGCCGCCGACGCGGACGCGATAATCCCCATCAATCGAGTCAAGCCCCACACGGACTTCGACGGCGAGGTGGAGAGCGGTCTCTCGAAGATGCTCGTCATCGGCATGGGCAAACAGCGCGGCGCGCAGATAGCCCACAAGTGGGCCGTCGACTGGTCGCTCCGGAACATGATTCCGGAGATAACCGAGCAACTCCTCGATTCCCTACCTATCGTCGGCGGCGTCGCCGTCGTCGAGGACCAACACGACGACACCACGCTGGTAGAGGGCGTCCCGCCGTCGGGCTTTCTCGACCGCGAGCGGGAACTGCTGGAACTCGCCTACGACCTCATGCCGAAACTGCCGTTCGACGAACTCGACGTCGTGGTGTTCGACCGGCAGGGCAAGGAGATAAGCGGGCAGGGGATGGACACGAACGTCATCGGCCGTCGCCCCTTCGCCATCAACGAACCCGCGCCGGAGAGCCCGGACATCAAGCGCATCTACACCCGGGGGCTGACCGAGAAGACGCACGGGAACGCGATGGGCGTCGGGTCGGCTGACGTGATTCACGAGGACATCGCCGCGGAACTGGACGCGCAGACGACGCTCATCAACGCGCTCACCGCCTCGACGATTCGGGGTGTGCGACTCCCGCCGGTGGTCGCGACGGACCGCGCGGGTCTGGTGGCGTCGCTGTCGACCATCGGCGTCGTCGACCCCGAGACGGTCCGCGTCGTCCGCGCGGCCGACACAATGCACCTCCACCGAGTGTACGCCTCGACGGCGCTCGTCGAGGAGGCGCGAGAGCGCGAGGACCTGCGCGTCGTCGAGGAGGCGTCGCCAATCGAGTTCGACGAGGGGCAGTTCGCGGCGCCGTCGCTCCGCGACTGACGCCAGAGTCCGCGCCTCGGCCTCCCCGGAGGTACCGCTAAGTGCTCCGGCCGGGAACGTGACTCCGATGAAGGCAGACGGCATCCGGTTTCACAACGTGGCGGCGCTCGAACGGGTCGAATCGCGCGAGGGCCGTCGGCTCCAACGGGTCCCCGAGTCGGTCCGGACGGAACTGAACGAGGGCGCGCGGACGCGGATGTGTCACCCGGCGGGCGCGGAACTCCGATTCGTCCCCGAGGGTCCGGTCGAGGTGACGCTCTCCTCGGACGTCCGCGACAGTCTCGTCCGACCGTTCTGGGGCGACTTCCAAGCGGCGGGCGAGGAGGTGGTGATAGGTGAGGGTCCGCAAACGGTGACGCTGTCTCCGCCCGAGAAACTCTCGAACCTGCGCCCGGCGGTCGAAGAGGGTCTCCGGTTCGCGCCGAACGTCTGCCGACTCGTTCTCCCCGGCGACCACCGCGGCGGTCACGTCTACTTCCACGGCGTCGAGGGCGACGCGCGCCCGCCGACGGCCGAGGAGGTGCCGGACCGCCGGTATCTCGCGTACGGAACGTCCATCACCGAAGGGGAGGCGCCGTCGGCCGAGACGCTGACGTACGTCAACCAGACCGCGCGCCGCCTCGGCGCCGACGCGGTGAACCTCGGCTCCTGCGGAACGGCGTACTGCGACCCGGCGATGGCCGAGCACATCGCCGCCCGCGACGACTGGGACGTGGCGACGCTGTCGCTATCGGTGAACATGGTCGGCCGATTCTCCGTCGAGGAGTTCCGAGCGCGCGCCGCGTCGATGATAGACACCGTCGCCGCGGCGCACCCCGAGACGCCCGTCGCCTGCATCACGTTGTTCCCCCACGCGCGGGACTATCTCGCCGACGACGGGGAGGCGGCGCTGGCCGAGGAGTTCCGCGAGACGCTCCGAGACGCCGTCGCGGACTGCGGCCACGAGAACGTTCACCTCGTCGAGGGACCGGACCTGCTCCCGACGGCCGCGGGGATGACGACGGACCTCGTTCACCCCGGCGACGACGCGATGATTCGAATCGGCGAGGCGCTCGCCGCCCGACTCGAACCGCTGTTGGCGGCGTAGCCCCGTTCAACGGGCCCCGCTACTCCCGACGTCCGCCCACACTCGACGTCGAATCGACCCTCGGAAACCCGTCCGGGACGGGCGCCGGTCTGTCACACCCCGCCGACAGGTCGACGTACTCCCCCTCGCCGGCCGAGTCGCGGATGCCCGCCATCGCCTCCAGCACGTGATAGCCCACCTCGCCGTTCGTGCGGTGCTCCCAGTCGGACGACAGCGACCGCGCGAGGTCGACGAGGCCCAGTCCGCGCTGCTGGCCCGGGTGGCTGCGCTCGACGGACACCTCGCGCCACTCGCCCTCCTCGTCGTCACGTAAGTGGACGCGCGGCGACCCGTCGAAGCGGTTCGGGTCCGTCACGCTCAGCGTGCCTTCGGTTCCATGTATCTCGAACCCCGGAAGTTCGGAGCCCCAGACGTCGAAACTCGTGAGGAGCGTTCCGGTCGCGCCGCTCTCGAAGGTCAGCACGGCCGTCTCGTGCGTCGGCACCTCGACGGGAATCCGCTCGCCGCGCCGCGGTTCGCTGGTTATCTCTCGCTCGGGGAACGGTGTCTGCGAGGTGCCCGCGACCGACTGAATCGGCCCGAGCAGCGTCACGAGCGACGTGAGATAGTACGGCCCCATGTCGAACAGCGGGCCGCCGCCCTCACGGTAGAAGCCGTCCGGATTCGGGTGCCAGCTCTCGTGGCCGTGGTTCGCCCAGAACGCCACCGCGCCGACCGGGTCGCCGATGACGCCGTCGTCGAGGACGTCCCGGCAGGTCTGGATGCCCGTCCCGAGCACGGTGTCCGGCGCGACGCCGACGGTCAGTTCCCGCTCGGACGCCGCTTCGATGACCGCTTCGCCCTGCTCGCGCGCCGCCGCCAGCGGTTTCTCCGTGTAGGCGTGCTTCCCCGCTCGGAGCGCCGCCAACAGCAGGTCGCCGTGCGACGCCGGCGGCGTAAGAACGGCGATGACGTCGACGTCGGGGTCTTCGAGCAGTTCCTCGGTCGAGAGGACGCGGGGCACGCCGTACTCCTCCGCCTTCGACTCGGCGAGGTCCTCGTCGAGGTCCGCGCACGCGACGGCGTCGAGGGCGTCGAACCGCTCGCACGCCTCGAAGTAGACGTCGCTGATGGCTCCGCAACCCACGACACCGACAGATACTGGTTCCATGCCGGAGGGTCACGGGGGAGCGACAAGTAGCTTTTCCCGCGGCGGCGGCTTTGATTCGGCCGCTTCGGCGTCCCGTAACACTCGACGCCCGACTCGGTGACGCGAAGGGTGGCCGTCGGAGCCGCAGTTCGCGGCATCGAAACGACTTTTTCGGCGGGCGGCGAACCGGGCGCCATGGAAAGACCGACCGCACTGCTGATCGGCGAGATGACGTTCCCGTTCCACGACCTCGAAGAAATGGGTCCGCACATCGAATCGGCCCTCGGCGACGCGGCAGAGGTGACCCGCTCGACCGACAGAGACGACCTCATCGACCTCTCGGGGTACGACCTAGTCGTCGACTACCTGACCGACAGCGAGTTGACCGACGACCAATTGGCGGGACTTCTCGATTTCGTCCGCGACGGGGGCGGTTACCTCGGCCTCCACTGCGCGGCCGACCTCACGAGCGTGCACGCCGGCGGTGGCGAACTGGCTCACAGAGACGAACCGTTCCCCGAACTCCGCGAACTCGTCGGCGGGCACTTTCTCACCCACCCCGAGCAGTCCGAGTTCGGCGTCGACGTCGTCGCCGAGCACCCCGTCGTCGACGGCGTTACGGACTTCGAGGTGTTCGACGAACCCTACCAAGTGACCGCGGACGACGACGTGACCGTCCTCGCCCGGATGGACCACCCCGACCTCGACGACTACCCGGTCGTCTGGGTCCGCCCGTACGGCGACGGCCGCGTCTGCTACGCCTCGCTCGGACACACGGAGGAGGCGTTCGAGAACGAGGCGTACCGTCGCCTCCTCCGCAACGCCATCGGATGGCTGGTCGAGGGCTGAAGAGGCGCGAAGGAGGCGGCCGCCGTCGGATGCGTGACCGCGCGTCCTCCGGTTCCCGATTTGCTTCGCTTCGCTCCGCCCTTCGACCCCACCGGTCGAGCGATAGCGACTAATAGTTCGACTCGCCACTGTCGATGGAGAGCGAGATTTGCATGACAGACCGACCGTTCGATTACGACCACGACCGGTGGACGGCCCGCGTCCTCCGGACCCACGACCGACCCCTCGGCTACGACGGCGAGACTGGATCAGCGTTCGACGCGTGGCGGGCGACGTTCCGAGAGGAGTTGCGATCCGTGCTCGGGTTCTCCGTCATCCGCGAGAACGGCGCCCGCGACATCGCTCCTCGGCACCACGGGACGACGGAAACGCCTGCCGGTCTGTCCGTTCGAGGATTCGATCGTCCCGATCGACCACTGCATCTGCAACTACGTCTCCGGTGTCCGTCGACTCGGAAAGGTGTGGGACGTCGCTCCTCAACGTCGGAGCCGGGTCGCACGCGTTCCCCGTCGACCGGTAGCCCGTCGTCTCGATTTTCGCTTTTCCCGCTCGTTCGGTTCGGACGGCTTCTCGCCGTCCGGTTTCGGTTCTCCGCTTCGATGCGGACGAGGACGAAGGAGGATTCGTCGCCGACGCGGTCCTACTACCGCGAAACGCTCGTCTCCGCCTGTATGTCCCGCGACGACCGTCCGACTTCGACGGCGTACTCGCCCTCGTCGGTCGTCCACCCGTCGTCTTCGTCGTACCGCTGGAATGCCAGTTCGCCCAGCGAGACGCTCACTATTGCCGTTTCACCCGCGGAGAGTTCTACGGAGGCGTAGCCCGCGAGTTCGCGCGTCGGTCGCTCGACGCCGTCGACGGCCGGCGCCGAGATGTACGCCTGCACGACTTCGCGGCCGTCGCGGTTCGAGGTGTTCTCCACCTCGACGTCGACCGTCGATTCGTCGGCCATCTCGGCGCTGCCGTACGCGAACTCGGCGTAGGAGAGGCCGTGGCCGAACGGGTACGTCGGTTCCTCCTCGGCGGCGTCGAAGTGGCGGTAGCCGACGAACACGCCCTCGTCGTACTCTGCTTCGTAGTCGACGCCCGGGAACCGCTCTTCGGTGTTCGCCGGGTACGACCCCTCCGGCGCGAACGTGACCGGCAGGCGACCTGCGGCGTCGGCGTCGCCGTACAGCACCGAGGCGACGGCGTCGCCGTCGGCCTGTCCGGGGTACCACGTCACCGCGACGGCGGCGACGTCCTCGCGCCACGGCGTTTCGACGGGGCCGCCGGACTGCACGAGGACGACCGTCCGGTCGTTCGCCTCGGCGACCGCTTCGACCAGTTCGTCCTGCTCGCCGGGCAGTCGGAGATTCTCGCGGTCCTCGGCCTCCGAGTTCGCGTCCCGGACGACGACGACGGCGACGTCCGCCGCGGCGGCGCGTTCGACGGCCTCGTCGAGGCTCAGTTCGTCGTCGCCGGTCTCCGCTTCCTCTTCCGACTCGCGGTCGAAGAACGACGGCGTCCGAATCTTCGCGACGCCCTGCGCGTACTCCACGATCCCTTCGGAGCGCGCTCGGATTCCGTCCAGCGTCGGCGTCTCGTGCGCCGACTCGACCTCCGAGGACCCGCCGCCGCCGAGCATCGCGTCCTCGGCGCCGGGGCCCAGAACCGCCACGTCCGCGTCGGCGTCGAGGGGGAGGACGCCATCGTTCTCCAAGAGGACGGTCGCCCGCGCAGCGATGGTCTCGGCGAGTTCCCGGTGCTCGGGCGTGTCGACGGCGCCATCGTCGCGTTCACCGTCAAGCAGGCCGACGCGCTCCATCTGTCGGAGGACGCGCGTCACCATGTCGTCGAGCCGTGACTCCGGCACCTCGCCCGACTCGACGGCCTCTGCCAACGAAGCGGCGAACAGTCCCGCCTTCGCGTCGGGGCCCGGAAGCGCCTCGCCGTCGGCGTCCTCGAACAGGTCGGTGTCGGAGTCCATCTGGAAGGCGTCCTTCAACTCCTCGAAGGTGATACCCGGCATCTCTAGGTCGAGACCGGCGTTCGCCGACCCGGCGACGCTGTTCGTCCCGAACCAATCGGAGACGACGTAGCCGTCGAAGCCCCACTCGTCTTTCAGCACGTCCGTGAGCAGGCGTCGGTGGTCGCTCATGTGCGTCCCGTTGACGCGGTTGTACGACGTCATCACCGACCCCGCGCCCGCCTCGACGGCCGCCCGGAAGCCGGGGAGGTAGAGTTCCCGAAGCGTCCGCTCGCTCATCTCGGCGCTGACGCGCAGTCGCTTCGTCTCCTGATTGTTGGCGACGTAGTGCTTCGGCGTCGCGATGACGTCCTCGGACTGGATGCCCTCCACCGCGGCCGCGGCGAAGTCGGCGGTCAGCACGGGGTCCTCCGAGTAGTACTCGAAGTTCCTCCCGCAGTGGGGAACGCGAACCAGGTTCAGACCGGGTCCGAGTATCGAATCCTGCCCCCGCGCCTTCGCCTCGCGGCCCATCGCGACGCCCTGGCGTCCGGCGAGTTCGGAATCGAACGTCGCCGCGAGGGCGATGGAGGCCGGAAAGGCCGTCGCGGTCTGGCCGGGAACGCGAACGCCGAGGGGTCCGTCGGCCAGTTTCAGTTCGGGGATGTCGAGCCGTTCGACGCCCGGTAGGTATCCCGTCGCGGTTCGTTCTGGGTCCACGGCGCCGTGAACTAAGCTCACCTTCTCCTCGCGCGTGAGCGCGTCGACCAGCTCTTCCACGCGTCCGCCGGAATCTGTCATGCTTATTTCGATTTCGAGTACCTCCCCGATTAATATTCTGGTTCCGTCTCTCCTACTTGTCCGACGATGACGGAACGATTTATCGAAACAATCGTGATAGAGACCACGGCAGGCACGGCACCAATCAAGGCGGTCAAAGTCTCCTTCGAGCTCATCGAACTCCTGCGGGAGCTCGACGGGGCGGGCGTCTCGGAGGTCGCACAGCGGCTCGACAAGCCGACGAGCACCGTGCACGACCACCTCCGCACGCTCGAACAGGAGGAGTACCTCATCAAGGAGGGGGACACCTACCACGTGAGCACGCGCTTCCTCCAGTTGGGCGACCAGGCGCGCTCCCGGAAGAAGGTGTTCAAGATAGCGCGTCCGGAGATAAACCAACTCGCGCAGATCTCCGGCGAGCACGCGAATCTGATGATAGAAGAGCACGGCATGGGCGTGTTCCTCTACCGCTCCCGCGGTCCGGACGCCGTTCAGCTAGATACGCACGCGGGGATGCGCGTCCCCCTCCAGACGACGGCGCTCGGGAAGACCATCATGGCCAACCGGCCGCGCGAGGAGGTGGAGGCGATACTCGACAGACACGGTCTGCCGCAGGTGACCGACAGCACGATAACCGACAGGGACGAACTGTTCGACGTTTTGGAGGAAGTCCGAGCGCGCGGGTACGCCTACGACGACGAGGAGCGAGTCAAGGGGATGCGCTGCGTCGCCGCGCCGATAACGGACGAGGACGGGTACGCCATCGCGGCCGTCAGCGTCTCCGGCCCCAAGAGCCGAATGCGCGAAGAGCGCTTCACCGAGGAGGTCCCCGAGCAGATACTCCGGAGCGCCAACGTCGTCGAGGTGAACCTCACCTACTCGTAGCCCCGGATTCGACCGGGAGCACAACAGTTAGGTACCGCGCGGTGTCACTCACGCACGATGCAGTTCACCCGATACACGAACGGCGGCGGTCCGCAGTGGGGCGTGCGCCGCGACGACGACATCGTACCGCTGGCCGGACTCCGAGAGGACGTCTCCTACGAGAACCTCACCAGCCCCGGCTTCCTCCGCCTCGTCGAGGACGCCGTCGAAGCCGCCGAGGACGAGGCGATTCCGACGTCCGAAGCGAAGCTCCTCGCGCCGGTCCCGCGTCCGGGGAAGATCGTCTGCGTCGGCCTCAACTACCACGACCACGCCGAGGAGCAGGACGAGGAGATACCCGAGCGACCGCTCCTGTTCGGGAAGTCCGACACGTCGGTGACGAACCCCGAAGACCCCATCGTCCACCCCGCCGACGTCGACCAGGTCGACTACGAAGTCGAGTTGGGCATCGTCGTGGGCCGGACGGCCAAAGACGTCTCCGCGGAGGATGCTTCCGAGTACCTCGCCGGTTACACCGCCGTCAACGACGTGAGCGCACGCGACGCCCAGTTCGAGGACGAGCAGTTCTTCCGCGGGAAGAGCTACGACACGTTCGCCCCCATGGGGCCGACGCTCGTCCCCGAGGGCGAACTGAACCCGAACGAACTCGACGTGGCCTGCCGGGTCAACGGCGAGACGAAGCAGGAGTCGAACACCGAGGAGTTCATCTTCGACGTCGGAGAGGTCGTCGAGTACATCAGCGGCATCACGACGCTGCGACCCGGCGACGTCATCTCGACGGGGACGCCCGGCGGCGTCGGCATCTTCCGCGACCCGCCCGAACTGCTCGAACCCGGCGACACCGTCGAAATCGAGGTCGAGGGAATCGGGACGCTGACGAATCCCGTCGTCGCCGAACGGGAGTAAGGAGAAGCGGGGCGACCCGCGCATCTATTTATAGTCGCTCTCGATAGTGGTACTATGACGACGCAGACAGACGACCGTCTGAGCGACAGACACGTGGTCGTGACCGGCGGCGCGCAGGGTATCGGACGCGGAATCGCGGTTCGCTGCGCCCGCGCCGGCGCGGACGTGACCGTCTTCGACACGCAACCGGACGTCGCCGAGGAGACGGCCTCGCTCGTCCGCGAAACGGGGTCCGAGGCGGCGGTGTACGAGGTCGACGTGACGGACGCGTCGGCCGTCGAGGCCGCCGTCGGGTCGGCGACGGACGAACTCGGCCCGATACGCGGCCTCGTCAACAACGCGGGCATCCAGCGAGCGACTCCGCTCCTGGAGACGAGCGAAGCGGAGTGGGACGCGCACTTCGACGTGAACGCCAAGGGAACGTTCCTCGTCTCGAAGGCCGTCGCAGCCTCGATGGTCGACCGCGGCGTCGCCGGAAGCATCGTGAACGTCTCCTCGGTGGGCGCGGAGCGCCCGTTCCCCGGACAGGGCGCGTACGGCGCCTCGAAGGCCGCCGTACTGGCGTTCACGACCGTACTGGCGAAGGAACTGAGCGACCACGGAATCACCGTCAACGCCGTCAAACCGGGGACCGTCGAGACGCCGATGGTCGAACAGTGGCTCGACGAACACGCCGAACAGTCCGAGAGGACCCGCGAAGAGGTCCTCACCGACGCCCTCGACGACCACGTCCTCGACCGGATGGGGCGACCGGAGGAGGTCGGACACGTCGTCGTCCTCCTCCTCTCCGAAGAGGGCGCGTGGATGACGGGCGAGTCCGTCGCCGTCGACGGCGGCTACCTCAGCGAGTGATCTCGACCGAACGCAACTATCCGATATCGTCGGATATATTGAGGATAGCCGAGCCGAAGCGTACCATTTAGAAACGGGCGTCGTGGCATTACATAGCTAATATTGTAACTCCGGTCCGACTCTTTCTCTTCGGAGGTGATGCCGCGGATGTGCCCGGATCTGCGATTCTTGGAGATACAGATGCCACATCAGTGCAGTATTTCTCATATCCCTCTATTATAATTCCGAACCGTCGCGAGAAGGAATTACGCTCGGAGATATGAAAATACGTTCGTGTAACCGTGGCCTACTACCGAATCTACCGCGATTGCCGGAGGTAGCCCACGGCCTCCGCGAACCGCTCTCCGGCGACGACGACGGACTCCCGCGGACGGATGTCGAGGACGGCGGGTGCGCAGAGAGCGGGCAGGTGGTTGTTGTAGAGGGATAGACACACCTCTCGCGCCGTCTCCTCGCACACCACGGTGGTAGGAACGCCCTTTTCGACCCCCGTAACCCATCGAGCGAGTGCGCTCAACTCCATCGACCCGCCGGCCGCGTCGACGGCTGAAACGGCTAGGCGCCGTCGCCGATTTCGCAGGTAGGGCGCCAGAGAGCGGTTTCGTCCGCCCCCGGAGAGCGGTGCGACCGCGGTCCGCCGCATTTCAGTCATACTCTCTCCCCCCACTCGCCTCGTGATTCCGGCCGCCGCCCGAACGACGGCTAATAGTCACCAAATCGCCGTGTCTCGAAGTTCGGCCGAAGCGTCCGGAGCTCTCGACCGGTTTCTCGAAACGCCGTCTCCCGCGGTTATCGGACATACGGCGAAAACATCGACCTGACACCCCTAAAATGGCCGGCTTTCATTGTAAGGGTTAGCCGCGACGTCACGTCACCGAGCGCTCGCGAGATGCGTTCGCGGAGCATAGGTCGCTGGAGACGTCGCGAGCACTCCGTTGCCACCTGTATCGACGGACTGTATGGTCTTCGTCGAGACGACTCCGTTCGAGAGACCCCTCTCGGGAGAGATAGACTCAAATCTTTTAGTATATTTCCGCCTTTTCTGCTTGTGAGCTCATCGAGCGTAGTTTCATACCGAAACGTTCGGAAATTCGCCGCCACTTGTTAGCTCCACCGAACCGTCGTCGAGATATCTCCCTTCGGAGGAGCGGTCACCGCCGCCCCGGATTCGGCGTCGCTGGCGGCGCGAGTCCGAAGTGATCGCGCCGGTCTACGGTCGCGAACGTAAGCGCGCTTCGAACCGTACCGAACGTCGCGGGGTTGATCTCCCGATGCATTCGAATCGTCGCGTCCGGCGGGATCCCGCAGTTCCGCCTCGGCAGCGTCGTTACAGTAATAAGAGCGTAACGATGCCCATCTCGGGGGCCGACGGATTCTCGACGGCGCTCCTCGACTTCGAGAGAACTCTCCTGCCTCGTGTCCGTCGCTCGGTTCTCGACATCGGTGTTGTTCTCGATGGTCAGAGGTTCTTTCGGTATCGTCGGAAACGCGAAACACCTCCGCACTCGCCGGTTCGATTCGCACCGACTGATAGAGGAAGTCGAACGATAGTCGTCGGTGGAAAGGTTCGCGACGGTCAGACTGGGGAGACCGCTCGGAGACGCCTGAAAGTAATCTTCGAAGAGTCGATGTTTTCGGGCGAGTCCCAAACGGGGACCAACACACCTATCCGGTAATACCGGAACCGGACGCTTTTTCGGACCGTCTTTTAGACAACGCCGACGGGTTCGAAGCCAGTGACGCTGCCGCCGCATCCCGTGGCAGAGCGCTCTTTCGACTGGTCGGCGCTCATCCCGACTGAGAACGGGGTGCCCGAGGGGTTCGTTGTTCGCGCCTATTCCGTACGACGGGTCCGTCGAGGCGCCGACCGTCAGCCCAGGCGCCGGAACGATACCAGACGAGGTAGCCGACGTATCCGACAGGCGCAGCGACGAACGCGCCTGACGAGCACTCGATGGAGGCGGTCCTGCGAAGGCTCCTCGCACCGTGCGCGGCGGTCAGGAGCGGACCATCGGAGTCGCGAGGAACGGGGAGGCCGGAGTGGACCAGTCGGCGCGTGAGATACAGTAACTTGATAACACGTCATCGGATAGTGAGAGTCGATGACCGTTCAACTGGCGTTTATCGGTGCGGGTGGTATCGCGTCCGTCCACCTCGACAACCTCGAATCGAACGAGCGGGCCGACGTCGTCGCGGTCTGCGACATCGACGACGAACGGGCGACGGCCGCCGCGGAGACGCACGGCGCGGCGGCGTTCACCGACCACCGCGAGATGTACGCGGAAGCGGACTTCGACGCCGTCGTCGTCGGGATTCCCCCGTTCGCACACGAGGATCAAGAGCGGCTCGCGGTCGAGCACGGAGCCGACCTGTTCGTCGAGAAACCGCTCGCGCTGGACAGCGAGACCGTCCGCGAGAACGCCGCGGCCGTCGCCGAGTCCGACCGCCTCGCGCAGGTCGGTCACATGGTCCGATACGTCGACTTGGTTCAGCGCGCGACGGAACTCGTCGGCGAGCGAACCGTCGCGCTCGTTGACGGGCACTGGTGGTGCGGCATCCCGGGCGATGCGGACCACTGGTGGCGGAAGAAGGACCTCTCGGGCGGGCAGGTCGTCGAGCAGGCGACACACACCTACGACGCGGTCCGGTACTTCGCCGGCGACGTCGAGTCCGTGTCGGCCGTCGGCGGCGAGGAAGTGCACGACGAGGAACTCGACTTCGAGGACTCCACCTCGGCGTCGATGCGACACGAGACGGGCGCGATCAGCCACGTCTCGGCCACGTCCACCTCCGCGCGGTTCTCCCACGGGATCAGTCTGACCGGCGAGGGCTTCTCGCTCGAACTCGACATCGGCGCCGACACCCTCGTCGGCACCGTCGACGGCGAGGAGGTAGCCTTCGAGGGCGACGGCGACCCGTACGACACCGAGATGCGGGCGTTCGTCGAGGCGGTCGAGACGCGGGACGAGTCGCTCCTGCGGTCGCCGTACGAGGACGCGCGGAAGACGTTCGAGACGACCCTCGCGGTCGAGCGCGCCCTGGAGACGGGCGAATCACAGCGGGTGGCCGAATGAGCTTCACCGTCAGCGCGAACGCCAACATGGTGTTCGGAGTCGACGACCCGGTGGACGCCGTCGCGGAAGTCGCCGACCTCGGACTCGAAGCGGTCGAGTTCTGGGGTATCGAGGACGTCGACGCCGAAACCCTCCGCGACCGCTGCGACGAACACGGCGTCTCCGTGTCGGCGTCGACGTGCGTCGGCGTCGCGGCCAACACGCAGGGGGAGGGACCCGGCCTCACGGACCCCTCGCTGCACGAGGAGGGGGTCTCGGACCTCGAACGCTCGGTCGAACTGGGCGAGGCGGTCGGCGTCGACGCCTTGGTGGTCACGGTCGGCCCCGAGCGGGACGACCTGCCGCCGGGCGCCGAACACCGCGCCGTCGTCAACGCCCTCCGGGACGCCGCGCCCGCCGCGGAGGCGGCGGGTATCGACCTCGTCGTCGAACCGCTCAACAATCCGGTCGACCACCCCGGGTACTATCTCGACTCCTCCTACGAGGCGTACGAAATCGTCGACGCGGTGGACAGCTCCGCAGTTTCAGTCCTCTTCGACGTCTACCACCAGCAGATAACCGAAGGCAACGTCATCCAGAACCTGACCGAACACGTCGAGTTCGTCGGGTACGTCCACGTCGCCGACGTGCCGGGACGACGCGAACCCGGAACGGGCGAACTCAACTACGCGCGAATCTTCGAGGCGCTGGATGACGCCGGCTACGACGGCTACGTCGGCCTCGAGTACTCGCCGTCGACCGACGCCGCGGCGACGGTCGAGCGCGTGCTCGACTTCGTCCCGTGACGCAGGTAATCAGGAGGCCACGAGCGCGAATTCCCGAAGACGGGGGGCCGACCACTTCGCCGTTTTCCCCCTTACTGGACGGGTTCGTTCGGCGGTCCTCTTTTGTACTGTTCCTCACACTCCATACCTCGATGGCGTCAGGCAGACCCGGCTTACCGTCAGAGCGCCAGCGTTCTTCGGAGTCGCCGTCGCTCTCTCCTCGGCCGGACTCGTCACCGCCCGTGCGGCCGATGACGACCGGTCGGACCGCGTACGTTGAGTCTATCGTTCCGTCCGGGCCGAGGTGGTTCGTGCTCTCCATGGTGGATTTATCGTTCATCCGCTCTCTATCATGGGAGGGGTGAAACCCGAGGTCGTCGGGTTCGGTGCCGAACAGGGGCGACCGGAGCGATAGGCCGTTCTCTGTGGGAACGCCGATCAACCCCTTCGAGCGCCTCTGTCTAACGGGGTCTTCGCAGACGAAGGGCTCGCCTCGCGGATGCACCTGTCTTCGTCGGTCGACTGATTCTCTCCGGCGTTACAGCTACACAGCCGTTATACGCGGCTCGCCCGTTGGCGAAATCGATAGAGTCAGCGTACGACCAGTACGGGGAATACGACGGTATCTAGTTACGAAAAACTAGGATACGTATTCTCAGTAAGGAAAAGTAGATATACAACAGATGAACCACTACCAAATATCGATATTCGACTCTATACGCCGCTGAACTTCATTTGTAACCGAACACAGGCCTCTGTCTCGTTATCAAGTTGTTTTGATCCACGTGTAAATACGGGAATGCAGCTTCCCGTACTTCGAGGCAGTGGCTGATCGACCGGCGTATTTCGAACCGAAACGTATTGTACACCCCCCGCGACCGGGCCGTATGCACATCATTCGCAACGCGACGCTCCACACGGCGACGGACCGGGGAACGGTCGAAGGGGACTTACTCGTCGAAGGCGGGAAGATAGCCGCTGTTGGCGACGTGGACGCACCCGACGAGGCAACCGAGTTGGACGTCGACGGCGCGCCGGTCACCCCCGGCCTCGTCGACGCGCACAGTCACGCCGGGATGGCCGAATGGGGCGAACCCGAGGACGGCGACTACAACGAGGGGACCGACCCGGTCACGCCGCACGTCAACGCCCTCGACGGCTTCCACCCGCGCGACGAGGAACTGAAGTACGCCTTCCAGAACGGCGTCACCAGCGTCTCCGCGCGGATGGGGTCGGGGAACGTCGTCGGCGGCGTCATCTGCTCGATGAAGACGTACGGCGATATCGCCGACCGGATGCTCATCCGCGAGGACGGGATGAAAGCCGCCATGGGGGAGAACCCCAAGCGCTTCCACGGCGAACGGAAGGACCGCCAGCCCTCGACCCGACCGGGCGTCGCCGCGACGCTCAGACAGGCGCTGATGAACGCCGAGGACTACGTCGACAAGCGCTCGAAGGCCGCCGAAGAGGGCGACCCGTTCGACCGCGACTTGGGTATGGAGAACCTCGCCCGCGTCGTGGAGGGCGACCTCCCCCTGCGCGTCCACGCCCACCGCGCCGACGACATCGTGACGGTCTTCCGCATTGCCGAGGAGTTCGGTATCGACGACCTCTCTATCGAGCACGCGACGGAGGGTCACCTCGTCGCCGAGGAGTTCGTCACGCACGGCGTCCCCGCCGTCTGCGGCCCGTCGCTGTACTCCGGCGCGAAGTACGAACTCCGGAACATCACGTTCGAGACGCCGGGCATCCTCCACGAGGCGGGCGTGAAAGTGGCCGTTCAGACCGACGCGCCGGTCGTCCCCCAGCGACATCTCGACGTCTGCGTCGGCCTCGCCGTCCGCGAGGGTCTGCCCGAAGAAGCCGCCTTGGACGTGGTCACGCGCAACCCCGCGGAAATTCTGGGTATCGAGGACCGCGTCGGCACACTCGAAGAGGGAACCGACGCCGATATCGTCGTCTGGGACGGTCCATTCCACCAGTTCGACACGAGCGCCCAGCACGTCTTCGTGGACGGCGAACACGTGTTCGACCGCGCGGAGGACAGCGTCGACCCGCGCGAGGAGTGGCAGTGGTAGACGGTCGGTATCTAATACCGATTTTCTTCCCCTCGGGAACGGTCGCTCGTCTTCGCCGGTAGGTCGGCAACATCGCCGTGTGGCTCACATCGAGAGTTAGATACTGAAGCTGTCATTTTTTCGCGGTGGGATAGCCGTACACCCCGTCGAACGAGCGTTTCAGCGGTACGAGGCGCCTGTAACGCGTTTTCGACACAGTACACTGACACCGCTCCCCGCAAGTAGTGGGCGTGGAGGGGGTGTAGAACCCTTGGAGCTAGTCGCTCGATTCGACGGTCGGCTCTCGCTTCGTGGAACTTCCAAGATCGGCCGAATTCAACCCTCTGTGGTCCGTCTACGGACTACGTGTCCGATCGTCTTCCAGCCCTCCAACCGGCGCCGCGACGGAAGACCGGCACTCTGCGAACACTGAAATCCCGATACACCCCATCAAAATCGGGGTGTATCGACCGAATCGTAGTCTGGAAAAACCCCAGTTGGCACTCACTGCTTGCTGCGCGTCGTTCGTCGACCACCGACAGTACCCGAGACAGACACTGAAACGACAGTATTAGGAATAGACGACCTCAATTTCCAGTCGAGGAGAGATAGCGCTTGGAGATTGCTCGAGATTCCCGCTACACCTTACGTAGCAAGCCACACTCCGGGGAAACCGGGGGTGTACGCCAACTGGATTCTCCGTTCTCGGTACTCGATATCTGATATGTCTGGTATCCGTCACCGCCGTTTCCACTCGACAGTGGCTTCGGAACGCGGTCGAAACTGACTCGATAGCTGTCCGGTCAAGCTCTCCTCACACGTTTGCGACGGCGAACAAGTAGAGTTAGTCCAACCGACCGAGTTCGCCCCGTCGTTCTCGATGCATAATACCACCGACGAACAGTCGGAGTTTCTCGACGAGCTCCGCTTCCGTGTCGTACGTTTCGATACGGAGGTCCCAGCGTGTGTTTGCCGACCGAATCATCGCACTCGTGACGTCACGCTCGCGTACGAAGAGCAACCGCTCGCCGTGCGTCTCCGAGAGTGATTCGAGGATACTCCCGGCTTCCTCGCCGACGCCGAAGTTATGCCCGAGAAACGGTAGCACGAAGGCTGTCGCGTTACTGCATCTCGTGTACTCGACGCTCTGCGTCGCCGCGTCTACGTCGTCGGTGTCCACGTCGACGTCGAGAGCTAAAAACGCGTTCACCCCCGGATCGACGCGAAGTTCGCCCTGTACGCGACGCAAGAGCGCCTGCGCCGCATCGATGTCGTCCTTGCTCTGAAAGAGTCGTCGCAATGGACCCGGGAGTTCCTCGACGTCGATATCCCGTCGCTCCTCTTCGCTGAGGACGTACTCGAGATTAAACGACTTGTACGGACCCATCAGATAGCAGAGAAACCGGTCATACGGGACGTTCCCCAATCGGTCGACGATCAAGTCGCGCGTGATCACCGCGGTCATAGATCATCTATCTCTACCGGGAACTTAAAAGAGGGAGTTTTTTAGAACCCTCGGCTCGAGAACACCTAAGAATCACCCGTCCCTATCATAGCCTACAATGGCGACGAACGACCCCCAGTCGGCCGAGGGCAACCCGCCGGAGGACCCGCGGGATCTGCTCTCGGAGGAGAGCGTCCTCGGTCTCGACGAGTATCTCGCTATGCACGCCGCTGTGGGGCATCGGACGCGGTACGAGATTCTCTACCGACTCGTCCATAGCGGGGACATGAGTCCCAAAGAACTGGAGGAAGCGATAGGCATCGACGATAGCACCCTCCACTACCACCTCAACAAACTCGTCGAGGTCGGTCTCGTCGAGAAACGCCAGCGGACCGACCGAGGTCAAGACGGCTTGCACACGTACTACCGAGCGACCGTCTTCGGAGACGTGACGCTCACCGAGGGCGTCGACGAGCTCATCCGCGGCGAGCAGGAGTTCGAAGAGATGTACGATAGTTCGGCGTCGCCGGGCACCGGTTCTTCCGAGTGACGCTACCCGCGCGCTCCAGCGACTAGCCGGATTGCTATCGCCGCTATCTCGGGTCTCTCCGGGGAGATGCGATCCGTCATCGAACGCACTCTACACCGGTCATTTCCCTCCTGAGTCACCCGAGAGCCGCGGTCACGGCCGGCCAGTAGACGGCCCACGCGACGGCGACGACGACCAAGGAATACAACATCGTCACGAGGCCGAACGCCAGCACGTCGAATCCGTCGAGGGGACCCTCCTCCATCGACACCAGCACCGCCGTCGTGTTGAACGGGAAGACGGTCGTCGAACCGACGACGAGGACGACGGCGAGCGCGAGGAACAGTCGGTTCAGTCCGATTTCGCCGCCGATTCGGAGCGCCACCGGGAGGACGACGAGCATCGCGGCCGACCCCGTCGAGAAGAGCGCGCGGACGCAGACGGCCACCCCGAGGAGCACGGCCGCGCCCTGCCAGTGAGGCATCGCGTGGAAGGGAACCGCGCCGGTGGCCGCCTCCACGATGGTGCCAAGCGCGCCCGTCGCCTCCATCCGGTCGAGGACGGAGAACATCGCTCCGACGACGAAGAGGATGCCCCAACTCACGTCGGCGGCGTCCGCGGCCGTCAGAATCTCGATACCGGGGAGGGCGAGAACCGCGACGGCCAGCGCCGCGGGGACGATGGCGGGGAGGCCGGTGAGAGAGCCGAGGAGCCATAGACAGACCGCGCCGGCCATCGTCGCCGCGACGATTCGCTGGTCGCGGGTGAGCGCACCGACGGTCCCGCCCGCCGTGCCTCCGTCCGATTCGACGCCCTCACCGACCGACGCGTCCGCGGCGGCGGCGCCGTAGAGGTAGCCGGCCGTCGCCGCAGAGAGCGCGTACAGCGCGGCGACGGGGGGAATCATCAGCGCGGCCCACTCCAGCCACGTGACGCTTTGGGAGCCCGAGCGGACGATTTCGGCCGTCACCAGCGCCATTCCCCCGCCGGTCATGAGCGCCAGCGAGGCGACGGGGTTGACGTGTCCGAGCACGAGGAAGGAGGAGCGCTCGAAGCCGCCGCCGGGGTCGAGGCCGTAGGCGTCGCGGACCCGCCTGACCACGGGAACGAACGTGACGGCGCGGGCCACCGCCGACGGCATGAGGAAGGCGAGCGCGAACAGGTTCGACGCGAGCGACCGGAACGGCCGCGCGGCGCTCCCCCCGGTCGAGCGCAGTCGGGACGCGAACCAGCGGTCGAGGTTCACCTCGTCGATGGCGGCCCCGAGGAGGAACACGAGGAGGAGGAAGAACACGAGCGAGGAGGCGAACCCGGACGCCGCGACGGCGAACGACGGGGCGGCGCCGAAGACGACGAGCAGCACGACGGCGAGGGTGCTGGAGACGACGTACGGGACGGCCTCCGTGAGCCACAGCACCAGCGCGAAGCCGAACACCGCCATCACGTCCTGCGCGTTCGGCGCGAACGCCGACGGTTCCGCCAGCGCGCCCCACGCGAGGACGGCGACGGCGGCGGCGATTCCGAGCGCGTCCGCTCGGGCGAGGGTCGGTTCGTCGTCGGCGCGAGCGTCGTCGGGCATCTATGAAGCGCGCGTGGGTCGAGAGGAGGTTCGAGCGGGGTTCATCTCGGTCGGTTCAGTCGTCCGCGGAGGTGTTCGAGGCCGAGGCGTTCGCGGGGGCGTCGCTCGGTCCGTCCTCGTCGACGGGGAAGTAACACGCGGCGGTGTGGTCGCCGTCCGCGTCGGCGGCCTCCCCGAGACCGGGTTCGGCCTCGCGGCACTCCTCGGTCGCCTTGGGGCAGCGAGGCGCGAACGTACAGCCCTCGGGCAGGTCGACCGGGTCCGGGGGTTCGCCGTCCAGGAGGACGCGGTCTCTGTCCTTCGAGGGGTCCTTCTCGGGCGCCGCCGAGAGGAGCGCGGACGCGTACGGATGCTTCGGCTCCGAGACGACGCGTTCGGTCTCGCCCATCTCGACGATCCGACCGAGGTACATGACGGCGAGTCGGTCCGACACCTGCGAGAGGCTGGCGAGGTCGTGGGAGATGTAGACGATGCCGATGTCGTCCTCGTCGGCCAGGTCGCGGAGCAGGTTGAGGAGGTTGACCTTGAGGGAGACGTCCAGCATCGACGCCGGTTCGTCGCAGACGAGGAAGTCCGGGTCGAGCACGAGGGCGCGGGCGATGGCGACGCGCTGTCGCTGCCCTCCGGACAGTTCGTGCGGGTAGTCGTCGAGGAACCCCTCGGCGGGCGTCAACCCGACGCGTTCGAGCGTCTCCGTGGCCTTCTCCGTCTGTCGCCCCTCGGCGAGGTCGTGAATCTTCAGCGGCTCGGTCACGAGCTGCCGGACCGTCTGCCGCGGGTTCAGCGAGTCGAAGGGGTCCTGAAAGATTATCTGCGCCTTTCGCCTGAACTCCTTCATCCCGCCGCGCTGGTACTCCTCGACGCTCTTGCCGTCGAACTCGACGTCGCCGCCCGTCGGCTCTTCGAGCATGGCGACCGTCTCGCCGAGCGTCGACTTCCCGCACCCGCTCTCGCCCGCGACGCCGAGAATCTCCGAGCGGTGCAGCGAGAACGACACGCCGTCGACGGCCTTCACCTGCGGCGGTTCCTCGCCGCGGAGTTGGTCGAACAGCGACTGATTCGTCGAGTACCACTTCTCCAACTCGTCGACGCGGAGGATTTCTTCGGCCTCCCCGTCCGCGGCCGCCTCCTCGGCGGGGTCGACGCCCCACGTCTCCGGGTCGGCCGCCTCCCGCCGCATCCGCGCGGCCCGGTCGACGTGGTGGCAGGCCGAGCGATGGTTGCGGTTCGGAAGGTCGACCAGCGGGGGTTCCGAGTCGGTGCACTCCTCGGTCTCGAACGGGCAGCGGTCGGCGAACACGCACTCCGTCGGCGGCGCGTCGAGGCTCGGGGGCGACCCCGGAATCGCCACCGGGTCCTCCGAGAGGCGTTCGACCTCCGGGAAGGAGTTCTTCAGCCCCATCGTGTACGGGTTCGTCGGGTTGACGAGCACGTTGTCGACGCTGCCCTGCTCCATCACCGTCCCCCCGTAGAGGATGGAGAGTTCGTCGCACGTCTCCGCGATGACGCCGATTTCGTGCGTGATGAGCAGCAGCGAACTGTCGATGCGCTCCTGTATCTCCAGTATCGTGTCGACGATTTTGTCCTGCACGACCACGTCCAGGCCCGTCGTCGGTTCGTCGGCGACGATGAGATCCGGTTCCAGCGCCAGCGCCATGGCGATGGTGACCCGCTGGCGCATCCCGCCGGAGAACTCGTGGGGGTACTGCTCGGTCCGGTCGGGGTCGAGGCCGACCATCTCGAACAGTTCGCGCACCCGGTCGCGCGCCTTCGCGTCGGAGACGTTCCGGTGTTTCTGTATCGCCTGCCGAATCTGCGCGCCGCAGGTCATCACCGGGTCGAGCGAGTCCATCGCGCTCTGCGGGATGTACGCTATCTCCTCCCAGAGCACGTCCCGGCGCTCCTCGTCGGACATCGAGAGCAGGTCCTGCCCCTTGAACGTGACCGACCCGGCGTCGACCCGGCCGTTGTTCGGCAGCAGACCGAGGAGCGCCTCGGCGGCCGTGGACTTGCCGGACCCGCTTTCGCCGGCGAGGCCGTAGTTGACGCCCTCGCGTATCTCGAACGACACGCCGTTGACCGCGTGCACGCGGCCGTCGTCCGAACCGTACGTCACCGTCAGGTCTTCGACTTCGAGTAGGCTCATTGTGATTGCTCGCTGATTTCGGGGTTGATGACTTCCTCGTAGGCGCGGCCGATGAGGAACACCGACGTCGTGACCGCGGCGATGCCGACGGCGGGCGGAATCACCCACCACCACGCGACGCGGATGCTGCCGGAGGCGAACACCTGTCGGAGCATCCGGCCCCAACTCGTCGTCGTCGGGTCGCCGAAGCCGAGGAACGCGAGGCTGGCCTGCGCGGCGATGGACCACGCGACGCCGTACGCCGTGTACAGGAACGCGATGGGGAGGACGTTCGGCGCGACGTGGACGAACATCGTCCGCAGGTGGCCCGCGCCGCTGGCCTTCGCCGACCGCACGAACGTCCGTTCCGAGACTGAAAGCACCTCCGAGCGGATGACCCGCGCGGGCATCTTCCAGAGGAACGCCGCGACGATGGCCGTGATGACCCAGATGTTCGGCTGGACGAACGTCAACAGCAGCAGCGCCATCGGCATGAACGGAAGCGAGAACGTCAGGTCGGTCAGGCGCATCAGCACCTCGTCGACCGTGCCGCCGAAGTAGCCCGCGACGAGGCCGACGAGGAACCCGACGCCGCCCGTCGCCACCCCGCCGAACAGGCCGACGACGAACGTCGGACGGGCGCCGGCGAGGAACTGGCTGAACACGTCCTTCCCGTAGGCCGTCGTGCCGAAGGGGGCGGCGAGCGTCGGGGACTGGAGGCGCGCGATGGCCCCCTGTCCCGTCTGGACGCTGTAGCGGATGGGGTCGTGCGGCGCGATGGCGGGACCGAACACCCCGAGGAACGCGAACGTCACGAGGACGACGAGGCCGACGGCCGCGGGCGTGTCGCCGACCACGAACCGGAGGCTCGACGCGATTCGGTCCGCGCCGGACCGGACCCACGAGCGCACGGGTTCGACGCTGTCGACGGACATTAGCTCCCACCTCCCGCGGTGACGGCGGGGTCGAAGTACGCCGACAGCACGTCGGCGACGAGGTTCATGACGATGACCGCAAGCGCCATCAGGAACACCGCCGCCTGCACGACGGGGAAGTCCTGCTGGGAGATGGACGTGACGAGTTGGCGGCCGATGCCGGGCCACCCGAACACGACTTCGAGGAGGATGAGCCCCTGGAATATCATCCCCAGCCGGAGCGCGAAGTAGGTGAGGACGGGCAAAAGCGAGTTCCGCCCCGTCCGCAGCAGTTGCTCCGTCTCCGAGAGTCCCTTCGCCTTGTGAAGTTTCAGGAACTCCGAGCCCTTCTGCTCGACGACGCCGTTACGCGCCAAGAGGAGGAAGTCGCCGCTGTAGTACAGCACCGCCACCGTGAACGGGAGGAGGTAGTGGTGCAGGAAGTCCACCGAGAGGTAGGTGGCCGCGAAGCCGTCCGGACTGGCGGTTATCTCGCGCATCCCGAACGCGGGGACGAGGTCGAGCGTGTACGAGAACACGATGATGAACAGCAGCGCCGTGATGAACACGGGCGTCGAGCGGAGGAACGTCGTCGTGACGATGCTCCCCGTCTCCAGCCACGACCCGCGGTTCCACCCGGCGTACATCCCGAGCAGGGTGCTCAGCACCGCCGTCGTCACGAGGGCGGGCACGAGCAGTATCAGCGTGTTGAACAGCTTCGGCCCGAGAATCTCCCAGACGGGTCGGGTCTGCCGGATGGAGTAGCCGAACTGGAAGGTGAGCAGGTTCTGGAGGTAGATGAGGTACTGCTCGTGCAGGGGTTGGTTCAGCCCGTAGAGGGACAGAATCTCCGCGACCTGCTGTTCGGAGAGGTTCCCCGAGGCCACCAGTTGCGTGAACGGGCTCCCGGGGAGCAGTCGGAGGGTGAAGAAGATGATAGTGACGGCGACCAAGGTGAGCGCCGCCGCGATGCCGATGCGCTTGGCGAGGAACCGCTGGAACTGACTCATCGCCCCGCCTCCGCTTCGGTCCTCGCGTCGTTCTTCACCGTCGGTTCGCCGGACGCCGGGGGTCGGCGGGCGTCGCGGGCGTCGGTTCGGTCGTCGTGCTCGTGTCTCGTCGTCATTGGTCTGAGTCCTCCGCTGCGTCCGCGAAGTCGGGTTGATTCAGTTCGGTCCTGCGGCGGTGGCAGTTGCCGTTCTGGACGCGTTCGACGAACGCCGCCCACGCCTCGCCGTTCGGGAAGCGGAGGTTGCCCTCCCCGTCCCACGTGTACCCCGCGCTGGCGAGGATTCCGCGGGCCGCTTCCGGGTCGTACTCGTAGTTCTTCGTCTCGGCGTTGGTCCAAATCGTCAGGTCGGAGATGAAGTTCTCCCCCGGCGGGACCGTCGCGCGGTTCTGGAGCACCTGCGTCACGAAGCCCTCCTTGTCGACGGCTTTCGCAAGCGCGATGCGGAACTCCTTGTCGCGGATCAGCGGCGTCGAGAACATGAGCTTCGTGTCCAAAGGAGCGAAGTTGTCCGCGACGCGCTTCTCGACGCCCGACGTATCGGCGGCGCGTTCGGCCTGCGTGTTCGACAGGCGGCCGGCGACGGCGTCTATCTTCTCGTTCTGGAGGCCGCCGATGAGCGCGTTGACGTTGCCGACGTTCACCCAGATGACCCGGTCGATTCCGGGGCCGCGCGCGGCGGCGTCGCCGAGGTGTTCGGCGCGCCAGTCGTCGTCCCACGTCCAGTGGTCGTCGTTGCGCTCGACGACGAACTTGCTGCTCTGCGACCACCTGCCGAACTCGAAGGGTCCGGTGCCGACGGGTTCGGTGGGGCTGTACTGCGTGGGGTTCTCGACGTCCTCCCAGCGGTGCTTCGGGATGATGGCGCTGCGGACGACTCGCTGGGTCAGGAACGACGCGTCCGGTCGAGAGAGGTTGAAGCGCACCTCGTGGCTCCCCAACCGTTCGACGGAGTCGATGGGGCCGTAGAACGGCGCCTGACTCACCGCCGAGTGCTCGTTGTAGAAGTCCACGGAGAACTTCACGTCCTCGGCGGTGAACGCCTCGCCGTCGTGCCACGTCACGCCCTCGCGGAGCGTCATCTCGACGGTGGTGTCGTCGACGAACTCTGCAGACGTGGCGAGGGCCGGGACGACTTCGAGGTCCGGCGAGGCGTCGAACAGGCCGTCGTAGATGTAGGTGAGCCGTTTGGCCTCCGCCCCGCCCGCCGCCCACGGCAGGTTCAGCGAGTTCATCGACGTCGACGTGCCCTTCACGTAGGCCGTCTCGCCCGTCTGGGGCTGGAGGTTCACCTCCGACCACTGGAACGCGTCGCCCGTCGGCCCGTTACCGGGCGTCATCACGTAGCCGTCCCACTTGCGCTCGTTGACGGCCGTGATGACGTCCGGGAACAGCGTGATGAGCGCCCCCACGTCCTCTGCGAAGACGGCCTGCGCCCGGTCGACGAGTTCTTTCCGTCGCTCCCGGTTCCCGGTCAGGCGGCGCTGCTCGTCGAGAATCTCGTTGAGCTTCGGATGCCAGTAGTTGTCGTAGTTCGACGGGCTGGATTTGTACCGCCGCATCAAGAGCGGGTTCGGGTCGAGTCCGCGCTGAGGGTCCGGCCCGTGGGTGCTCATCGATATCATGTTCTCCAACCCGTTCGTCGCCCAGCTCTGCGCGTACAGTTGGTTGAGCGGTCGGTTGTCGAGTTCGGGCCTGACGCCGAGGTCGCGGAGCGACCGCTGGAACATGAACGCGTGTTCGCGCATCCAGGGGTCGTCCTCCGTGGAGAACTCGATGGTCACCGGGTCGAGAACCGCGCCGGCCCGCGCCGTGTACTCCATCGGCGGCGACTCCGCGTCGACGGTCGGCCAGTCGTGCCAGTACTTCGTCTCGACGGTCTCCCGCGTGCCCGCGGGGACGTCCGGTTCGAGGCTGACGGGACCGGACCCGCCGCCGACGCATCCGGACAGGCCGGTCACGCCGGCGGCACCGAGTCCCGCGACGGCCCGCAGACACCGCCGCCGGGTCGTCCCCGGTCCGCCTTCCGGGTCGCTTCGTCTGTCATCATCGCCCATGATGGTCCCAACCAACACCGATAATCGGGTAGGACTTCCCCCGAACCCCGGTGATGAGTATCACACATTAAATAGGGGTGGGAGATCTCGGGGCCGACGGGACCGTGATATATTGATATAGTAAATTCAACGAGTCGAGAATATGAGTTCGAAGAGCGTGTGTTGCGCCGTGCGGATGCGCTCGCTGAACGTGGACTGCTGGATTCCGAGGGCGTCGGCCACCTCCTGCGCCGACGCCTCGCGGGGGACGGAGAAGTAGCCCATCGTGTACGCCGTCTCCAGCACGTCTATCTGGTGGTCGCTGAACTTCGAGACGAGGACGTCCGTGAGACGGCCGCTGTCCAGCGGTTCGCCCGGTCGGTCCGTCTCGTTCACCTTCAGCAGGTCGAACCGGCCGTACTTCTCCTCGACGTCGTCGGCCAAGTCTCTGAAGTCGTCCCACTCGGCCACCGTCGCGATGACGCTGACCGTCCCCCTCTCGACGACCAGACGGTTGGGTATCGCGTGCCGCCGCAGCACGGTTTCGAGGACGTAGGGGTAAGGTTCGTTGGCGAAGACGACGGCGCGGGCGAGGTGCGTGCCCGCCGACCCGGAGGGGATGGACTGCGTGTAGAAGACGGAGACGCCCGACACCTCCTCGAAACGCGCCGCGAGGTCCACTTCCTCCGTCGAGGCGACGGTGAACGACTCCAACCACTCGCCGTCCTCGACGTAGAAGGCGTTGTCAACCTCGATGCTCCCCCCGTCGCCGACGAACGGCAGCAGTTCGGCCACCACCCCCGTCGGTTCCGTCTCGAACTCTATCGTGAGAATCGTCTCTCCCTCCACTCCTCGGGAGGGCGAACCGCGTGAAACGTGTGCTGGTTTCGACGCGTCCGCGGAGCGGCAGGGACCCCCGACCGTCGGCCGAACCGGCTTTCGATTCGAACGTTGCTCTCCAGGTGGAGCCGTACTTTCGAAAGGGAAACCCGGTTGAATGTAGGGCCCCTACCTAGGGACAATGAGTCACCGCACCAGCCGAATCGACGTACAAGGGATGAGTTGTGCGAACTGTTCGCAGACGGTGTCCGGCGCCGTCGAGTCGCTGGACGGCGTGCGGGAGGCGAACGTCAACTTCGCCACCGACGAGGGGTCCGTCGAGTACGACCCCGACGTCGTCTCGCTGGGCGACATCTACGCGGCCATCGAAGAGTCCGGCTACGACCCCGTAGCGGAGACGACCACTATCGCCGTTACGGACATGTCGTGTGCGAACTGCTCGGAGACCGTGCAGGGTGCGTTAGAGGGGACCCCCGGCGTCGTTTCCGCGGACGTGAACTTCGCTACCGACGAGGCGCAGGTGACGTACAACCCCGCCGAGGCGACGCTGTCGGACCTCTACGACGCAATCGAGGAGTCCGGCTACTCGCCCGTCCGGGAAGACGGCGACGACGAGGAATCCTCGGAGGACAAACGCGACGCCGCCCGGAAGGCCGAAATCCGGAAACAGCTCCGACTGACGCTGTTCGGCGCGGCGCTCTCGGCCCCGTTGCTGTTCTTCCTCGTGGAGAAACTGCTCCTCGGGGGGAGCGTGCTCCCGGACGAGGTGTTCGGCGTCGACTTCGGGTGGGTCGAGTTCGCCCTGGCGACGCCCGTTCAGTTGGTCCTCGGGCGGCCGTTCTATCGGAACTCGTACAAGGCGCTCGTGAAGAACCGCACGGCGAACATGGACGTGCTCATCGCGTTAGGGTCGTCCACCGCGTACGTCTACTCCGTCGCGGTCCTCCTCGGACTGCTGGCCAGCGAGGGGCTGTACTTCGATACGGCCGCGCTCATCCTCGTGTTCATCACGCTCGGCAACTACCTCGAAGCCCGCTCGAAGGGACAGGCTGGCGAGGCCCTTCGGACGCTTCTGGAGATGGAGGCCGACGAGGCCACCGTCGTCGACGACGACGGAACCGAACGCGAGGTCCCCGTCGAGGAGGTCGAGGTCGGCGACCGGATGAAGGTCCGCCCCGGCGAGCAGATTCCGACCGACGGCGTCGTCGTCGACGGGCAGTCGGCGGTCGACGAGTCGATGGTCACCGGCGAGTCCGTCCCCGTCGAGAAGGGCGAGGGCGACGAGGTCGTCGGCTCCACGATAAACGAGAACGGCGTGCTCGTCGTGGAGGCGACGAAGGTCGGTGAGGACACGGCGCTCCAGCAAATCGTGCAGACGGTGAAGGAGGCGCAGTCGCGCCAGCCCGAGATTCAGAACCTCGCGGACCGCATCTCGGCGTACTTCGTCCCCGCGGTCATCCTGAACGCCCTGGTCTGGGGCGCCGTCTGGTATCTGTTCCCCGAAGCGCTCGCCGGGTTCGTCGGGTCGCTCCCGCTGTGGGGACTGGTCGGCGGTGGCCCCGCGGCGCTGTCGGCGTTCGAGTTCGCCGTCGTCGTGTTCGCCTCGTCCGTCCTCATCGCCTGCCCGTGCGCGCTCGGTCTGGCGACGCCCGCGGCGACGATGGTCGGCACGACCATCGGCGCGCAGAACGGCGTCCTGTTCAAGGGCGGCGACGTGCTCGAACGCGCGAAGGACGTGGACACGGTCGTCTTCGACAAGACGGGCACCCTGACCGAAGGGGCGATGGAACTGACCGACGTGGTGGTGTTCGGAGACGACGGAGCGCCCGTGGCCGACGGCGGCGAAGCGGCTCCCGACGGGGGTCAGTTGACCGCCCGTGACCGCCTCGACGAGGACGACGTGCTGCGCCTCGCGGCTATCGCCGAGAGCGGGAGCGAACACCCACTCGCCCGCGCCATCGTCAGCGGCGCGGAGGAACGCGGTATCGACGTGACCGACCCCGAAGACTTCGAGAACGTTCCCGGCCACGGCGTCAGGGCGACCGTCGACGGCAGCGACGTGCTGGTCGGGAACCGAAAGCTCCTCCGCGACAACGACATCGACCCCTCGCCGGCGGCGGAGACGATGGAGCGACTGGAGAACGAGGGGAAGACGGCGATGCTCGTCGCGCGACTCCCCGCGGACGGCGGAGCGGGCGAACTGCTCGGCGTCGTCGCCGACGCGGACACGGTCAAAGAGAGCGCGAAGGAGGCAGTCGCGGCGCTCCGCGAACGCGGCACCGACGTGATGATGCTCACCGGCGACAACGAACGGACGGCGCGGGCGGTGGCCGAACAGGTCGGTATCGACCCGGCGAACGTCCGCGCGGAGGTCCTCCCCGAGGACAAATCCGACGCCGTGGAGTCGATTCAGAACGAGGGTCGGCAGGCGATGATGGTCGGCGACGGCGTCAACGACGCCCCGGCCCTCGCCGTCGCGTACGTCGGCACGGCCATCGGCAGCGGTACCGACGTGGCCATCGAAGCGGCCGACGTGACGCTGATGCGTGACGACCCCCTCGACGTCGTGAAGGCCATCCGCATCTCCGAGGGGACGCTTCAGAAGATAAAGCAGAACCTCTTCTGGGCGCTCGGCTACAACACGGCGATGATTCCGCTGGCCTCGCTCGGCCTGCTTCAACCCGTGCTGGCGGCCGGCGCGATGGCCGTCTCCTCGGTGTCGGTGCTCACGAACAGCCTGCTGTTCCGGCGCTATACCCCCGACCGCGACTACGAACTGCTCGGGTTCCTGCGTCGGTAGTCCGTTCTCCTCTCTTCGACCCGCCGCTTTCGTCACACCGCCGCGCTACGTCCTCGCGTCGCTCGTCGTCCTCTGGTCCGACATCGTCCGTTGCACCACGTCTTCCTTCTCCTCTGCCCTCGGACGTGCGACGGGCCAACGACCGGTCGAACGCGGGACCGACTCCGAGCGCCCACCGCCGAGCGCGGGCGGCCCGACCTGCCAGAAGCCAAAACAGGCTGCGAGTGGTACCCGTCGTCTATGACCGAGTTGGACGAGACGGACGTCGATATCCTGCGGCTTCTCATGGAGGATTCCCGCCGGTCGTTCCGGGGTATCGCGGAGGAGGTCGACCGCTCGCCGCCGACCGTCTCCAACCGCGTCGAACGGCTCCGGGAACTCGGCATCATCCGCCGCTTCACCCTCGAACTGGACCGCACGCTGCTCTCGGACGCCGACGAGACGCTGGTCGTCGTCGAGTCGCACCCGGCCGACGCGGAGGAGGTGCTGTCCCGACTGGAGTCCGAGGAGGGCGTCGAACACGTGTTCCGAACCGTCGAGTCGCGCGTCGTCGCCAAGACGATGCGTTCGCCCTCGGAGATACACGCCCTGCTCCGGTCGGTCCTGGAGGGACTGGAACTCAGAAACTACAGGGTCGAGTCCGTGCTCGACTCCTCGTGGCAGCCCCAACTCGAAGCGGGCGACTTCGACGTACAGTGCTCCGTCTGCGGGAACGCCGTCTCCGGCGAGGGCGAGACGGTGGAAGTCGAGTCGGGCGACCTCTACCACGTCTGCTGTGCGTCGTGCGCGGAGAAGATAAGCGCCCAGTACGAGTCGCTCGCCGAGTCGACCGGCGAATGAATCTTCTTCCCGCGCTCTCCCCCGGTTAACGAACCGCCCGTCTCGATGCGCCGTCTCTTCCGTCCTCGCCCGCTCGTTCCGGCCCGTTTTTCGTTCGAAAACGAATTACCCCGACGACCGCGGTTCCTTCGACCGAAACGGAATTCTCGACGCCGCCGTCGTCCGCATTTCGACGGAATCACGCTCGTAACGACCATCGACGCCGGATTCGCCGCAGCGAGCGAAGGTTAACGATCGAAGCCACAAGCGAGGAAAAGTAGCCGCCCGTTGGTACAGATGCGATGTCCCTGTCAGAGTCCGTCTCCGAGATCGACCATCTGAGCGAGGAACAGCGCGAATGTATCGAGAACTGCACCCGGGCCACCGAGGTCTGCGAGTGGTGCGCCGACGAGTGCCTCGGCAGCGAGGACATGGAGGAGTGCGCCCGCCTCTGCCGCGACGTGGCCGACATCGCGTCGCTCCACGCGCGACTGATGGCCCGCGATTCCGACTACGCCAACGACCTCGCGGAGACGTGCGCGGACGTCTGCGAGGCGTGCGCCGACGAGTGTGAGAGCCACGACGCCGACCACTGCCAGCAGTGCGCGGAAGTCCTCCGCGACTGCGTCGAGACGTGCCGGAGCATGGCATAGAGCGCCGGCGAACCGCTCTCGCAATCGACGCTTCGTCCCGGTTTTTCTTCGCGTCCGAACCGCTCCATCGACCGTCTCCACTTGGCGGTATATAAACCACCCCGGATATCTGCGGTGCAGACTGGTTGTCGTTCCCCGCCTTGGATAAAATATGAGTCAGTCGACGATGGCCCCGATGGCAGTCCGTCACCGCGAATACAGCGACGAGAGCCGCACGGTCTCCGACGTCGCCGAGGTCGAGAGCCTCTTCGACGTCCTCGACGACGCCGACTGCCGCGCCATCCTCCGGGCGACCAGCGAGGAGGCCCTGTCCGCGGGGGAACTCTCCGAGCAGTGCGACATCCCCCTGTCGACGACGTACCGGAAAGTGGAATCGCTCACCGAGGCCGGACTCCTCGAAGAGAGCCTCCGCCTCTGTCGCTCGGGCAAGCATACCAGCGAGTACCGCCGCCGCGTCGACGACATCGTGGTGTCGATGGACGCCGCGGGCGAGTTCTCGCTGTCGATCACCCGTCGCGAACGCGCCGAGCGGTCGGCCCGTTCGTCGGTGGCGGGCGGGCGGTGACCCCTTCGGAACGTCCGCGTCCGCACATCCGAGTCAAATACACCCCGATATCCGGGCGGAACTGCGGTCGACTCCCGGAGCCAAACCGCCTATATGCGAGAGTGTGAAACAGCGGCCATGAGCGAGTTCGTCTTCACCTGCCCGGAGTGCGGTCAGCGAATCGAGGTCAACGGCCCGATGCGCGAAGCGACGCTGACGCACGGCTGCCCCGTCTGCGGGGCGTCAGTCGACTCGCAGCACTTCGCGTCCTGTTGACGGTTCGTCTCTCGGTTCGCCGCGCGGGACCTATCTTCGGATGACGCGGGAGAGCGCTCGAACTGTCCTTCGGCGACGCTCGCGAAATCGAGCCCCGTTACCGGGTCGTCCGACGGTCGAAGTCGTCACGTCGCCGCGCCGATGACCGTACAGGCCCGGCGAAAGCGACGTACGGGAGCAACAGTCCGACAAATCGTATCAGGCGAATCATAGTAGGCGGCGCGGCCTCCTCCGAAATGAATTTATTGACGGATTCCGTTCCGAGCGCTCCCGTCACTCGGCCGCGTCTCGGTCTATCTCCGTCCGTCGCCCGTTCAGTTCGTCCGGGTCGAGCGTGTACAGTTGGATGTTGAGGTCCTTCTTCGACTGTCCCCATATCTCGAACAGCGGTCGCTTCGCGTTCCCGTACTGCTCGACGTGCTCGACGGTCAGTTCCGCGGGCGATATCTCCTCGAGGGTGCCGGTGCCGACGACGCTCCGGTACGTCGACGTCGGGTTCGACTCGCTCTCCTCGTAGACGACGATACGCGCGCGGGGCGACGACGAGAGGAACCGCCGCTTCTCGCTCTCGGGCGTCGAGACGAGTCGCACGAAGAACGCCCGGGCGCCGGCGTCGTACCCGTAGGAGATGGGAATCGAGTAGGGCTCGTCCGACTGGGCAAGCGAGAGGACGCCCGTCTCGTGGCGACCGAGGAACTCGTCGACCTCCGAGTCCGACATCTCGGTTTCCTGTGCGAGTGGCATTGTGTACTGGTGCGAGGAGACCGCTCGACTTAAATTATCCACGTGCGGGCGAGACGGTCCGCGCGTTCGCCGGACGGCGGGGCGACTGCACCCTTACGCGCTCCCTTCGAGCACGTCCTCCAGAATCTTCCGCTGGGCGGTGACGAGGTGTTCGGTGAACGTCGACTGGGAGATGTCGAGTTCCGCGGCTATCTCGGTGGCGTTGGCCCGCTTCGGCCGCTCGAAGTAGCCCATCCGATACGCCGTCTCCAGCACTTCGCGCTGCCTGTCGGTGAGTTTCCCTCGGTTAACGAACACCCGCTCTTCGGGCGGTCCCTCCAGCGGCGGTTGGAGGAGACGCTGAACGTCCACGTTCTCGAATCGGTCGCCGAGTTCGCCCATCACCGCCTGCAACTGGCCGAAATCCGCCGCGTGGAAGACGAGCGTCAGGTCGCCGTCGTCGGCGACGTACCGGTGGACCGGACAGCCGAACCGCCCGAGACACTCGCAGGGACAGGTCGCGTCGCCCTCGTGGGCGGTCCGGAACACCGTCGCCGTCCCGTAGGAGAAGACGGCGTCCTCGGCGTCGTCGTCTCCCGGAACCAGGAACTCGGTGACGCTCCCCGCCTCCCCCGGCAACGAGACGCTCGTGGCCGTCTGATCGATGGCTCCCGCCGCGGACTCGGAGCGCCGGGCGATGGGGCACCCGTTCGGGTCGGCGAATTTTACGGTCGCTCGGATTCCGGACGCCATGTGTCGTACGCACCGTCCGTCCGGCGCACCTTCATGGTAGCGGTGGCTCTGCTGAACCGAACCTTCGGGGGTGCGGGCGAGGGAACTTCTCTCCCGCGCCCTAGTATCCGAATCGCTCTTTGGTCCTCTTTCCAGGCATGTTTCACCCTCACACCCGCCCTCAGACTATCCTCTCGCGATACAAATAGGAATACAAAAATTTCAGCATATCTAACTAATCTGATACACCCGTTTATCCCACCCTCAGATTCGGCTTAACGCGACAATAATGGCACTAAAGGCCGAATACGCGTCGTATACGGTACTCGACCCAAAACGTTCAAATCGTGAAAATGTCGTTATCACATAACATTTATATAGGATGTCATTGATAATTCGGTCGTGAATACGAACCCTAATTGGTCCTCCATCGCGCTCACGCTCGCGTTCGTCCTCGCCCTCTGTTCCGTCTCGGTCGGAACGGCGGCGGGCGGCGCGGCCGGCGACGGCGCGTCGGCCTCCACCGCGACGGCCGCCGCGACCGAGACGCCGCAGGCGAACCGAACGACCGAAACGGACGCGACGCCGACGGCAACCCCATCACCGGACGGGGTGACGGCCACCACGACGCCGGATTCGTCGCCGCCGACCGAGTCCCCGCCCGCCGCCGACGCGGTGTTCGTCGTCTCCGATCTCGACGCGCCCGAGACCCTCCGCGCGGGCGACGGCGTCCACGTGAACGCGACGGTGACGAACCGCGCGTCGGCGAACGGCACCGAGACGCTCCGGTACTCCCTCGGCGGCGCCACCGTCGCCTCGCGGACGGTGACGCTCGCCGCGGGCGAGTCGAAGACCGTCGAGTTCGCCGTCCCGTACGCCGACGTCGAGTCGGCGCTCGGCGACCCGGCGCCGGGCACGTACGTCCACGGCGTTCGGAACGAATCGGGGGCCGGCGCGGCCGCGCGCCTCCGCGTCACGCCCGACGTGGACCTCTCCGTCGAACGCTTCGACGCGCCGACCGAAATCTCTCACAACGAGTCCTACATCGTCCTCGCGACGGTTCGAAACCCCGGCGACGTCACCATCACTCGGAACGTCGACTACGCGTTCGCCGGCGAACCCGTCGTCGAACGGGCCGTCACCGTCGCCGCCGGCGACGACCGACAGGTCGCCTTCGAGATGACGCTCGCCGACGCGGCGTCCGTCGTCGGACCCGTCGAGAACGAGACGACGTACGACCACGGCGTCCGAACCGGCGACTCGCGCGCCGGCGGCGCCGTCCGCGTCGTCCGCGGGCCGAGCGCCGACGCCTCGGCCCTCGCCGTCGAGTCCTTCGAGGCGCCCGACGACGTGCGCCCCGGCGACTCCTACCGCGTCAACCTCACGGTTCGGAACGTCGACACCGCCGACTTCGAGGGGCAACTCGGCTACCGCGTCAACGGCGCCGTCGTCGCTACCGACTGGACGCGCGTCCCCATCGGCGAGCGCCGGACCGTCAGCTTTCGCATGACGCACGACGACGTGGCCGACGCGGCGGTTCCGCTCTCCGCCCCGGACACCGAACAGGGGGTGTACGTCGGAAGCGACGCCGTCGAGACCCGTCCGGTGACGGTCCACGTTCCGCCCGAACCCGAGACGGCGACGCCGGAGCCTCCGACGTTCACCGCCGACGGGTCGGTCGGAGCGCCGACGGCGACGCCCGCCGCGGACGCGTCCGACGGGGGTGACGACGCCGACGCCGACATCGAGTGCCAGCGCGGCTTCTTCACGGCCTGCGGCGGCACGGCGCTGGGCGAGACGTCGCTCACGCTGGTCGGTATCTTCCTCTCCGGACTGGGAATCGTCTTCCAACTCTCGCAGGGGCGACGATGACCCGAGGGCTCCCCGCGGCGTGGAGCGCGCTGTTCGGCGCGCCGTTCCTCGCCCTCGGCGCGTACGTCTTCGCGTTCCAGTCGCAGTACCCGCTGGTGGCGAACCAGCCGACCGCGCCGCCGTTGGCCGGCGTTCCGCTGGCGCTCTTCGGCCTGTTCGTCGTCGCGCTCGGCGTCTACGTGCAGTTCGCCAGCACGCCCGACGAGCCGACGATGCGGGACAACGAGTTCGTCGTGGACGACCGCGACCCCGCACAGCGGAGCGCGCTGTTGCAGACGTTCCTCTCCGTGCCGTTCCTCGCGGCCGGACTGGACCTGCTGTACTTCACCGACTACCCGCTCGTGTACCCGACGCTCGCCCTCGCGGTGGGGCTGTACCTGTTCTCGACGGGCATCCACCGCTACTGGCGGAACACGCTCACGACCTACGTGGTCACGAACCGCCGGATACTGCAGGAGTACCGGTTTATCTCGCTCTCGCGGACCGAGGTTCCCTTGGAGAAAGTCCGCGCCGTCGAGGAGCGGCAGTCGGTCGTCGACACGCTGTTCGGCCTCGGTAACGTCCACGTCCGGGCGGGCGCGAGCGGAAACCTGAGCGTGACGGTCCGCTCCGTCTACGACTCCGCCGAGTTCGCCGACGAGATACGCGACGAGATCGATCACACGATCAACGGCGCCGACCGCGCCGACGACCGATTCGACGGCGCGTTCGTCGAGTCGACGCCGGTCGACCCGGCGTCCGACGACTCGGTCCTCGACGCGGAGGGCTCCGTCGAACCGCTGTCGACCACCGACGTCGACGCCGCGTTCCCCGACGCCGAACCGTGGAGCGACGGCGGCACCGTCGAGCCGATTTCCGCGGGCGACGACGCGGCGGACGGTTCCGGCGAGGCGACTCACGACGGTCCGCTGTAGCGTTCATTCCGTCTCCGCTGGCCGCTCCGATTGCTCCGATTTCTGCTGCACTACGCGCTGTCCCGCCCGTAACGCCGCCCGTTCGACGGGAACCGGTTCGCCGTTGGGTCCGTCCGCGACGGCGACGCCGTCGAATCCGACGGGCAGTCCCATCCCGCGGTAGAACGACGGCGAATCCTGCACGTGGAAGTGGAGGTGCGGTTCCGTGGAGTTGCCCGAGTGACCGCACAGCCCGATTCGCTGCCCGGAGTCGACGCGGTCGCCCTCGCGCACGGCGACGCTTCCTTCTCGGAGGTGCGCGAGCACGCTGTACTCCTCCGAAGCGTGTTCGACGACGACGTAGTTGCCGCGGATGTCCCGCTGACGGAGGTCTAACCATCCTCGCGTCCGCGGCGCGTCGCGGTGTCCGTCGCTGGCGGCGACGACGACGCCCGCGGCCGGCGCGACGACGGGTCGCTCCCAACAGTGGTAGTCCGACGGGTCGGACCCCTCGCCCGCGTGCGTCCGGCCCTCGTCGTCCGTCACCACGTGGTCGTAGGCGTACCGCTGTGCGAGGATGCTCCACGAGTGCGAATCGTCTCTCTCGTGTCCGCCGCCGACGACGGTCCACTCGCCCTCCACGGGGAGGCGGTAGGTCGCCCGTTGCTCGAACGATTCGGGGCCCGGTAGGTCGAACCGGTAGCGCCGGTAGACGTCGAGGTGGCCGAGCAGTTGACCGACGCTCTGCGCTTGGACGTACGGGTTGAGTTGCAGGGGGACCATCGACAACAGAAACCGCGCGGTGCTCCACCGGTCGCCCGTCCGAATCCACTCGGTCGGAGACTCGCCGCGCGTCGGAAGGAACAGCGAGACGAAGGGCCACAGACCGAACAGGAAGCAGTAGAGAAAGGGGGAGAGCACCGCGAACCGGGACGAGAAGACGGCCGGGAGACCGAGTAGACCTAGCAGCGCGAGGTTCGTCGGGTCCGGAAGCCTCTCCAGCAGCGACTTCGATTCGGCGGGATCACGGGGTCGTTCGTCGTCCGACGCGTCCGTCTCGGTCCGGGAGGGCATACCGAGGGGGTGGACGCGGCGGGAGAAGAGCGTTTTGCGACCGTTCTTCGTGTTCGACATTCGGGAAGCGTGCCGGGGGCGGCGAGGTCATCTCGTCGCTCGTCGCACGACGGGACCCGTCATCGCCCCGGAGTCGGCGTCCGCGTCCGCACTGACGCGGAGTACGTCCGGCGGCGGTACGCTTTCGCGCACCGCCGCCTCCTCGGGTCGCGGTCAGGTACCGCCCGAGAGTTTGAGACTCTCGCTCAGTCGGTCGGTGACGACGTTCTCGACGATGTCGACGAAGCACTCGTCGTGGTTCCGGTAGTCGGCGAAGATGCCGAGCGGAATCTCGCCGCCACCCATCTCGCGGTGACCGCCGGCGCTCCCCACGTCGTCGAACGCCTCCTCGAGGGCGTTGCCGACGTGGACGCGCGAGTCGGTCGTCCGCGCGCTCAACTCGATAGCGTCCTCGACGATGCCGAAAACGACGGCCGTCTCGACGCCCTCCAAGGTGGCGAGGTAGTCCGCCGCCTGCGGCAGGGCGTCGCGTTCGTCGGTCCGACCGACGTGAGAGAGGAGGACGGACCCGCGGACGACGCGGTTGTCGATGGAGTCGGAGATGGCGTCTATCGTCGCCCCGCTCACCGACGGCGTCGACAGCCTCCGGAGCAGGTCCCGGTCGGCGTGGTCGTGCAGCGCCCCCGCGGCGTCGTACTCGGCGGTCGTCGCCCCGCGCAGGAAGCCGAGCGTCTCGCGGCGGATGGCGAACAGCAGCCCCGTCGCCAGCGTCTCCTCGACGGCCACGTCCAACTCGCGGACGTACTCGGCCAGTATCGTCGCCGTCGCGCCGATGTCCTCGCGGTGGTCGACGAACCGAGCCTCGACGTCCTCGACGCTGTGGTGGTCGATGACGATATCCACGGACGTCTCCTCCGGGAGTTCGTTGTTCACTCCGGGGAGCGAGTGGTCGACGAACGCGAGCAGCGACCCGTCGTCACGCTCGCCTAACGACTCGGGCGTGAACAGTTCGAGGTCCATGTCGAGGAGGTTGATAAACGCGCGGTTCTGCTGGTGTGAGATACTCCCGCCGTAGAGTATCTGGTGTTCGTCTATCCCGGCCTCCGCCGCGATGCGCCCCAGTGCGAGGGTACTCGCCAGACAGTCCGGGTCCGGGTTGTTGTGGCAGACGACGGTGAGTTGCTCGGCGCCGGCGAGCAACTCGAAGAGTTCTCGCGCTTTCGTCATCCCTCGGACGTAGGCGGCCGGGATACAAGCGTCTGTCTGTCGTTCCGAGCTGTCGACACTCTGTCCGGTTTTTCGAGTCGCGGCCGTCGCCCTCAAGTCGTCGAATCAAAAGTGAGTCCGGGGGGACTCGAACCGACGCCGTCTCCGGCCCCGGTGCGGGAACGTGGTGGGATGGGGGAGAAGCGCTCCCGCACCTCCACTTTCGCGGACCAGCTGATAAATGTATGTTTTTGCTACTGTCACAGAATCAATACAGTTTCGAGTGACACACGTTCCCGATTCAGCCCCCTCGACGCATCTAGCATCCGTTTCGGCACCGTCCGCGGTCAACATCGGGTGAGGCGGGCCGTCGGACGCGGGCCGCGCCCGTCGTTTCTCCCGTCCGCTCAATCGCCGCCGAACGCCGCGATGGTGTCCTCGGGCAGGTCGCCGCGGGCGAACAGCGTCACCAGGTCGTCGGCGCGTATCTCGGTGTCGCCGCGCGGGGTGAGTATCTGCTCGTCGCGTTCGACGGAGACGACGAGCACCTCCGGGTCGACGTAGCCGCGTTCGTTCGCCTCGCTGAGCGTCGTCCCGTCTATCCTCGCCCCCGGCGCGACGCTCACCTCCACCACCTCGGCGCCGCCGGACAGCGACATGAAGTCGGCGATGGACTGTCGTCCCCGCCGCCCCTCGGGTCCGAACGCGCGGTAGGGACTGTGCTCCTCGTGCTGTAACAGGTGTTCGTCCTCTATCTCCAACCCCATCTCCGCTACGCTCCGGGTGACCCGCGAGAGTTCCTGGGCGTCCTCCCCCACCGTCGTGACGTGGATGTTCGCGGTTCCGCACATGAGTTGTCGGACGTTGACGACGCCGGGCACGTCGGCTATCTGCTTGGCCAACCGCTCCCGCTCGGCTATCTCCGCCGTCCCCACGACGAGGTTCGTCAGGCGACCCTCCGCGCGTTCGTAGTCGACGTGCGCGTGGTAACCGCGGATGACGCCGTCGGCCTCCAGTTGGTTGATCCGGTTCCGAATCGTCCCGGCGGAGACGTGCGCCTCCTCGGCCACCATCGGCGCGGAGGTGTTCCGGGCGTCCCGCACGAGGTGATAGAGAATCCGCTTGTCGACGTCGTCCAGTCGGTCGACCATACGCCGCACTGGTCGTCCACGGTGATAAACGCCACAGAATCCCGTCCGGCGATACGCGGGGCGGGAAACGGAGTCGCTTCGCCTTAGCTGCCCATGCTCTGCGCGACGCTCGCCAACTGCGCCCCGCTGGCGTCTCTCAGGCGCTCGTCGCCGAGTTTGAGGCGAAGTCGCGGGCGGCCGACGTCGATGGGAACCTTCTCCGTGGCGATGAGGCCCCGCTCTTCGAGTTCGCTCTTCTTCCGCGAGAACGTCGCCTTCGAGGCGAGGCCGATATCTTCGGCCCACCGCGAGACGTCGTAGAACAGTTCCTCGTTCCGCGCGGCGACGAGGAGGCTGATAGCGACTTCGTCCGGACCGTCGCCGCCCCCGCGGGCCGTCTGGAGGTTCGAGAGCAGGTCGGTGAAGTCGGTCCTGCACTCCGGACCGAGACGCTCCGCGATGGTCGTCTCGACTCGGCTGAGTCCCGGCGTGTGAAGCTTGTACTCGTCGCTCGCCTCGAACAGCGTCTCGTACTCCTCGCGCACCGCGCCGACGAACTCCTCGTCGTCGGTCTGAAGCCCCGCCAACAGCGAATCCGCGCTCACGACCGTCGTCACGACGGACTCCGACGCCATCAGGTTCGGCTTGTGGCCGTCCGCGTCGTCGAGGACGCGGAGTTCCAGCGACTCCGACTCCACGAGGTCGGCCGTCCGACTGGCGACGAGGAAGTCGTCCATGACCTCGCGCAGCACGGTCTTCTCGCCCAGTACACGGACCGTCGGCGTCGGCCCCGCGAACGTGCTGAGCGACTCCACCGCCCGTTCGAGGGTGTCGACGGTGGGGTTGACGAGATACAGCGAACGCTCAGTCGTCTCGAACGCCCGCTCGAAAACATCGCTCATCTCGTCTGTCAGCAGTTCTGCTGGGTAGTTCATACTTTATTTCAGCGCTGGTCTATATTTAGCTCTGGCGGCTTTACGACCTGAGAAATCTGTACAACCCTCATAATCGCCTCTCCGGGCTTGTACGTATTCGGTATGTACGAACCGCTCCGTTTTCGTACCTTTTCGGCGACGACTGCACCGGCCTAACTGGCGTCGGCCCCGATACGAAGATTCGACCATACTCCTTAGGCTCGCCTAAAAATCGAAACCGATTTAGGTTCTTTAGGCAAGCCGAAAACATGACGCGAGATACGCAGGACGGTTCGACGCGGCGGCGATTCCTGAAGGCGGGCACCGGCCTCGCCGTCAGCGGCGCGCTGGCGGGGTGTGGACAGGACGGCGCGGGTTCGACCGCGACCGGCGACGGTGGCGACCCGACGTCGTCCGCGAGGGACGAGTCGACGACCGGGGAGGGGACGGACGCCGCGACGGAGTCGGCGTCCGGCGAGTCGTACGCGGTGTCGATGGAACCCGTCGGCACCGTCGAGCTCGACGGCGTCCCCGAGTCGTGGGTCCCGTTCACGGGCGACTACGCGGACATGGGCGTCGCCCTCGGCCAGGCGGACGGACTGGAGGCCATCGGCGTCCCCGAGCGCTTCGGAACCCACTACTACGAGGAACTGCCGGACGTCTCCGTCGATAAAGAGAGCCTGACGACGCTGTACCAGGAGGGGACGGGCAAGGAGATATTCTACGAGATAGGCGCCGACGTCCACGTCGTCGACCCCAACTTCATGTCCAACCGACTCCAGTGGAGTCGAAGTGACGTAGAGGAGGTACGTCGGAACGTGGCCCCGTTCTTCGGAAACACCATCTTCACGCGGGTGTACGACTGGCACGACTACCAGCACTACTCGCTGTACGAGGCCTTCGAGAAAGTCGCGCAGTTGTTCCGACAGCAGGAGCGCTACGACGCGTTCGCGAACCTCAATGAGGAGGTCACGGCCTCGATTCGGGAGAACCTGCCCGACGAGTCGCTCGACGTCGCGCTCCTGTATCCCGCGAGCATCCCGCCCGAATCGTTCTACCCCTACCTCATCGGCGAGGGGACGGCGTCGAAGCAGTGGCGCACTCTGAACGTCGGCGACGCCCTGGCGAAGAACGGCATCGCCGACGCGCAGGCGGGCGGCGGCACTATCGACTTCGAGACGCTCCTCGATATCGACCCCGACGCCATCGCGGTCCGGATTCAGGGGAACATCACGGAGGAGTACTTCCGGGAGAACGTCGTCCGACCCCTCCAGCAGCACGACGTCGCCAGTCAACTCACGGCGGTGCAGAACGACCGCGTCGTCTACGGCGGCCTGACGTACCAGGGACCCATCATCTACCTGTTCCAACTCGAGATGGCCGCGCAGGGGCTCTACCCCGAGGCGTTCGGCGACGAACCGCTGTTCGACCGTCGGCGCGTGAACGACATCGTTACGGGCGATTTCTAAGCCTCGTTCGTCCGTCGACGCACCGAACGCGGCGCTTCCGGCGTGCCAGCGGTTAAGTCCGCCGTGTACTAACGACTGCTATGACCTGCCCGTTCTCGGAGTACCGACCGCTCCCCGACGGCGACGGAACGCCCCGCGCCTACTGCGCCGCCGCCGAGGAGTTCGTGCAGGCGATGCGCGCCGACATCTGCAACGACCGCTACGGACTCGACCACGCGACCGACTGCGAAATCTACCGCGCGAACGCCGACGGGGAGGTCGGAAACGGGAACGAGAGCGGGGACGCTCCGTGACGTACGAGGACTACCTCGCCGGGGACCCCGTGATACTCACCGCGGCGCTGACCGGAGGCGTCCACGGTAAGGAGGCGAACCCGAACCTGCCCGAGACGCCCGAGGAGATAGGACGGGCGGCGGCCGAGGCCGAGGCGGCCGGAGCGTCCGTCGTTCACCTCCACGCCCGCCGGCCGAACGGCGAGCGCTCCTTCTCGACCGAGCGCTTTCAGGAGATAGACGACGCGGTCCGACGCTACGCCGACGACGTTATCATCCAGCACTCCACGGGTGGAACGGCCGCGCCCGACGACCACCGGGCGCGACCGCTACGCACCGACCCCGCGCCCGAGATGGCCTCGCTCGACATGGGTCCGCTGAACCGCTACGACCGCCTGACGAGCGAGAACACCCGAGGACTGGTGGACGACCTGTACGACGAGATGCGGACGCGCGGAATCAAGCCCGAACTGGAGGTGTTCAACGACGGCCACCTCAACGAGGTGCACGGCCTCCTCGAACGCCGCGACCTCTCGGCGCCCGTCTACGCTACGCTCATCTTCGGTCCGGGCACGCTCACTCGGCCGACCCCACAGAACTTCTTGAACTCCGTCGCAAACTTACCGCCCGGAGCGACGTTCAACACGCTGGGCTTCGGCCGCCACCAACTCCCCTTCGCGACGATGGGGGTGTTGTTCGGCGGTCACGTCCGAGTCGGACTGGAGGACAACATCTACCTCCGGCGCGGCGAGTTGGCCGAGTCGAACGCCCAGTTGGTGGAGCGCGTCGCGGAGATTTCGGAGCGTCTCGGCCGACCGGTGGCGACGACCGACCAAGCGCGCGAGATACTGGGCCTGAGTGCCTGAAAAGCAAATCGAGGTCGGTCTCAGAGGAGTATCAGTCGAGTCTCTCTTCCTCGCGGTTCGGCGCTCCGTTTCGCGGAGTTAGTGTCCAACGAATATGTTCTATACACTCTCGTTTTGCCAGTTTTGATATCTACTGTCCGTTACTGATCTACTCTATCTTTGCTGTCTTTTTCGTCTTTGCCACCTCTTCCGGGTTTGCTATCGTTACCAGTCATGGAAATCCGGCTTCCGCGCGGCGTCGTCGGGATTGGGGCACAACCTCATCCGACGAACTGGAGGACGACGAAGATGGTTCCAACCGACGCGACGGTGGTCGCGAAGACGTTGGCGGAGGCGAGGTCCGCATCGCCGCCGAGTTCCGTCGCGTAGATGAACGTGGAGATGGCCGTCGGCATGGCGAGCATGAGCACGCCGGCGCGGGTGGTCGAGAGGTTCGCCGAGAGCAGCGAGAACGCGGCGAGCGCCGTCGCGGGCATGAACAGCATCTTCAGGGCGACGACCGACCCGACCGTCGGGAGGTCGACGGCGCCCGCGTCGAGCGACAGCGATGCCCCTACGGCCAGCAGTGCGGCCGGAAGCGCGAGTTGCGAGATAGCGCCGAGGCCGTCCGAGACGACCCCCGGAACGGAGACACCGAGCGCGGAGCAGAGGAAGCCGAGCGCCAACGCGCCGATAACGGGGTTGGCGAGGAACCCTCGGAGTTCCTTACTGAGGTCGGCCTCCGCCTCGTTGACGAGGGCGAGGATCGCGACGGTCGCCGGTATCTGCGTCAGACCGCCGACGCCGAGGATGACGCTCGCCTTCGCGGTGGCGACGTCGCCGAACGCCGCCGCGGTTATCGGCAGACCGAGGAAGCCGAAATTGCAGTGATACGACTGGACGACGGCGACGCTCCGAGCCGCCGGGGAGGAGGTCCGTCGGTGGACGACCCACCCCGCCGCGCCGACGACGAGGAGCACGAGCCAGAACCCGGCGATCAGACGCGGTTCGAGTACGTCCCCGAGCGACTGGGTGGACGTGGAGGTGAAGACGAGCGCCGGGAGCGCGAGGTAGAACGCGAACCCCGTGAGCAGGTCCGCCCGCGACTCGGTCAGGAGGCCGAGGCGCCGCCCGCCGATGCCCGCCAACAGGAGGACGAGGAGATAGAGCAGGTTCGAGACGACATCCATGCGCTCCCGTCGGTCAGCGCCCCATTCGGTCTTACGCCTGCGGCAACCGCGGCGACCGCCTCGACCGGCGTCTCGACCGCTCTCGCCGCCGATAGTGGCAATCGAACGTGATAGTTCCAAGATGTAAAAACTATATTGTATATCAAAGATAGAAAAATAGCAAAACTAGCTTTGATAGACGAATTAGAAAAACCGAACGGGTCGAACCGGAGGGTGGAACGGTCTGGGAGAGAGGGCCGGCGCCCGCCGCCCCGCCACTCAGTAGGCGTCCCGGAGCACTCCCTCGACCGCTTCGGCCGTCGGTTCGAGGTCTTCGGGGGCGTTCGCGAGGAAGGAGTCGTTCACGATGTCCTCGGCCACCGCCTCGAACTCGGCGGGTTCCGGGCCGTCCACGTCGCGCAGGCGCGACGGGAGCGACAGCGCGTCCCGAACCCGTTCGACGGCGTCGACCACCGCGGCGGCGGGGTCCGCCGCCCGCCCGACGCCGAGCGACTCCGCGAGCAGTTCGCGCCGGCCGTCGACCTCCTCGAACAGGTAGCGCAGGACGTGCGGGGCGACGACGGCGTGCGCGGCGCCCTGCTGCACGTCGTACGTGCGCGTGAGGCCGTGTCCGAACGCGTGGATGAGAGAGAGCGTCACGCCGCCGGGGCGGGAGACGCCGTACTGGACGAGCATCGTCCCCTCGACGACCGGGTCCAGCGTCTCCGGGTCCGGGTCCGAGGCGCCCTCGCCCAGTCGGCGCAGACCGGGTTCGAGCAGTCCGAGTCCGCGCGACGCCGTCGCGTCGGTCACCGGTGTCGCGTTCGAGGCGTACAGCGTCTCGATACCCTTGTCGAAGCCGTTCATCGCCGACGCCGCGAGGACGCCCTTCGGCGTCGTCGCGAACAGTTCGGGGTCGTAGACGACGGCCCGAGGGGTCAGTTTCGGGTCCGCGATGCCGCCGCCAGCGGATTCGTCGACCGGACCCGATTCGGGGGAGGCCGTCACGCCGGCGACGTTCGACATCTCCGCGCCGGCCAGCGTCGTCGGCACCGCGACGACGGGCAGGAGGTCGCCCGACGGAACGGAGACGGTTCCCGACTCGACGAGTTCGGTGCCCACCTCTTCGGGCGGTCGTTCGTCCGCCGCGAGGAGGCTGACCACCTTCGCCACGTCGAGACTGCTGCCGCCGCCGAGGCCGACGACGACGTCGGCGTCGCACTCCCGCGCGGCGTTCAGTCCGTCGTAGGCCGTGCCGAGTCGTTTCTCCGGCGTGGTTTCCGCGAACACGCCCGCTAACCGGTCGCCCAGTCCGTCTCTCACGGGGTCCATCACGGCTGGCGTCTCCCCCACCGTCGACCCGCAGACGACGAGCGCGCGTTCCAGGCCGTGCGCTTCCAACTCGTCTCCGAGGTCGGCGGCCGCGCCGCGACGGGAGCGAATCACGGGCGCGTCGAACTCGAACCGGTAGCCGTCGCTCATCGCTTCCATCCTCCCGTCTCGGCTCGATTCGCGCGGGGTCCGGCGGTCGCCCGGAACTCGACTCGGCTCCGCGGTCGGTCGCGCGTTCGCGTCGGTATCGTCTTCATACTGCCCGATTCGGACTGCGAACGGGTATGGCTTTCCGGACGCCGGCGACCCCCGGTAACACGACGCGACCGCACGCTTCGACACGGGTCCGCGCGACGCGCCACGGCTGACGGACGCAGTCGTCCCTCCGTCCGCGTTCGGGACTATCGACGCGAACGGTTTACGTGCCGGCGAGACGGACGGGGAGGTATGGGATTCGATCTGACGGTCGACGTGTCGGACGACTCGGCCGAGGGGCCGCCGAGCGCGGCCGCGGTGCTCGCAGAATGGGAGTCGATTCCGCCGACAGAGCTGTTCGAGCGGGCGTTTCTGCGCGAACACACCTCGTTTCGAACGTTCGGCGAGATGGTTCGCGCGAGTCCGTCGTCGGCGTCGTCGCCGGCGGAACTCGGCGTCATCCCCCGCGAGGAGTGGGACGCGTTCGTCGCGGAGACGACGGCGTTCGAGAATGCAGCGGCGATGGTCGCGGCGGCCCGCGAGCGCTGGTTCGCGCGTCAGTTCGACCTGTGACCGGCGACCGCGGTTCGGTTCGCGTTCAGGACGACGGCTCCGCCTCGGCGTAGAAGTTGAACGCCTCTAGCACCGGGCGGTCGGTCATGCCGAGGAGGACGGCCTCGTCGTCGGGGTCGTGGTGGTGCGTCGCGTCCGGCGGCACGACGAAGATGTCCCACTGACCCCACTCCAGGGCCTCGCCGTCGACGTGCGTCGCTCCCTCGCCCTCGATGACGAAGTACACCTCCGTCGCGTTGTGGAAGTGGGGGTCCGTCTCCTCCTGCAGCAGTTGCGCCCGGAACGACATCGTCGGGAACAGCGGCTCCTTCCCCGTCGCGGGGTTGACGTACGCGAGGCTGTAGCCGTCGTTCGGGTCCGGGTCGTCGTTGTCCGCCCGTTGGCGGAGCGTCTCCTCCATCTCCTCCCACCCGAAGCGGTACGGCGGCGTCGCCTCTCGGATGCCCTCGAACGGCCCCGGAATCTCCCCGTCGGACTTCTCGTTTGCGGGGCGGCCGCGGCCGTACTGGGAGTCCCAGTAGCCCTGCGTCTTCGTCACCGGTTGGCGTTCGAGTTCGTGGTTCTCGAACACCTGTTTCTTGTTCATCGAGTCGAGGAACAGCGGAAGGTCGAGCACGTCCAACCACGCCGCCGTCTCGTCGGAGTCGTTGACGTGGTCGTGCCACTCCCACTGCGGCGTCGTGATGAGGTCGTTGTTCTCCATCGGGAACTCCTCGCCGGAGACGACCGTCTTCATGTCCTCGGTGCCGTCGATGGTGAAGCGGAGCGCGTTCGCCGAGTGGCGGTGGGCGGGCGCCGTCTCGCCGGGCGACACCGTCTGGACGCCGACGTAGATGGTGTTGGAGATGGCGTTACCGAGACTCCGGTTGATGGGGACGGCGACGCGCCGCTGGAACCCCGGCGGCAACTCGGAGATGGGAACGTCCGCCTCGATGCCGTCGATGGCCTCCTGAATCTCCTCCCAGCGCCAGATGCCGGGTTCGGGGTCGTCGATGACGTTCCCGAAGTCGTCTTCGACCTCCCAGAGCGGTCGGAGGCCGTGCTGTTCGAGGATGCTTCGGGTGTCGGAACTCAGTTCGAGGAGTTCCTCCGGCTCCTTCTGTGCCATGGTCTATCGTTACGTCAGGTCGGGCATAAGTGTGATGGATGTGCACGTCCATCGGTCGCCCGCGCCGTTCACGCCTCGGCCGACGTCCGGGCCTGCGCGTCGAATATCTCCTCTGCGGGGAAGACCGACCGGCAGTCCTCGCAGACCATCTGCCGCTGGATGGCGTACTCCCACAGTTTCCCGTCGCAGTTCGGGCAGTCGAAGTGCGCCCGCGCGAACGGACTCTCCTCGGCGTACGGGTTCTCGAACTCGGCCATGTCCGTAGATTCGGCGGCACCCTCAAAAGCGTGTTGTCCGCCGCGCGAGTGGGCTCCTACGGTTTTCCCGCGAAGTCGACGAAGGAGGTGAGCTTCCCGCTCGCGTCCTCGGTGACGCTCGACCCGTGGAACAGCAGTCCGACGTCGAACTCGTACTCCGCGAGGCGTTCGAGGTTCTCCTCGGCCGACGCGAGGTCCTCGGTGAACACCGCCGGCGGCAGCACGAAGTGTCCCGCGGGGATGCCGCGGACGTCCGAACCGAACACCGCGTCGCCGAGGACGGCCAGCGACCGCGACTCGTCGACCAAGGCGTGGTGGTCGGAGGTGTGGCCGGGGACGTGGACCGCCGTGAACGGTCCGATTTCGGCGCCCTCGCCGTACCGCTCGTCCGGCCGGAACGTCTCACAGCGCGTCTGCTGTGGGACCCACGTCTCCGCGTCGTATCGCTCGGCGAGCGACGCGAACCCGCCCGCGTGGTCGGGGTCGCCGTGCGTGAGAACGAGCCGTTCCGGTTCCGTTCCCACCTCCTCGATTCGGTCAGCGACGACGTCGGTGGTATCCTCGAACCCTGCGTCCACGAGCGTCGGCGTCTCCCAGTCAAAAAAGAACACGCGGTAGCGGCCGCCGTTCCGCTCGGCGACGGTCAGGTCGTACACGTCGTCCGCGACTTCCGTGATCATGTCAAACGGGCGTCGCGCGAGCCGGAAAGGGGTTGTGCCCGATGACCAACCGTTATATCGCTCGCTCGAAAACCGACGGGCGAATGGCAGACATCTCCGCCCTCGCCGCCCGCGTCCGCGGCGTCGACGCCTCGTGGCTCTCCGTTCCCGTGGGCGTCGCTCTCGCGGGTCTCGTTGCCGCGTACGCGCCGCTCTCCTCGGACGCGGCCGCGATGCTCGCCATCACCGCGTTCTGCGTCGCCCTCTGGGTCGGAACGCCCGTCCCGCCGTGGCTCACCGGACTGGTCGGCATCGGACTCGTCGGCGTGCGGTTCTCGACGGAACTCGCCCTCGTCGGGTTCGGGTCGGCGGCGACGTGGCTCGTCGTCCTCGGCATCCTCATCGGCGAGGCGACCCGTCACAGCGGACTCTCGACGCTCGTGGAGCGGCGCGTGTTCGACCGGATGCCCGGACACGCCCGCTCGGACCCGACGACCGCGTACCGCTACCTCCTCGGGGCGTTCTCGGCCGTCGCTCTGACGTTCGTCGTGCTGGTCCCCTCGGCGCTCGTTCGGGTCCTCATCCTCGGCCCGATTCTGGTGTCCGCCGGCGAGTGTTTCTCCGAGCGCCGGCCGCGAATCGGCCTGTTCTTGGGACCCCTGTTCGTCACGTTCTACGGCGCCGCCGGCGTCCTCACGGGGTCGCTCGGAAACATCATCGTCGCGGGCATCGTCGAGTCGACGACCGGCGTCTCCCTCGGGTGGGTCGAGTGGCTGACGTGGCTCGCGCCCGTGATGTCGCTGGCCCGGTCGGCCGTCGTCGTCGCCGTCGCGTACGTCCTCTACCGCCCCCGCGACTCCGAGACGGTGTCCCTCGGGTCGGACGCAGATGCGGGCGCGGACGCGACCGACGGCGGCGAGGAACCCGTCGACGCGGGCGACGCGCGGCGGATGGTCGCCTTCCTCTCCGTCGGCGTCGCCGTCTGGGCGACCGACGCGATACACGGACTCCACCCCGTCTACGGCGCCCTCGCGGTCGTCGTCCTCGTCTTCCTCCCCCGCGTCGGCGTCGTCGACGTCGACGCCGTCGCGGACGCCGACTTCTCCGTCGTGTTCTTCCTCGGGGCCGTCTTCGCCATCGCGGAGGGGCTTCAGCGGACCGACTTCACCGCCGTCGCCGCCGACCGAATCCTCTCGACCGTGCCCGGCGGCGCGTCGCTTCCCGTCGTCCTCGCGGCCGTCGCCGCCGCCACGCTGGCGCTCATGTTCGTGATGGAGGGGATGGCGGTTGCGAGCGTGCTCACGCCGGTGTTCATCTCGTTCGCGCAGGGGGCGGGAATCCCGATTCTCCCGGTCGCCATGACCGAGAGCGTCGTCCTCCTGTCGTACTTCTTCCCCTATCAGTCGGCCGTCCTCGTCGCCATCCTCGGACTCGGAGCGACGAACACCCGCGAACTCGTGCGGATGGCCACTATCTGCTCGCTCGTCACGCTGCTCGTTCTGCTCCCGGTGCAGATACTCGTCTTCGCGCTCTTCTTCTGATTGGGGACGGAAGGCGACGTCCCCGCCTCGGCCCCCCTACTCGCTCGCCTGGTCGGTTATCGCGCCGCGCTTTATCTTCCCGGTGCTCGTCCGCGGGAGCTCTTCCGCCCGAATCGTGTACTCCCGCGGACGCTTGTAGTTCGCGAGGTCGCTCTCCTCGCGGCAGAACTCGTCGAGTTCCGCCTCGGTGACGCTCTCGCCCTCGCTCGTGACGACGACGGCGCTGACGACGCGGCCCCAGCGCTCGTCGTCGACGCCGAAGACGTACGCCTCCGAAACGGCGGGGTGGGTTTCGAGCGCCTGTTCGACCTCGACGGGGTAGACGTTCTCGCCGCCGCTGACGAACATGTTGTCCACGCGGTCGACGATGTAGAGGTAGCCCTCCTCGTCGATGCGCGCCACGTCGCGCGTCCGGAGCCACTTCCCGTTCTCCCCGCTCTCCGAATCCTCGAAGTACGACTTCGCCTCCGCCTCGGGGTTGTCGATGTAGCCGGTCGAACAGCCCGGACTGCGGGCGATTATCTCTCCTTGTTCGCCGGCGTCGACCGTCGCCTCGGGGTCGGGGTGCTCCGTTACCGGCACCGGCTCGACGACGCGAATCTCGTAGGTGTGGGCCTCCTTGCCGACGGTCCCCGGCCGCTCCTGCTGGTCCTCGGGGAGCGAGAACGTGAGGTTCGGTCCCGCCTCGGTCATCCCGTAGGTGTTGTACACCCGGTCGGTGACGTGCTCGCTCATCCGCTCGACGAGGCGTTCGCTGACGACGGAGCCGCCGGTTCGGACGTACTCCAGGGAACTCGTGTCGCGTTCGAGCGACTGCTGGGCGTCGACGACGGCGTCCAACTGCGTCGGCACGGCCAGGAGACCCGTCGCCTCCAGTTCCTCGACCTGTTCGAGCAGGCCCGCCGGGTCGAAATCGGAGTGGAGGACGACGGTGGCGCCGGCGACGAAGTGCGGGTAGATCCAGGCGTCCGAGGAGACCATGTGGTACCACGGCGTCGCGACGATGCCCGCGTCCGTCCGGTCGATGCCGTGCTCCATCACGCCCTGAATCGCGCCGTACCAGAGCTGTTCGCCGTCGAACGGCACCGCCTTGGGCCGACTGGTCGTCCCGCTGGTGAAGAAGATGGAGCACTCGCCGTCGGCCGGCAGCGCCTCGTCGAGCGTCGGGTCCGCGTCCGCCAGCACGTCCTCGTAGGACTCGACGCCCGCCGCGTCGACATCGGCGTCGCCGACGTGGATGGCCGCCTCGAAGTCGCGGCGCGCCAGCACCTCCTCTGCGGTCTCCCGATTGTCGTCGTCGAAGATAAGGCCCGTCGCGTCCGCCGACTCGCACATCCGGACGAACTCCTCGGCCTCGCCGCGGAACGGGAGTTGCGCCGTCGCGGCGCCGCGTTTGTGACCCGTCACCATCGTCTCGATGACGGCCGGGGAGTTGCCGCCGAGCACCGCGCAGCGCCCGTCTCCCAGTCGCGCCGTGAGCGCGTTCGCGAGGCGGGTGCTCCGGTCGTCCAGTTCCGCGTACGTGAACGTCCGTCCGTCCTCGGCGACGAGCGCCGTCTCGCCCCCGTGACACCGGACGGTTCGCCGGAAAGCGTCGAAGAATCTCATGCTGTCAGTCAGTACGAACCCCTCTTCGATAGTTATTAATCCTTATGGTAGGCGAAGCACCGGCGGAACGGGGGTCGAGTTCCCGGCGCGCGAACGAGTGGAACTTTACCGCTCGGCGGCGGCGACCGGGTATGGACACGGTATCGACGACCGGACCGCGCGCGCTGGCGACGCAGGTGAAGCCGCCGTTCATGGCGCCCGCCGTCGGAACGTCGCTGTTCGGCGCGCTCCTCGCATCCGCCGTCTCGCCGGCCGCCCTCTGTCTCCACGTCGTCTCCGTCGCCTCGGCGCTTTACGTCGCCCACCTCCGCGACGAGTTCGTCGACGCCCACGTCCGCGGCGAGGAGGACCCGCGCGTCGCGGCGTCGCTCCTCCGCCCGGCCATCGCGGTGACCGTCCTCCTCTCTCTCGCGGCGTGCGCCGCCCTCGCCGTCGTCGCCGGCCCCCTCGCGGCCGCCTTCGCCCTCCCCCCGTTGCTCCTCGGATACGTCCACGCCTCCCACCTTGACGAACGCACGGTCGCGGGCAGCCTCGACTACCCGGTCGCTATCGGACTCGTCCTCGCGGGCGGCCACGTCGCTCAGACCGGTCGAATCCCCCCGTGGCTGGCGTGGCCCTCCCTCGCGTTCGTCGCCCTCCTGACCGGGGCGAACGTCTCCTTGGACCGACTGGACCGCGCCTTCGACCGCCGCGTCGACAAGCGGACGGTGCCCGTCGTTCTCGGGGACGCCCGCGCCGCCCGCGTCGCCGCCGGAGCGAGCGATTCGCGTTCAGATGGCCGCGGCCTACCCGTTCGCGGCGACGCTCTACGCCGCGACGTGCCTCGGCGTCTCCTGCGTTCTCGCGCGCGCGGCGGGTGTCGCCCCGTGAGGGGTTGTCTGAGGGCTCAGCGGTAGGTGAGACTGAGTTGCACGTCGTTGGCGGCCGCGGAGAGGCGGTCCGCCAGTTCCCCCTCGCAGCGCTCGCGCGGGAGTCGGTGGGCCGGACCGGCGACGGCGAGCGACCCCACGACCGACCCCTCGAAGACGAGGGGGACGGCGACGGCGTGGATGCCGCTCAGGTCCTCGCCGAAGTTGAGCGCGTAGCCTCGCTCGCGGGCCTCCGCCAACTCCTCGTTCAGGCGCTCCCGGTCGGTGACCGTCGCCTCCGTCTGCGCCGGCAGGCCGTGCCGCGCCAGAATCTCGTCCACCTCCTCCTCCGGGAGGTGCGAGAGAATCGCCTTCCCGCCGGAGTTCGAGTGCATGTACTTCCACGACCCGATGAGCGAGTTAACGTTGATGTCCAACCCCTCCGAGCGCCCGTCGAGGTAGATGACGCGCCCGTTCTCGTGGGCCATCAGCCACGCCGTCTCGCCGGTGTCGTCCGCGACGTCCCGGAGAACCGGCAGCGCGGCGTCGTACACCGCGCGCCGGGCGCGGACGTGGTGACCGTAGTTGAAGAACTCCAATCCGAGGTGGTACTCCCCGTCGCGCTTCACCACGAATCCTCGGTCGCGCATCGTCGAGAGGTGCCCGTGAACGGTGCTCTTCGCGCGACCCGTCGCCGACGCCAACTCCGTCACGCCCGCGCCGTCCGCCGCTCGGATGTGTTCTACGAGGTCGAACAGCGTCTCGTCCGACTTGATCCCGCCGCCTTCGGGGGTTTCCGACGCCATATTCTCCACAGCGTTCGGGAGGATACTAACGTTTGCGCCGGGTTGCGGCTCAACGGGCCGGCTCACCAATTCCCCACTGGCGGTCCGACACCACCGAACGACCGGCGACCGTCGGGAGTACGACGGAACCGCTATCGACGCCGAGAGCAAGCGAGTCGCCCTCCGCTGACTCAACTCTGTTCTCTCCTATCGAACAAGGGTATGCGATGTGGAAAAGGCATTACGCTCGTAGTTGCGTCATTCTGCGGCAGCGACTGGAGACGAACTCGCGTACTCGACTCTCCGTCGGGGGTCGTACCGACGCAGGCGAGGAAAACTGCGAGCGGAGCCACGAGTTTGGTTCGATGATGTCGAACAAGCTGCTGTTGCCGGTCGCACCCGCGTATCCGCGCGAAAGCGAAACGAGAGGGTCTCGCGCGTCTACTCGTCGGGGGTTCGGGGGGTCAGTTCGCCCGACTCGACGAGCGCTTCCAGCGGATTGTCGTCCAGGTCGAGGGGGAGGTCGACGCGGCCGCGGGTGCGGACGGACTCGTAGCCGGCGAACAGAATCTCGGTCGTGTTGAGTCCGCGTCTGCCGCTCAGGGTCGGCTCACGCCCCTCGTCGAGGGCGTCGGCGACTTCCGCGACCGCGCGGTCGTGGAACTGCGAGCCGAACCGACCCTCCTCGTGCCCGCTGTGGTGGAGCGTCTCGGAGCCGACGTCTATCGCCGTCCGCTCGCCGTCGCGTTCCAGTTCGAGCATCGGTCCGTCCTCGACGTCGATGCGGACCGTCCCCTCGCTCCCTCGGAGGAGGAACGCCGCCCCGACGAAGTCCGTCCCCGGCCCCGTCGAGGCGACGCCGTAGACGCCGTTCTCGTAGCGCCACTGCGCCCACATCTGGTTCTCCTGGTGGGAGCCGAACCGAACGTCCTCCTCGCGGTAGTCGAGGCCCGCGAGGACCCAGTCGGCCGTGTGCTCGTCGTTGAACATGCAGGCGAGGTCGACGGAGTGCGCGCCGGTGTCGTAGAAGTCCCCCCATCCGATCTCTATCCGTTCGAGCGACCCGATTTCCCCCTCCTCGATGAGCCGCTTGGCCTCGGTGAACGGTCTGCCGAAGCGACGCTGGCGGTTGAACGTCAACTGCACGTCGCGTCGCCAGCACTCCTGCACCATCGTCCGGGCCTCCTCCCACGTGTCGGCCATCGGCTTCTCGCAGTGAATCGCTTCCACGACGCCGCTCTGGGCGCACGTGACGACCACGGGCCGGTGAATAGCGGGCGGGACGCAGACGCTCACTACGTCGGGTTCGAGGTCCGCGAGCATCTCCTCGTAGTCGACGTAGACGCTCTCCTCGTCGAGGTCGAAGTGGTTTCCGAACGCCTGCCCGTTCTCCTCGACGATGTCGGCTGCGCCGACCAACTCGAACCGGTCGTCGGTGGCGTACGCCTCCGTGTGTCGATAGCCCATGGCGAACCCCTGTACCGTTGGGTTGCTCGGATCCGGACCGGTGCCGATGACCGCGACAGTGTAACTGCTCATCTATCTACTACGCTGTGGGTGAACGACCGACATAGGGGTTTCGCCTTCGACCGGGCCCGACGAGCCCGTGTCTCGGACGCGCGCAGTGCGTCCGATACAGTTACCAGTACGTCCGGACGACGTCGTCGGCGTGCGTCAGGGTGTCGTAGGTGTCCGGACCCTCTTCGGCCTCGTAGACGAGCCAGTCGAACCCGTGGTCCCGGACGCTGTCGACGGCGGCCTCGATGTCTAAATCGCCCTCGCCGACGACGGCCGCCTCGCCCGCGTCGCCGTCGTAGTCCTTCAGGTGGACGAGACGCACTCGCTCGGCGTGGTCGTCGAGGTACGCGAGGGGGTCGTAGCCGGCGGCGCCGGCCCACCCGAGGTCCAGTTCGAGTCCCACGTCGTCGTCCGTCGCTTCGAGGAGGTACGACAGCGCGGGTTCGCCGTCGAGTTCGACGAACTCCTGGTCGTGGTTGTGGTAGTGCAGGGAGAGGTCGTGCGCCGCGAGGTCGGCGGCGACGGCGTTCAGACGCTCGGCCGCCGCCTCCACCGACTCGACGGACTCGAACTCATCGGGCTCTAACCACGGGACGACGACGTCCTCGCAGCCGAGTTCGCGGTAGGTCTCCGCCGTCTCCTCGAGGCTCTCCTCCAACGTCTCGAGGCCGACGTGCGCCGCGGCGAGTTCGAGGTCGGCCGACGCCAACGCCTCGCCCACCGCGTCGGGGTCGGCGTCGCCCAGACCGGCGAGTTCGACGCCCTCGAACTCGGTCTCGCCGACGCGTTCGATGACAGCCGGCAGGTCGTCTTCGACCGCGTGGAGGCTGTACAGTTGAAATCCGATGGATGTCATAGCGCGGGGTTCTCCCCTCTCCCGCATAAGTGCCCGTGAACGACCAAGGGTTGCCCCTTCTCCGTCGAACGATGGTGACGGACCGCCGGAGCACGATGGGGACTACGACTCTTCCACTGCACCCATCGACTCCAGCACCTCGTAGCAGGCGTTGACGTGGTGGTAGCCGCTCTTGACCTTCGGCGTCTCGTCGATGCTCGGGTGGACGTCGCCGTCCGGCGTGAGCCGTTCGTAGCGGATGCCGAGCGAGCGGTTCGTCGCGTACTCGTGGAGGTACGTCGCGATTCGGTCGTACCAGTCCCAGTAGCGTTCCTCGCCCGTCGCGTCGGCGAGGCGGGCCGCGGCGCCGAGGCCCTCTTCGAGCGCCCACGTGTACTTCGCCTCGACGATGGGCGACCCGTCGCGGTCGACGGTGTAGTAGAACCCCCCGCGCTCGTCGTCCCAGCCGTCGGTCACGGAGGCGTCGAAGAACCGCTCCGCGCGGTCGAGGTACCACTCCTCGTCGCGGTGGGCGTCGAGGCGGACGAGCAGTTTCGCCCACTCCAGCATGTGGCCCGGTTGGTAGCCCCACGGGCGGAACAGGTCCGCCTTCTTCTCGCGGTTGTACTCCCAGTCTATCTCCCAGTCGGCGGTGAAGTGCTCGCAGAGGAGTCCGTCGGCCTCGTCGGGTTTGTCGCGCGCTATCGTCGCCGCCACGTCGGCCGCCCGCGACAGGTAGCGCTCCTCGCCGGTCGCCTCGTAGGCGGCGAGCAGCGCCTCCGTCGCGTGCATGTTGGCGTTCTGCCCCCGGTACCCCGGTTCGGCGGGGTCCCAGTCTCCGTCCCGGTTGCTGGCGAAAGCGCCGGGGTCGTCCTCCCAGAACTGCTCGTCGAGGATGTCGTACGTCTCGCCGATACGGCCCTCGACGTCGCCGATGCCGGCGCGCGTCGCGGCGGCGTACGCGAGGAGGACGAAGGCGTGCCCGTACGTCGCCCGCGTGTCGTCCGTCGTCTCGCGGCCCGCGAACAGCCACCCGTAGCCGCCGCGCTCCTCGTCGTAGGCGACGTTTCGGAGGTACGAGAGACCGTGCTCGGCCGCCGGTTCGCACCACACCGGCCCGTCGAGCAGTTTCCCGACGCTGAACGCGAAGACGAATCTGGCGGTCGGGACGAGATGCTTCGTGCGCGAGTCGTAGATGGCGCCGTCGCGGTCGCTCACCTGCGCGACGTAGCCGCCGAAGTGCGAGTCCATCGACCGCTCTCGATGGAATCGGAGCGCGCCGACGGCGTCGCGCCGAAGCCACTCGGGCGACCGGGCCGGAATCGAACGTGTCATGCTCGCCTCTCTCCCGCGCGGCGGAAAAAGCCACCGGGTCCCTCGATCGGACCGTCCGAGGACTGTCTACTCGGTCGAATTACAGCGGTAGGCCTGTAACGCTGAAGCGGACGGCGACGAGAATACGTTTATCGAACGACCGCTTGTTTGTCTCATACCCGATTCGAAACCGTATTCGCGAGAGATGATTTGCTTCAACTCGATGTGGCCACTTCTCTCGATACTTTGAAATTCGGCTTCGGTAGTTGACTCCGTACTGTGCTATATGTGCTTAAAATAACCTAAAATAAGTTCATAAGGTGCCAATACTCGAGTCGGCGCCGCGCCTCACGGTGACCGAACCGACATCCGTCCGGGCGAGTCGGGGTCGGGGACCCGGCGGAACACCGGCGTTCCGGCGCTGCCGGTGTCGTAGTAGCCGCGCACGCGGAGTGCGAACACGAGGTCGGTGATCGAGCACCACTCGTGGTCCAACAGCGGTTCCCCGTCTCTCACAACTGTCGCGCCCGCCTCGTTCAACTCGTCGAGGGCGATGCTGTCCGGGTCGGTCCGGTCGATGGCCCGACCGACGGCCGACCGCCGCGAGTCTCCTTTTCGGTGGACCTCGGTGTACTCGTCCACCTTCTCCTCGACGCGCCGCGTCATGTCATCGAGCGTCTTCCGACCGGCGCGCTCCGGGCTCCTGACCTCCCGGACGTGGTCTATCAGCCGCTGGTTCGCGGCGACGGCGTCGTCCCAGTTCTCGACGACCCAGCGCGCGCGGCTCCCGAGTTCCTCGACCGGGACGACGAGCGGCGAGTCGTCGGGGACGCAGTCCTCGACCCAGGGTTCGTCGCGGACGACGAGCACCTGTCCGCTCGCCGCCTGCTCGAACCACGTCCGCGCGAGGGTGTCGTACTCCGTCGCGCAGATGGCGATGTCCCCCTTCCGGAGCATCCGCGCGTACTCCTCCCACGAGGCTCTCGGGTACGCCTCGACCCACGGATACCGGGTGTACGATTCGGGGATGTCGTCCATGCTGGTGAAGATGGTCTCGATGCCGTACTCCCGGTAGAGGTCCTCCGCTATCTCGAAGAGGAGTTCGGGGTGCTTCTTCTTCCACCCCGACCCGGCGATGTGGAGCCATCGCGGTTCCTTCGCGTACCGCTCTTCGAACCGGCTGAAGTCGATAGGGCTCTCGGTCATCACCGCGTCGTCGAGGGCGTCCTCGATGACCGTCTCCGAGAGGAACTCCCGACCGAACACGGGCAGTTCGCTCGCGTCGAGCCCGGCTTTGAACCAGCAGCCGTCGGCGAGGACGGCGTGAGCGACTTCGAGTTTGCGGTGGTAGTCGTCGCGATAACCGTCGGTGGCGTACTTGAACGGGAGCATCAGGTCGTGGACGTTGACGACGACGTCGAACGGTTTCGGTTCGTCCGCCCGGTGACCCGACAGCAGGAGCAGCCACTTCAGGAGGTCCTCGCGTCCCTGACGCAGTTGGTCGACTACGACGTCCACGTACCCCAGCTCCTCGTAGATTCGCTCGCGTATCACGCGCAGTTGCTCCTCGGTGTACCCGCTCTCGGTGAAGACGTACTCGCTATCGGTCCCCTGCATGAACGAGTCGGCTTCGAGGAGCGTGACCCGGTCGCGGTCGGCGAGGACGTCCTCGCGTTCGTAGTTCGCGGTTCCCCGGTGCGGGAGCAGCCAGTAGACGTGGACGGTCGGGTCCTGCCGCAACCACTCGCGGACCCACGTCACGGCGTCGTTCAGCGTCGCGTTCGCGCTGGCGTCGCGCGGTCGGTACAGTTCCGGAACGATGAGGACTCGCATCTGTGGACACCTTCGAACGCGGCTACGACGCACGGTCGCATGACTGCGTCGGCCGCCGCGGCCCGCCTCGCGACCGGCGGGCGACCGCACCGCCGGCACGCGCCAGCAACGGCTATAAGGTTCAGTCGGCCGATTCCGTCGTATGGCCCCCGACGAGAGCCGCGAACAGGGCGTGGAGTTCGGTTCGCTCGACGACGACCTAGCCGACGAGGAGTATCCGATGAGCAAGGCGGACGTGCTGGAACGCTACGGCGACCGGGAACTCGAACTCGAAGACGGCACGCAGACGCTGCGAGAGGTGCTCGAACCCCTGGGAGAGACGACGTTCGACTCCGCCGACGACGTGAGACAGAGCGTCGTGGGCATGGTGAGCGACGAGGCCATCGGTCGAAAGAAGTACTCGGACCGCGGCGGGCAGGGCGATGAGGACGATGGGAGCGCGGAGTCGGCGTAGCCGTCAGGATGCTATCTCGGCCCGTATCTCTTCGGCCTGTTCGACGGCTTTCTCCTTGCCGACGCTCTTTTTGACGAGGACGCTCTGCACCACCCAGTCGTTGCTTCCCTCTTTCTGACCCATCCGAACCTCCGCTCCCTCGGAGACGGACTCCGCGGCGTTCTCCGCCCAGTCGGGGGTTCGGACGTCGTCGAAGTCGTCCGGGTCGCGGAACCGGACGTGGTAGTAGTCGTCTCCCGCTTCGACCGTCTCGACGTTCGGTTCGTCCGTCATGGATACGCTTTCGAACGGGAGGCTCCTCAAAGATGTGGCCCCGTACATCGACGGGCCCGACCGAACTCGGTCTGTGTCGTTCTCTAACGACAGTACCGCCGTTACAAGTGTATTCGCGTAAGGACTATCTCCGACGGAGGAGTTTCGACCGGCCGACCGTCCGGCCGCCGAGCGACCAAATACGCCCGACTCCTCCGCTATCGCATCGACCGCTGGCCCGTAGGTTCTTGTGCTCGGCACCGATACCACGCATATGGGTATCTCTCGACACGGTCACGGAGCGCTCGCCGCCGGTCGAGCCCTCGGGTCGCAGGTTCATCCGGTGTTCATGCTCCCGCCGGTCGCCGCCGCCGCGTTCGGCGCGATACTCGCCGCGGAGGCGCACCCCGTGGTCCTCCTCGCCCATCTCCTCGCCATTTTCTTCAGCGTTTACACGGCGCACGTGAAGGACGGGTACGTCGACTTCCACGTCCGCGGCGAGGACGACGACCATCCGCTGACCGCGGGCGGTTGCCGACTGGCCCTCGTCGCCGCCGGCGCCGGGTTCGCGGCGTGTCTCGCGGTTCTGTGGTTCTTCGCCGGACCGCTCGCCGTTCTGGTCACGCTCCCCGCGTGGGTCATCGGTGTCCTCCACGCGCCGCAGTTGGACACGAACCCCGTGACGACGACGGCGGGGTACCCGCTCGGCATCGCAGTCGCACTGTTCGGCGGCTACTACGTCCAGACGCTCGCCGTCGCGGCGGCACCGCTCGCGTTCGCCGGCGTGTTCTTCGTCCTCCTCTGCGGCGTGAAGGTCATCGACGACTCGACGGACTACGAGTACGACCGCTCCATCGGCAAGCGAACCGTCGCCGTCGCCCTCGGACGCCGCCGGGCGCGCCGGTTCGCACACGCCCTCGTCGGCGTCGCCCTCGTGGCGACGCTGTGGTTCGCCGTCGACGGCCTGTTTCCGCCGTCGGCCGTCGTCGCCGCCGCCCTGTTCGGCGTCGTCGCCGCGGTGAGCCTCGACGCCGACCCCGGACTCGCGACGATGCTGCTCGTGCGCGGCGCGTACGTCTTCCTCGCCGTCCTCGTCGTCGGCGTCTGGTTCGCCCCCCTGACGAACGCTCCGCTCCCGGATATTGGCGCGCTCGGGCCGTACACCTACCTCGCGACCGAACTGGTCTTCGGCACCGTCGCCTTCGCGCTCCTCGCCCGCGCGGGACGGGGCGCCCTGTGGTCGGCGGTTCGGACGATAGCCGTCCTCTACCCCGTCGCCTACCTCTGGGACTGGTACACGCTCGAAGTCGGCGTCTTCGAGATCGTCCTCAGGACCGGCGTCGACCTGTTCGGCATCCCCCTCGAAGAGCACCTGTTCATGGTCGTCGTCCCCGCGTTCGTCCTCGGCCTCCACGAGACGCTCCGCCGTTCCGACCGCGAGGTCGAGTGACGAGAGGGCCCGTCGTCCGAACGCCGGCGACCGACGCGGCGACCGGCCGACTGGCTTATCCTCCCGACGGCTCTACGTCGGAACCCATGGCGAACGACACCGACGACACAGGATGGAAGCGGACGACGGACCACGACGAGATTCGGTCGCTGGCGGACGAGGTCGGCGCCGTTCCGACGCGGGCGTCGGGTCCGTCCGACGAACTCGTGTTCTCGACGGATTCGGACGCCGAACCGGTCGAGTGGGAGCGCTTCTTCGAGCGGTTCGACGCCGAGGACCGACTCCTCCAGTACCGCCGGAGCGGCCCCGACGACGAACCGGTCCTTCGGGTCATCGACCGCGAGAACGTCGCCGACGCCGACGAGGCCGCGAAGCGAGAGCGCCCGCCGGACGACGACCAGAACACGGTGGCGACCGGGGACACCGGCGACGGCGAACCGGTCGCGCACGACGGTTCCGAGGGAGACCCCAAGGACATCCGCGAGTAGCGCCGACGCCGCGCCGCGCCCGACGAACGCCTCGTCGGCGGCGCTGTCGACTCGCGGAGTCCGGCCGGTCGGCGTGTGCCGGTAACCACCCAGAATAAACTCGGGTTCAGTTTTAAGCACTCGCGCCGCGGGTCACTCTATCGGTTCCTTCCAGTGTACGGTGACGTTGCCCACCGCGAACGAGTCGTCCTCCGATGCGTCCCGTCGGATCTGTACCGCGTTCGTCCCCTCTCGGAGTTCGCTCCCGGAGACGGTGTCCATCCAGTACTGCCAGCCCTCCGTCGGCGGCACGTCGAACCCGGTGAGCGAGTCGCCGTTGAGCAGTATCTCGTGGCCGTACGTTCCCACGTCGTACGCCTGCAGTTCGACGTAGGCGTCCACCGTCCCGTCGGTCGGGACGGTGAACTCGTGCTCCGAGGTACAATCGCCCGCGAACGTCGCCCACGGGACGTCGAGCGCACCTTCGTTCGGACCCAACTGTTCGAGCACCGGGAGCAGCGCGTAGTTGGCGCGGTGTCGGTCGGCCATGCCTTCACCTCGGAAGGAAGGTTCAAAGCGTTTCCGAGGCGGGCGAGGTGCTGTCGAACGACCGACCCCGAGAGTCGAGGGTGCCGGTCGTCGGATCGTCATGAAACTTTGTCGGAGTTTAATCGAACCGCTCGCTCGAACCCGGTCGAGATTGCCCTTCCGCAGCGTACGACTCGGAACGCGCGGGCGGCGAACGGACCACGTCCAACCATATATACCAAGCCGCCGTGGGGGTCGTATGGACGGCAAGCGATTCCTCTTCGTCTCCGCGGACGCCGCGCTGATAACCGACCTCGCCTGGCAGGTTCACCGCGAGGGCCACGACGTGAAGTACTACATCGAGGCCGAACGCGACCGGGAGATAGGCGACGGCTTCGTCCCCAAGACGGACGACTGGCGCGCCGAGGTCGAGTGGGCCGACGTCGTCGTCTTCGACGACATCTGGGTCGGGTCGGACGTCGGGACGGGAAAACTCGCGGCCGAACTCCGCGAGAAGGGGAAGGCCGTCGTCGGCGGCACGCCGAACACGGACCGACTAGAGGGGGACCGAGGGTACGCGATGGACGTGCTCGAAGCGCACGGCGTCGACACCGTCGAACACCGCGTCTTCCACGACTTCGACGAGGCGATAGCGTACGTCCGGGACCACCGCGCGCCCTACGTCATCAAACCCTTGGGCGAAGTCCAGAACGTGAAGCGACTGTTGTACGTCGGCAGCGAGGACGACGGCAGCGACGTGGTCGACGTGCTCGAAGCCTACGAGAAGGCGTGGGGACACCGCATGACGGGGTTTCAGCTCCAGCGGAAGGTCGAGGGAGTGGAAGTCGCCGTCTGCGGGTTCTTCGACGGGGAGCGGTTCGTCGACCGCGTGAACTTCAACTTCGAGCACAAGCGGCTGTTCCCCGGGAACATCGGCCCGTCGACGGGCGAGATGGGCACCTCGATGTTCTGGGCCGGGCGGAACCGCCTGTTCGAGGAAACGCTCGGTAAACTCGAAGGATGGCTCGCCGACGAGGGCTACGTCGGCAGCATCGACATCAACTGCATCGTCAACGACCGAGGCATCTACCCGCTGGAGTTCACCCCCCGGTTCGGCTACCCGACCATCGCGCTCCAAGAGGAGTCCTTCGAGTCGTCGACCGGCCAGTTCTTCTACGACCTCGCGCACGGAAACAGCCCCGAGTTGGAGGTCCACCGGGGCTACCAAATCGGCGTCCGAATCGTCCTCCCGCCGTTCCCCTTCACCGACGAGAAGACGTACGACGAGAACTCCCGGAACGCCGCCGTCGTGTTCGAGACGGAGAGCCGAGCGGGTATCCACCTCGAGGACGCGAAGCAGGTCGACGGGCAGTGGCGCGTCGCCGGCGAGAGCGGCATGCCCCTCGTCGTGACCGGGAAGGGCGAAACGATGCAGAAGGCGCGCGAGCAGGCGTACGATCGCATCGACGACATCGTCATCCCGAACGTCTACTACCGCGACGACATCGGCGAACGGTGGATAGACGGCGACGGTGACCGCCTCCTCGCGTGGGGGTATCTCGGACCACAGATCTGATCGGCCCGCAGTCGCCGTCTTTTCGGTGAACACGTATTTCACACCGTTCGGGAGCGGACCGCAACCTCAGATGCCCCGAATCGCGTCGTATCGATTCCTCGAACATCCGATTCGTCCGTCTCCGCCGTGCTTTCGGACCCTGCAATACAGCTCCATCTACCCAAATATCGCCGTAGATGCAGTTCGTGTAGGTATGAAAGCGTATTTGTGGAACTATATTCCCCAAAAGAGCCTGTATCTAATCGCACGTCCGTGTCCTCCAGTTCCGGCCGAGAGTCTCATAGATTACGATACTAATAGTGTAATGGGGGGCGCGTCTACGAGGTGAATCGCTTATCGTCGTCGGATAGTCATTCGGTGCCAAACACGTTCGACGGCGAGCACGGTTGCAGAGTCGCTCTGAAGTGTGGCTTCGTACATTTCTGTACGAACGTCTCTGTAGAGGATACTGTACCGGATTTTCCTCCGACAGACACCGAGGTACTGCACAAAAGGCAATTTTCGGCTCCCGACACTCAATATCTCGGTGCGGCGTCTGTTCTCTCGAATGTCCGCAAATATTGCCTCAACTGGCGGGAGAAGCCGGCAATCGCCGTGTCAGCCCCGACAGCCGCTCCGAGCATACGCCGTGAACAATTATTATAATGAACTCTAACTTCACTCGTCGTCGCGCCGACGGTTGAACGTCCAAGACGCCGCGAGAGTGCGTTCTCCGCGGCCATATCGCTGGATAAGGAACGACCACACGCGGTCAATCCGCTCAAACAACGCCAGCTCGACGTACGGCAGACACCGCGTCGTCGAGAGTTCGAACTGCGGTTTCACACCATCGCCTCGACCCCGAAACCGAGCGCGACTGCTCGCCGACGTTCACCCTGTCGGACTTCATCTCTCGGTCGCCGGCCGGCATCGGGAACGCGCTGTGCGTTCTCTCAGAGGTCGATATCGACTCTCTTTCCCGTCCGAGCGGACTCGTACGCGGCTTCGGTGACTGCGGTAACCTTCAGCGCATCGCGCGGCGTCGCCGGCGGTTCGGCGCCGTCCCGAATCACGTCGACGAACGCCTGCGCCTTGTTCTTCGACCCCCAGCGGTCGAGTCTCGGTTGTCGCTCGCCCCCGTCGGGGGCGATGAAGCGTATCTTCCGGGGGTCCCAGTCCTCGCCCTCGACGAAGAAGCCGCCGTTGTCCCCCCACACGTGGAGATGTTCGCGCACCGTGGGTGTGTCTCCGGAGACGGCGACGGAGGCGACGGCGCCGTTCTCGAACGTCACGGTGAGAGCGGCCTGCACGTCGACGCGGTCCTCGTCGTCGTCGAACAGCATCTGCGCGTCCACGGCGACGGGCGTGAGTCCCGTCGTCCAGAGGACGACGTCGAGTAGGTGGCTGCCGGTGTCGTAGAGTTGGCCGCCGCCCGAGAGGTCCGGGTTCGTCCGCCACGTCCCACGTTGGGTGGCGATCCAGTTCTGCGTGACCTCGGCGGTGATGAACGTCGGTTCGCCCACTTCCTCGGCGAGCGCTTCCTTCGCCGTTAGGAACGCCGAGTCGAGGTGGCGCTGGTATCCGATCATCAGCGTGGCGCTACTGTCTTCGGCCCGGCGGACCAGGTCTTCGGCGTCGGCCAAGTCGGTCGTCATCGGTTTCTCACAGAGCGTATCGATCTCTCGCTCCAAGGCGGCGAGCGTTTGTTCGTAGTGGAACGTGTGGGGTGTCGCAACGACGACACCGTCGAGTTCGGCATCGTCGAGCATCTCGATGTGGTCGCTGTACCGCCGGTCTTCGGGGATATCGAGCCTCTCTCCCGCTCGGTTCCGGCTCTCGTCGCTGACGTCGGCGACCGCGTGGACGACCGCGTCTTCGGTATCTTCGAAACCCCGCGACAGGTGCATCCCGAGACCACCCGCTCCTGTTAGGCCTATCTTCGTCGGTTCTGACATCGACTGCTTCTCCCGCTCATATATCATAAAATTTCGGTGTATTGGCTATTGATGAATGTAGCGATATAGTATAATTCTCCAGATAGCGGTTCCGATCGGGGCGTGAGTTTATTACAACCGGGCGAATTCTCGAAGGTGATGGTTCGAGAACCTATCCACGCGCTCGTCTGGACGGAGGCGACGGAACCCGAGGACGTGTACCCCAACGGCATCGCGGCGACGGTCGCAGAACACCTCAACGAGTCCAGTCGCGTCGCCGCCCGGGCGACGTCCATCGAGGCGGATCAACAGGGCCTCGACGACGACGCACTGGAATGGGCGGACGTGTTGCTCTGGTGGGGACACAGGCGCCACGACGACGTGACGGACGAGACGGTCGATCGGGTCGTCTCGGCGGTGCGAACCGACGGCGTCGGGTTCATATCGCTCCATTCGGCTCACTACGCCCGGCCGTTCAAACGACTCATCGGCGGGTCCGGCGACCTCGGCGACGTGCGCTGGGAGGACCCCGGCGAGGCCGAGGTTCTGACCGTCGAGGCGCCGGACCATCCCATCGCCCGAGGGGTCGAATCGTTCGCGCTCCCCAACACGGAGATGTTCGGCGAACCGTTCGACGTTCCGGAACCGGACGACGTGGTCCTCCGTAGCACCTTCCCGAAGGGCGGGGAGTTCCGGTCGTGCGTGACGTTCACGTTCGGCGATGGACGCGGCGTCTACCTCCGTCCCGGCCACGAAACGTTCCGAATCTACCACCACCCCTCGATTCGCCGCGTCCTCGAAAACGCGACGCTGTGGGCGGGACGCTGAGCACGTCGTGGCGGCCGAGTTAGCTGTTCGAGGCCCGGACTCGTAGGAGTCGAGCCGGTTCGAAGAATCTGTAAGTAATAATTAGAAAAGTACATATACATAGATGACACACTTTTTCTGATATGGCAAGCAACCACGAAGAGAGCGACCCAGCCGAGAGTATCAACAGACGGCGACTCCTGGGACTCATGGGGCTGGGAGGAGCGGTCGCACTCGCCGGTTGTAGCGGCGGGAACGACGGGAGCGGGAACGGCGGTGGCGGCAGCACCGGCGACGGCTCCGAAAGCGGGGGCGGCGGGAGTCCTTCTGGCGAACCGCTCGGGTCGGAGCGCATCGGCTACTCCTCGGCGAGCAACACGGTCAACTACTGGACACAGGAGGACTTCATCCACACGGCAGAGAACACGAACCTCGGGTCGGTGCACGAGGGTATGCTCACGACGTGGGCCGAAGAACACCCGGACTGGAAGATAAACGTCCAGATTCAGACGAACTTAGAGCAGTTCAAAACGAAGTTGCTGCAGGCGAACGCGAGCAACAACGCGCCGCCGATGTCGGAAGTCGACTCGTTCTGGGTGCCGCAGTTCTACGGCGACCTGGCCTCGGTGGACGAGGCTATGCAGGAGTATGACGACTGGTACCCGTTCGTCGAGAACGTCGCGAAGAACGAGGGTAGTTGGCGCGCGGTATGGCAGAACACCGACTGTCGGGCGCTCTACTACCGAAAGGACCTCCTCGACGAGTACAACGAGGGGAACCCGCCCGAGACGTGGGACGAACTCGTCGACGTGGGGAGCGCCATCGCCGACGGCGAGAACATGAACGGTTACATGTACAACGGCGGCCGGTGGGAGGCGACGACGTTCGACAACCTCGCCCACTTCTGGGCGCTCGGCGGCACGCTCATCGACGACCAGGGAGCGCCCGTGTTGGACGAGAGCGAAAACAGGAGTGCGCTCGTCGAGGTGATGAAGTGGTTCAAACGGACTATCGACTCCGGCATCACGCCGCAGCGCGTGGCGAACATCAACGACTACGCTCAACTCCGCGAGGCCGCGCTCAACGACCAGACGGCGATGTTCCTCGGCGGGAACTGGCAGATAAGCACCATGAAGTCGATGGTCGACGAGGACGTCTGGTCGAACTGGAAGGTCGCGCCGATTCCGCAGAAGAACGCGGACATCGCCGCGACGGGCGTCGGCGGTTGGACGAAGGGCGTCTTCACGGACGACGAAGAGCAGCGAAAGGTCGCCGTCGACCTCTACAGCCTGTTCACCGATTCGGGGAACATGGCTCAGCGGTGCCGCGAGGGCGGGTTCCTCCCGACGCGACAGTCCGTCTTCGAGGAGAACGAGTTCTTCTCGGAGGACGAGTACTTCCAGGTGTACTCGAAGCTCCTCGAGAACGGTCGAGCGCGTCCGGGCTATCCGATATACACGACCGTCTCCAGCGAGTGGCAGATAGCCGCCGGGGAGGTCATCACTGGACAGTCCGATCCCGAGACCGCCGTCCGCAACATGATCAACAACGTCAACAGCGAGTACGACGGGTAACACCGCATGAGTACGGAAACAGACACCGGAACGAAAGACCCCTCTGTCACCGGAACGGAGCGCCTCAGATCAGCGCTCGGACGGTTCGTGTGGCTCCAGGAGAACCCGATACCGTGGGTGTTCCCGGCAATAGCGGTACTCCTCGCGTTCCGCCTCTACCCGCTGGTCGAAGTCGTTCGGATGAGTTTCACCGATATGAGTCTCCTCTCGGACAGCTACTCGTACGTGGGTATCGAGCAGTATCTCGACGTGCTGTCCGCTCCGGGATTCTGGACGATGGCCCGCGTGACGCTGATATTCGTCGCCATCAGCGTCATCGGACAGATAGTGCTCGGATTGATACTGGCGATGGCCATCGACTACGGCGTCAAAAAGCACATCCGCGGGAGCGTGTCGACGCGCATCGCCGTTCTCTCGGCTTGGGTCATCCCGGGCATCGTCATCGGAATCATCTGGCAACTGATGATGATCGAGGCGCCGTACGGCGTGTTGAACTTCTTCCTGACGCAACTCGGGTTCGACGTGGTCGCGTGGCTGTCCGACCCGCAGATGGCGCTCCTCTCGGTCATTACCGCCAACACGTGGCGGGGGACGGCGTTCTCGATGATCATGCTGTACGCAGGGTTACAGCAGGTCCCGCAGCAACTGTACGCCGCCGCGAAGATAGACGGCGCCTCGGCGATACAGCGGTTCCGCCACGTGACGATTCCGCAGATAAAGCCGGTGGTGTTCATCAATCTCGTCCTGATAACCATCTACACGCTCAACACCTTCGATATGATCATCAGCCTCACCGGGGGCGGCCCCGGGAGGGCGACGCAGGTGCTCGCGCTGTTCATGTACTTCAAAGGTTTCCAGTCGTTCAACCTCGGAGAGGCGGCGGCCATCGCGGTGTTGATGCTGCTGGTCAACGTCGTGATGACGTTCGTCTACATGCGGTTCCTCATCGAAGAGGAGGGGATCTGAGATGGCGACCCAATCGCGGTCCGGCCGCTCCCGGTTCGAAGACTTCGACCGCTACACGGCCGCGACGTACGCCGTCTACCTGCTGGGACTGGCGTTCTTCATCTTCCCCGTCCTCTGGGCGATTTCGATGAGCGTCCGGCCCCGACAGGAAGTCATCTCGGTTCCGCTCAGAGTCATCCCGAGTGAGTTCACCTTCGAGGTGTACCGAAACGTTCTGGAGAACAGCGACATCCTCCGGTGGGTGTGGAACTCGCTGAAGATAGCGCTGCTCGAAGTCGCGGGCATCCTCTTTCTCGTCACGCCGGCCGCGTACGCCTTCTCGCGGTTCCGGTTCAAAGGGAAGCGGGCCGTCCTGCTGGCGATACTGCTGTTCCAGATGATCTCTCCGGTCGTCATCGTCATCCCGCTGTACAACATGATGGCGCAGTTCGGTCTCCTGAACACCCACATCGGCCTCATCGCGCTATACATCGGGCTGCAGGTGCCGTTCTCCGTCTGGCTTCTGAAGAGCTACTTCGATACGATACCGGAGGACCTCGACAAAGCCGCGCGAATCGACGGCTGCAATCGTCTCCAGACGCTCTGGCACGTGCTCCTCCCGTCGGTGATGCCCGGGATAGCGGTCGTAAGCATCTTCAACTTCGTCTTCTCGTGGGCGGAGTTCGTGATGGCGTTCACCGTCCTCAACGATTCGAAGCTGTTCACCATCGCGATGGGCGTCTACTCGTTCCAGGGACAGTACTCGACCGACTACCGCGCGATAGCCGCGGCGAGCGTCATCGCGATGATTCCGCTGCTCGTGATGTTCCTCGCGTTACAGCGCTACTTCGTCAGCGGTCTCACGGACGGGGCAGTCAAGGGGTAGCGACACCCCGCGTTCTCTCTTCTTGCCCGGAGAAGACCCGCTCCGCCGGACGCCGCGTGGTATGTGTTACCCTCACATTTAATGTAGTAGGTCGTCTATCGGCAATCCGATGTCACACTTAGTGTTGGACCACCTGACCAAGGTATACGGCGCCGTGGGCGAGAATCAAATCGTGGCGGTCGACGACCTATCTCTCGAACTCGCCGAGGGGGAGTTTCTCGTTCTCGTCGGTCCGTCGGGGTGCGGGAAGTCGACGACGCTCCAGTGTATCGCCGGGTTGGAGACGGTCACGGACGGGGAGATTCGTATCGACGGCGAGGTCGTCAACGACCAGTCACCCGAGGAACGCGACATCGCCATGGTGTTTCAGAGCTACGCGCTCTACCCCCACATGACCGCCCGGGAGAACATGTCGTTCGGCCTTCGGATGTCGACGCACCTCTCGAAAGAGGAGATACGCGACCGCGTCGAGTCCGTCGCGGAGACGATGGGAATCACGGACCTGCTGGAGGACAAGCCGAAAGAACTCTCCGGCGGCCAACAGCAACGCGTGGCGCTCGGTCGAGCGATCGTTCGGGAACCCGAGGTGTTCCTCCTCGACGAACCGCTCTCGAACCTCGACGCGAAGCTCCGGACCAAGATGCGGACGGAGATTCTCCAGATCCAACGCCGCCTCAACGTCACGTCGGTCTACGTGACGCACGACCAGACGGAGGCGATGACGATGGGCGACCGCATCGCCATCCTCAACGGCGGGGAACTCCAGCAACTCGGGACGCCACTGGAGTGCTACCACAAGCCCAACAATCAGTTCGTCGCGGGGTTCATCGGCGAACCCTCGATGAACTTCTTCGAGACCACCCGCGACGAGAGCGTGCTCGCGTCCCGCGCATTCGACTACCCGCTCTCTACAGAGCACGCGCGCCTCGTCTCCGAATGCGACGACGTCGTCCTCGGAATCCGACCGGAGGACATCTCCTTCGCGGAGACCGAAACATCCCACTCTGTCACCGGGACGGTCCAGGTGGTCCAACCGCAGGGAGACGTGAACCACATCGTCGTCGACCTCGGCGGCGTCGAGACGGACGTCGAGACGGAGGGCGACGTCCACGTTGACGAGGGGAGTACGATCCGTCTGGAACTCCCCGAGAATCGCATTCATCTGTTCGACGGGCAGACCGGCGACGCCATCGTCAACAGAGAGGAACCGGACGATACGACGCCGCCTGCCGTCTCGAACGCGTGAGAGAACCGGTCTCCGGTCGGGGGCCGAATTATCGCCCGCAGGCGGACAGTGGCGACGGAGGTGCGGAGCGCCTCACTCGGGAAACCTGAGCGTCGTCTTGTAGGCGCGGTAGTCCTCGAAGAACGCGTCGTGATTGCCGACGGTAACCGTCCCCTCTTCGGTTCGGAGGCAGATGCAGCACTGTCTGGGACGGGGGTCGGTGGTCGGACTGATGAGTCGCTGTTTTACCCCTTCGACCTCGCCGACGAGATTGACGACTGAGTCGGGGTGGTCGCAGGCTCTCGCCTCGATTTCGGCGGTTATCACAGCGCCCCGCTCTCCGTAGATGGTCGCGTCGATAGCCGCCCTCCGTAAGTTCCGATACGTGTGCGGGAGTTCGTTGGGCGGAGTGACGCTCACCTCGTCGGAGTTCACCCACAGCGAGTTCATGAGCGACGTGAACACGACCGTCTCCATGTACGGTTGCTCTATCGAAATCGCTTTCACCGGACTGTTCGGTCGAGTGATGACGCCGCGGGAGGAGACGAACGCCGATTTCGAGTCCGCCGCCAACATTACGGGCTGATTCGAGTCGCGGTACCTGACCAGCGTGGCCAGTCCGTCCAGCGAAACGCCGGCGAGTGGGTCCGTCCCGACTTCCGTTCGGTCCTCGAAGACCAACAGCAAAACGAGCACGTCGCGCGCGACGGCGTCGCGGAGGGCGTCCTGAAGCGTCGGAATGACCACGGCGGGCAGCGAGAGCGCCAACTGATCCTCGGAGGCGTGTATCATCTCTTCGAGCCTGTTGATGACCGTCGAACGGGACTTCAGCACCTTGATATCGTCCAGCTGGTTACTGCCGTGGTACTTCGTCTCGAGAATGCGGTACATATCGCTCGCCTGCTCTTTGAGTTGCTCGTACACCTCCTCCGGTGGCGCTGCCTCGATAGTCGTCGGTGTGAAGTAGTCGTTGACGATGACGAGGTGACGTTCTTCGAGCTTCCTCGCGACGGTGTAGACGTGTCGCTTGGATATCTCCGCCGCTTTGGCAATTTCCGTAACCGTCGCCGGACCGTTCTGCAGGATGGTGAGATAGGTGTCCGTCTCCTTCTCCGTCAGACCGAACTGCCGTATCTTGTCTCTGAGTTCTTCGTCCATCCTGACTAGACGGATAGCCAATCTCTCATAAATAACTATTGCTAATACCATCGGAACGGCTCGACCGTGGAAATCACGACCCCCGGCCGACGCGTCTCTCGCACTCGTTCTGTTCTCCAAATATCTGCCCAGAATGCGAGTTATGTTTCTATATGCTCCGAATAAAGAATTAGATAGGGAGCATATATGCCGATATGGGTGGTAATTGGACTTACTTGCGCGTACGGCTCTGCATTTCTGCCAATTCGAGGAAGAGGTGAGTGTGTATTACTGATTCCGAACTCGCTATGGCAATCTCCGGGGAGTGACGGGATACCGACGGATAGAGCGTTGGTGAGAGGGGGAAATGGGTTAGTCCTCCGGGGTGGTACGAGGAGACGTATGTCCACGACCGTGTCGTTCGAGTTCGACGTGACCGACAAGACAGAGATGGGTTCCCGATTGGTCGTCGGAACGGCGTTTCCGGGCATGGTGGGCCTGAGCGCCGTCGATTACCTCGTCGCGCACTCCGAGTCGGCGCAAGTCGGACAGGTCACCGCGCGCGGCCTCACCGACGTCACGCCGTTCACCGACGGCGTTCCGCGGTACCCGATGCGACTGTACGACGTACCCGAGTTCGATATGACCGTGCTCACGAGCGAACTGTTCCTCCCCGTCGGCGTCGGCGAACCGTTCAGCGACGCCCTCGTCGCGTTCGCGAACGAGCGGGGAATCGAGGAGATAACCGTCGTCTACGGCGTCCCGTTCCCGCACGGCCCCGAGGAGCACGCGGTGTTCTACGTCGCCACGGAGGAGTACCGCGCCGGACACCTCGCCGAGACGGACATCCCGCCGCTGGGCGGCGGGTTCTTCGACGGCTTCCTCGGCGAACTCATGCTCCGCGGCCTCGGCGCGGAGTCGCCGCCCGTCGGCGCGCTAGTGACGCCGGCGCACCCGCCGGGTCCCGACTTGGACGCCGCGATTCGCGTCCTCGAAGCCGTCGAGGAACTGTACGGCGTCGCCATCGACGAGGCCGAACTCAGACAGCGCGCGGAGGAGCTCCGGCGCCAGTATCAGGAGCTCGCAGACCGGATGCAGACGCTCGAAGACGGCGACCTCTCCGCGTCGGGTCGGGACTACCCCGAAGACCGGATGTTCATGTGACCCTACCGACCGGGTGCGCCTCCGCTCCGTCCGCCGACCGGGTCGCTCGACCGATCGTTTCGAACTGTGGGTTCTCCGAAAAAACCGGCTCGTTTTCGATGTCCGTTACAAGGCTACCGGCGTAAGGGGCCGCGCGCCCGACGGTTCTCACTCTTCTTGTGCATCCACCACCGCGACGGCCGCGAGGTTGACGATGTCGTTCACCTCGTCGCCCCGTTGGATGACGTGCACCGGTTCGTCCATGCCGACGAGCATCGGGCCGACGGCCTCGGCGTCGCCCAGTCGCTGGAGCAGTTTGTAGGCGACGTTGCCGGCTTCGAGGTTGGGGAACACGAGGACGTTGGCGGGGCGGTCGAGTTCGGAGAACTCGTACGTCCCGGTGAGGATGTCCTCGACGACGGCGGTGTCGGCCTGCATCTCCCCGTCGACGGGGAAGTCCACGTCCGGGTCCGAGCGGAGCGACTGCGCCGCCGTCCGCGGTTTGCGTGTCCCCTCGTTGTCGACGCTGCCGAAGTCGGAGTACGAGAGAAACGCCACCCGGGGGTCGACGTTGAACCGCCGGGCGAGGTCGGCGGTGTGTTGTGCCACCTCCGCGAGGACGTCGGCGCTCGGGTCCCGGTTCACCGTCGCATCGGCGCAGAACACCACGCGGTCGGGGAACGCGAGCATGTAGACGCCGGCGGCGTAGTTCGCGTCCGGTTTGGTCCCGATGACCTGTAGCGGCGGCCGGAGCGCCGGCGGGTAGTGGTGCGTTAGGCCCGTTAGCATCGCGTCGGCGTCGCCGGCGTCGACCATCACGCTGGCGAGGTAGTCGGGGTCGGTGCTCACGAGCTCGGCCGCCTCGCGGCGTGTCAGCCCCTTCCGGCGGCGTTTCTTGTAGAGGCGCTCGGCGTACTCGTCCATCGCGTCGGCGCTCGGGTCGACGACGCTCGGAGAGAAGTCGAGGCCGCGTTCGGCGACAACGGACTCGATGCGCTCCCTGTCGCCCACGAGGAGGGGTTCGGCGATGCCCTCCGTCCGCATCCGGGCGGCCGCGCGGATCATCTTCTCGTGGTCTCCCTCGGCGAGGACGACCCGCTTGGGGTCGCTCTGCGCCTTGTTGAGGACGACCCGAAGCATCTCCAAGGACTTCCCGACGCGCGCCTCCAGACGCTCGCGGTAGGTGTCCAAGTCTATCTCCTGTCTGGCGACGCCGCTTTCCATCGCCGCCCGCGCGACGGCCGCGGAGACCTCGAACAGCACCCGCGTGTCGAGGGGTTTCGGGATGACGTAGTCGGGGCCGAACTGCAGGGGTTGGTCGCCGTAGGCCTTCACGACGGCGTCGGGGACGTCCTTGCGGGCGAGTTCGGCGAGGGCCTCCGCGGCGGCCACCTTCATCTCCTCGTTTATCTCGGTGGCGCGGGCGTCGAGGGCGCCGCGGAAGATGAACGGGAAGCCGAGCACGTTGTTCACCTGATTCGGGTAATCGGAGCGACCCGTCGCCATGACGACGGTGTCGTCGCGGGCCTCCTTCGCTTCTTCGTAGCCGATTTCGGGGTCCGGGTTGGCCATCGCGAAGAGAATGGGGTCGTCGGCCATCGACGCCACCATCTCCTGTGAGACGATTCCGCCCGCCGAGAGGCCGACGAACACGTCCGCACCGGCCATCGCCTCTTCGAGCGTGTCGGCCTCGACGTCGCGCGCGAACTCGCTGTTCTGCGCGTTCAACTCGCCCGCCTCGCGACGTTCCTCAGTGAGGACGCCGTCGATGTCGCACATGACGATGTTGTCGGGCCGGACGCCGAGAGAGACGTAGAAGCGCGCCGTCGCCGTCGCCGCCGCGCCCGCGCCGGCGAACGTCACCCGAACCTCGTCCATCTCCTTGCCGACCACGTCGAGGGCGTTCAGGAGGGCGGCGCCGGAGATGATGGCGGTGCCGTGCTGGTCGTCGTGGAAGACCGGGATGTCCATCTCGTCGCGCAGGCGCGACTCTATCTCGAAGCACTCCGGCGCCTTGATGTCCTCCAGATTGATGCCGCCGAAGGTGGGTTCCATCGCGCTGACGATGTTCACGAACTCGTCGACGTCCTCGGGTTCGATTTCGACGTCGAACACGTCGATGTCCGCGA